>NZ_POAG01000011.1:0-137734 GCF_002930065.1 Nocardioides sp. 616 | reverse complement strand
CAGCAGGGCAACCGCGACCAGCAGGGCAACCGCGACCAGCAGGGCAACCGCGACCAGGACGACCTGGACGACGACGCCGGCAGCCGGCGGAACCGCCGTCGCCGGGGACGCGAGCGGACCACGCCGCGCGCCGGCGGCCGCAACGAGCCCGACACCTCGATCCTCGAGGACGACATCCTGGTGCCGGCCGCCGGCATCCTGGACGTGCTCGACAACTACGCGTTCGTCCGGACGACCGGCTACCTGCCCGGCGCCGACGACGTCTACGTCTCGCTGTCGATGGTGCGCAAGTACGGGCTGCGGCGCGGCGACGCCATCGTCGGCCAGGTCCGCCAGCCCCGCGAGGGCGAGCGGCGCGAGAAGTTCAACCCCATGGTGCGCATCGACTCGGTCAACGGCGGCGACCCCGAGGCGGCCAAGGACCGGCCGGAGTTCGCCTCGTTCACGCCGGTGCACCCGAGCGAGCGGCTGCGCCTGGAGACCGGTGGCCAGGACCTGATCGGTCGGATCATCGACGTCGCGGCGCCGATCGGCAAGGGACAGCGGGGCCTCATCGTCTCCCCGCCCAAGGCCGGCAAGACGACCGTGCTGCAGTCCATCGCGAACTCGATCAGCACCAACAACCCCGAGTGCCACCTGATGGTCGTGCTGATCGACGAGCGCCCCGAGGAGGTGACCGACTTCCAGCGGACCATCAAGGGAGAGGTCATCGCCTCCACGTTCGACAGGCCCGCCACGGACCACACGATGCTGGCCGAGCTGGCCATCGAGCGCGCGCAGCGGCTCGTCGAGCTGGGCCACGACGTGGTGGTCCTGCTCGACTCCCTCACGCGGCTGGCCCGCGCCTACAACCTGGCCGCCCCGGCCAGCGGCCGGATCCTGTCCGGGGGAGTGGACTCCAGTGCCCTGCACCCGCCGAAGCAGTTCTTCGGCGCCGCGCGCAACGTCGAGGACGGCGGATCGCTGACGATCCTGGCCACCGCGCTGGTGGAGACCGGATCGAAGATGGACGAGGTGATCTTCGAGGACTTCACGGGCACCGCGAACATGGAGCTGCGGCTGCGGTCCGAGCTCGCGGACAGGCGCATGTTCCCCGCGATCGACGTGGTCGCCTCGGGCACCCGCCGCGAGGAGCTGCTGCTGAGCCCGGAGGAGGTCGCGATCGTCTGGAAGCTCCGCAAGGCGCTGGGTGACCTGGAGATCGAGCAGGCTCTGGAGCTTTTGCTGGCGCGGTTGCGCGGCTCGCACAGCAACATCGACTTCCTCACCCAGGTGCAGCGCAGCACGCCGTCCGTCACCGAGCTCGCGTAACGCGCACCGCACCTATCCCTGTTGGGGTAAACACAAGGGATCACGCGCCGGAGCGTTCGGCCGCGGCCACCATGGAGTTGACCTAGTCTGTGGGTCACATCGAACGGAAGGTCCTTCAGGACAATGGCAAGGATTCTGGTCGCGGACGACGACGTCGACATCAGGGAGCTCGTCGAGTTCAAGCTCTCCACCCTCGGGCACGACGTGGTGGCCGTGGCTGACGGCGCCTCCGCGGTGGACGAGGTGCAGCGGCAGCGCCCCGACCTCGCGGTGCTCGACGTGATGATGCCCGGGATGTCCGGGCTGGACGCGGTGCGGGTTATCCGCAACGATCCCGCCCTCGCAGACCTCCCTGTCATCCTGCTGACCGCCCGGGCGCAGGAGTCCGACGTGGAGACCGGCTTCGACTCCGGCGCCGACGACTACATCACCAAGCCGTTCAGCCCCCGTGAGCTTGCCTCCCGAGTCCAGGCGCTGCTGACCCGAGCACGATGACCGTAGAGCGGTTCGCGTGGTACGCGGCCGTTGCTTGTGGTCTGGCCTGTCTCGTCGTCGTGCTCGCCCTGGTGGTGATCAGGGTCCTGCGGGACCACTCGGAGGGGAGGCGGCGCAACGTGCGTGCGCCGATCTGGCAGCAGGTTCTGCTCCTCACCGCCGGTGACGACGAGGAGGTCGAGCTCGCCACCCTGGCGCTGCTGCGCACCGGTCGCAAGGAGCGGAGTGCGGTGTACGACGACGCGTTCGCCCTCGTGCCCAAGCTGCGCGGCGGAGCCCGCGAGCGCCTGCAGGCACTGATGCGTGACTGGGGCTCGCTCCACGAGTCCCGGCGCCTGGCCCGGAGCCGTTCGGTGGTGCGCCGCTGCCGCGGCATGCACCAGCTGGGGATCCTCGCCGACCCCGGTTGCCTCGACCGGCTGCTCGAGGGGCTGGTCGACCGCGAGTTCGCGGTACGGCGGACCGCCACGCTCGCGCTGGCGTCGTACTCGGGCGACGAGGTGGTCCAGGCCGTCCTCGCCGCCGCTGCCAACGAGGTGCGGCTGCGGCACGACTTCCTGGCCACCGTCGACCGGATCGGCCCCTCGGCCGTGCCGGTGCTTGCGCGCGCCCTGGCGGCCCCGCAGGACGCCTCGCGCGTCGCGCTGCGGCGGCAGTTCCTGGCTGCCGAGGCACTGGGCCTCGTCGGCGGTCACAGGTCCGTGCCGACCCTGGAGGCCGCGCTCGAGTCCGACGCGACGGAGCTGGTCATCGCCTGCGTCAACGCCCTGGGGGACCTGGGGGCACCCACCTCGGTGATGTCGCTGGCCGGGCTGCTGGACCACGGCTCCAGGGAGGTGCGACGCACGTCTGCGGTCGCGCTGGGCAAGATCGGCGGCCCCGGGTCGGTCGCGTTCCTCGCCGCGGCGCTCAGGGACGAGAACATCGAGGTCGCCCGTGCGGCGGCCCAGGCGCTGGAGCGTTGCGGTCTCGCCGGGAGACGGACCCTGGAGGCCAGCGCAGCGCACCCAGTGGTGCGCGAGGCCCTCGCGCTGGCGCGACTGGCGGTGCCCAGTGGCTGAGCTGATCCACGCGCTGGGTCCGCTGGTGCACTGGACGGCCATCGTCTTCGCCGTCTACTCGGTGCTGATCAACGCCAGCTTCGCGCTGCTCACCCTGCTGGCGGTCGCCGACCTCGCCTCGTACCGGCGTCGACTCGCCTTCGCGGGCTACGACGAGTGGTTCCTGGACCCCCACGCGCGCGGGGTCTCGGTGCTCATGCCCGCGTTTAACGAGGCCGCGACGATCCTCACCTCGGTCCAGGCGATGACGTCGCTGCGCTACCCCGACTTCGAGGTGGTGGTGATCGACGACGGCTCCACCGACGACACCTCGGCGCTGCTGATCACCGAGTTCGACATGCAGGAGGTCCCGCTGGTGGCTGCGGGCTCGATCCCGACTCAGGGGGAGATCGTCTCCACCTGGGTGAGCAGACGGGGAGCCCGCAACCTGGCGCTGGTGGTGAAGACCAACGGCGGGAAGGCGGACTCCCTCAACGCCGGCATCAACTACTCCCGCAAGGAGCTGGTGTGCATGGTCGACGCGGACTCGCTGCTGGATCCCGACGCCCTGCTCAACGTCGCCAGGCCGTTCGCCGACGACCCCGGCAACGTCGTCGCGGCCGGGGGAGTGGTGCGCGTCGCCAACGGCTCCAAGGTCGACCGGGGACGGGTGGTGGACGTGAAGATGCCGCGGCGATGGATCGCCAGGATCCAGGTGGTGGAGTACCTGCGCGCCTTCCTGGTGGGCCGTTCGGGGTGGAGCCGGGCGGGCGGGCTGCTGGTCATCTCGGGCGCCTTCGGGGTGTTCCGGAAGGACGTGCTGTTCGAGGTCGATGGGCTGGCGACCGACTGCATCGGCGAGGACGCGGAGCTGGTGGTGCGTCTGCACCGCCACCTCGGCGAGATCGACCGCAAGGCGGGTGTGGTCTTCGTACCGGAGCCGGTGGCCTGGACCGAGGTGCCCAACAGCCGCGCGGTGCTGCGCATGCAGCGGCGGCGCTGGCACCGGGGCCTGGCCGAGATCCTGTGGCGACACAAGCGGATGATGTTCCGACCCCGGTACGGCGTGGCCGGCATGGTCGCGATGCCGTGGTTCGTCGCCTTCGAGCTGCTGGCGCCGGTGGTCGAGGTCGCGGGGCTCGTGCTGATGGTCTTCCTGCTGTGCTCCCTGGCGGTGGAGACGTGGCTGATCCCGGGGTGGGACGTGGCCAACCCGCCGTTGGTGATCATCCTGCTGACCGCCTCGGTGCTGTTCGCCGTGCTCGTCACCCTGATCTCGCTGCTGGCCGAGGAGGTGAGCTTCCGGCGCTACCGCGGGGTCCCCGACCTGCTCCGGGCGATCGGCGCGGCCGTGGAGGAGAACCTGGGCTACCGCCAGATGAACGCGGTCTGGCGGCTGCAGGGCATCGTCGAGGCACTCCGGGGGACCACGCGCGACTGGGGCACGATGGAACGACAGGGGTTCAGTGACCTGGACCATGCCCGCCGGGCCGAGGCCCGCCTGGCCCTCGGGGAATCTACGGATTAGCACGCTTGTTGGGCACGGTGGCACACTTGTGCGTCGGTTCCGGTTCACGTCTCCGCAGCAGGCGGAGCGACCCGGCGGCCCCGAAAGGACTGACATGAAGAAGGACATCCACCCCGGCTACGTCGAGACCCAGGTGACCTGCACCTGTGGCGCGTCGTTCACCACCCGCAGCACTGCCCCGTCCGGCAAGCTCCACGCCGATGTCTGCTCGCAGTGCCACCCGTTCTACACCGGCAAGCAGAAGATCCTCGACACCGGTGGCCGCGTGGCCCGCTTCGAGGCCCGCTACGCCAAGGCTGCCCAGAAGTAGCTCCAACCCGGACGCCGGTCCCCACCTCCATGTGGGTGACCGGCGTTCGGCATTTCGTCCGTGCGCCTGTCGTTCGTGCGCCTGTCGCCAGGCGCTGTGTCCAGGCGCCCGCGCCGCAGAGGTGGCGTGTCCCGCAGGTCCGTGCAAGCAGTTTGTGGAGGTGACCGCCCGTGTTCGAGGCCGTCGAGGGAATGGTCGACGAGCACGCCATGCTCGAGCAGCGGCTGGCCGAGCCGGAGACCCACGCGGACCAGCGGCTGGCCAAGCAGCTCAACCAGCGGTACGCCGAGCTCTCCGCGGTGATCGCCACCTGGCGTGAGTGGCAGGAGCTGTCCGAGGACATCGAGGCCGCCCGCGAGCTGGCCGCCGAGGACCCTGACTTCGCCACGGAGGTCGAGAGCCTGGTCAAGCGGCACGCCGGTGCCGAGGAGCGGCTGCGGCACCTCCTGGTGCCGCGGGACCCGACCGAGGCCAAGGACGCCATCCTCGAGGTCAAGTCGGGGGAGGGTGGCGAGGAGTCGGCGCTGTTCGCCGCCGACCTGCTGCGGATGTACACCCGCTTCGCCGAGACCAAGGGCTGGAGCACCGAGGTGCTGGACGCCACCGAGTCGGACCTGGGGGGCTACAAGTCCGTCACGGTGGCGGTCAAGGCCAAGGGCACGCCCCAGCCCGGAGAGGCGCCCTACGGGCTGCTCCGGTTCGAGGCCGGGGTGCACCGGGTGCAGCGAGTCCCGGTCACCGAGTCGCAAGGCCGGGTGCACACCTCCGCCGCCGGCGTCCTGGTGCTTCCCGAGGCCGAGCAGGTCGACGTGGTCGTCGACGACAACGACCTGCGCATCGACGTCTTCCGCAGCTCCGGGCCGGGCGGCCAGAGCGTGAACACGACCGACTCCGCGGTGCGGATTACCCACCTGCCCTCGGGGATCGTGGTGAGCTGCCAGAACGAGAAGTCGCAGCTGCAGAACAAGGAGCAGGCGATGCGGATCCTGCGCGCCCGGCTGCTGGCCGCGGCCCAGGACGAGGCGAACGCCGAGGCCAGCCAGGCCCGGCGCTCACAGGTGCGGACGGTGGACAGATCGGAGCGCATCCGCACCTACAACTATCCCGAGAACCGGATCAGCGACCACCGGACCGGCTACAAGTCGCACAACCTCGACCAGGTGCTCGACGGTGACCTCGGGCCGATCATCGCCAGCTGCGTGGCCATGGACCTGGCTGCCCGTCTGCAGTCCCTCGAGCAGTGAGCCACGCTCGGGCTGCTCGTCGCATCGCCGCTCAGCGGCTGCGCGAGGCGGGGGTGGCCAGTCCGGACCGGGACGCGGACGAGCTGCTCGCGCACGTGCTCGGGGTGTCCCTGGGGGGCCTGGTACAGGTCGAGGAGGTGTCGCCGAGCGACTCGCGGGCCTACGACGCCCTGGTGGCGCGGCGCGCCACCCGTGAGCCGCTGCAGCACATCCTGGGCTCCGCGGCCTTCCGCTACCTCGAGCTCGAGGTGGGGCCGGGCGTGTTCGTGCCGCGGCCGGAGACCGAGCTGCTGGCCGGGTGGGCCGTCGAGGCCGCGATCGAGGTCGAGCGCGCCACCGGCCGGGGTGCCGTGGTCGTCGACCTGTGCACCGGGTCGGGGGCGATCGCCGCGTCAGTGGCCCACGAGGCGCCCTCCGCCCAGGTGCATGCCGTCGAGCTGGACGAGGCCGCCCATGGCTGGGCGCTGCGCAACCTCACCGGGACGGGGGTGGACCTGCGCCAGGGGGACATGGCCACGGCCTTCCCGGAGCTGGCCGGCACGGTGGACGTCGTGGTGTGCAACCCGCCGTACATCCCTCTGGAGGCGTGGGAGTCGGTGGCGGCGGAGGCCCGTGACCACGACCCGCACCTGGCGCTGTTCTCCGGCGACGACGGCCTCGACGCGATCCGGGTCCTGGAGGAGCGGGCGGCGCTCCTGCTGCGCCGCGGGGGCGTCGTGGGTGCCGAGCACGCCGACGCCCAGGGGGAGAGCGCGCCGGCGGTGTTCGCCACCTCCGGGCGCTGGGCGGAGGTCCGCGACCACGCTGACCTGGCCGGGCGAGCGAGATTCCTGACGGCACGACTGGCACGATGACCTTCATGCGACACGCGACCGCCACGGAGCACGAACGCGAGGAAGCCGTCGAGGCAGCCAGTCTGGCCCTGCGTCGCGGGGAGCTGGCCGTGCTGCCCACCGACACCGTCTACGGGATCGCTGCCGACGCGTTCGACGCCGTCGCGGTCCGCGCGCTGCTGGAGGCCAAGGGCCGGGGCCGAGACATGCCACCTCCCGTGCTGGTCAGCAGCGCCACCACCCTGGACGCCCTGGCGACCCGGGTCCCGGGCTTCGCCCGCGCCCTGGTCGAGCGCTTCTGGCCCGGCCCGCTGACGCTGGTCTGCCACCAGCAGGACTCTCTGCAGTGGGACCTGGGGGAGACCCATGGCACCGTGGCGGTCCGGATGCCCGACGAGCCGATCATCCTGTCCGTGCTGGAGCGCACCGGCCCACTCGCGGTCAGCTCGGCCAACCTCACCGGCCAGCCCGCCGCCACCGATGCCGACGAGGCCGAGCGGATGCTGGGGGACCGGGTGGAGGTGATCGTCGACGGCGGTCCCAGCGCCGGCGCCGTGGCCTCGACCATCGTGGACGTGACCGGACCGGGGTGCCGCGTGCTGCGGCTGGGCGCGATCGGCCTGGACCAGCTGGCCGAGGTGCTCACCCCGCTGGAGATCGAGCTCACCGACGAGTCAGGCGGTGCCGGCCCCACCGACACCCCGGGTCAGGGCTGATGCGCGAGTACCTGCTGGTCTTCCTGGTGGCCGCCGCGACGACGTACCTCCTCACCGTCATCGCGCGGGAGATCGCGCTGCGCACGGGGGCGGTGGCGGCGGTTCGGGACCGCGACGTGCACGCCAAGCCGATCCCCTACCTCGGGGGACTGGCGATGCTGGGCGGGCTCGTCGCGGCCTACCTGGTGGCTCGGGAGCTGCCCTTCCTCTCCACCAGCGGCACCTGGGTCTTCCGGGACGCCGGGGTGGTGCTGGCCGCGGGCGCGCTGATCTGCGCGGTGGGAGTGCTCGACGACATCTTCGACATCGATGCGCTCACCAAGCTCGGTGGCCAGGTGCTGGCCGCGGGGCTGCTGGCCTACTACGGCGTCAAGTTCTACTTCTTCCCCAACAGTGAGGGGGTCCAGCTGGCACTGGATCCGACCCAGGGGACGCTGCTGACCGTGGTGGTGGTGGTCGCGACGGTCAACGCGGTCAACTTCGTCGACGGCCTGGACGGCCTCGCCTCGGGAGTCGTGGGGATCGGCGCCCTGGCCCTCTTCCTCTTCTGCTACCAGCTCTCCAACCTCAACCACGTCACCCTCGCGACCACGGGGGCGCTGCTCAGCGCCGCGCTCGCGGGGGCGTGCGCAGGTTTCCTGCCGCACAACTTCCATCCCGCGCGCCTGTTCATGGGCGACTCCGGGTCGATGCTGATCGGGCTGGTGCTCTCCGCCAGCGCGCTGACCGTGACCGGCCAGTTCGACGGTGCCCAGACCTCCTTCGGCCGGGACGGCTCGGGGGCCGGCATCCTGGTGCTCCTCCCGTTGCTCCTCCCGGTCTCCCTGCTGCTGGTGCCGATGGCCGACCTGGTGCTGGCCGTGGTCCGGCGGACCCGCGCGGGCCGTTCGCCGTTCGCGCCCGACAAGCAGCACCTGCACCACCGGCTCTTGGAGATCGGCCACTCCCAGCGGCGCGCGGTCTTCATCATGTGGACCTGGGCCGGGCTGGTGGGCTTCGGGGCCGTGGTGGTGAGTCTCTACTCGGGCCCCATGGTCTGGGCCGCCCTGGCCCTCGGGAGCCTGCTGACCCTGGTGGTCACCTTCGTGCTGCCACGGGTGCACAGCCCTCTGCTCCTCGATGCGGGGGAGACCGAGGAGGCGTGAGCCGATTCGGCTGCCCGAGAGGCTTGTGATAGTTTTCACGAGCGCTCCGGGAGTCCCGAGCGCCACCTGAGACCATGCCCGAGACCCCCACAGGACGGCCTCCAGACATGCCCCGTACGTCGCAACGCCAGCCCGGTGATCCGGGCCTCGGTGTGCTTCTGGGAGCCGTACTGGCCGCCGTCGGAGCGGGCATCGCAGTGGTCGCTCTGGCGGCTCTGACCGGTGGGCGCCCGAGCGCCCTGGGCGCGGCGATCGGGGCCGGGCTGGTGATCACCGTCCTGGCGTTGGGCTCCTTCGTGGTTCACGTCGTGGCGGACGCGATGCCCTCGGCCTCCCTCCTCGTCGCGTTGCTGACCTACGGTCTCCAGATCGCGGTCCTGGTCGCCGTCTTCGCGACGCTGGATCGCTCCGGGGACCTGGGAACGGTCGTGTCCCGGGGCTGGCTGGCAGCCGGCGTCATCGTCGGCACGGGTGTCTGGATCGCGGCGCAGACCTGGCTCAGCACCAAGGCGCGCATCCCGCTCTACGACCTGGCCGACCCGGCCGCGTCCGAGCGGGAGGAGGCGGGCGCGCGATGACCTTTCACGACTGCTATTGTCCGGTTCGCGATGGCTCTGAAGAACTCACGGTCAAGCCACGCCGAGGAACCCAGCGGACAGCAGGATCCTTGGCGTGCGTTCAGCTACGTCATCACCGGCGTCCTGGTCTACGGACTGGGGGGCTGGGGACTCGACCGCTGGCTGGGAACGACGTTCCTGGTGGGCATCGGCATCGTGTTCGGCGCAGTCCTGGGTCTCTACCTGACCTGGCGGGCGTTCGGCACGACCCCGACCTCCGGAACGAACAAGAACTCGAATCAGTAGTGCGGCAGACACAGGAGACAGCGTGAGTGCGATCGGGATGACCGCGATCCGGGCTGAGGGATTCACCCCCCCGGGCCCGGCCGACTTCAACCTGCCCCCGATCGGGCCGGACAAGACGTTCCAGTTCCTCGGCGAGACGATGTACCTCGGCGTCACCAAGCCGATGATCCAGCTGGTCGTGGCGGCCGGACTGGTCTTCGCCTTCCTCTACTACGCCAGCCGCAAGCGCGCCATGGTGCCGGGCAAGCTCCAGTACGTCGGCGAGGCCGGCTACGGGTTCGTCCGCAACTCCCTGGGTCGCGACATCATCGGTAGCCGGGACTTCACCCCGTTCATCCCCTACCTGGTGACCCTCTTCTTCTTCCTCCTGGTCAACAACGTGATGGCGGCCATCCCGTTCATCCAGTTCCCGACCTTCGGCCGCGCCGGCACCGCCTACGCGCTGGCCCTGCTCAGCTGGGTGGTCTACAACGGCGTCGGGATCAAGCGCCACGGGTTCTTCGGCTACTTCAAGCACCAGACGGTGCCCGCGGGCATCAAGGGGCCGGTGCTCCTGCTCCTGGTGCCGCTGGAGTTCTTCTCCAACATCCTGGTCCGCCCGGTCACGCTGGCCCTGCGTCTGTTCGCCAACATGTTCGCGGGCCACCTGCTGCTCATCCTGTTCGCGCTCGGCGGTGAGTACCTCCTGCTGCACGGGGAGGGCTTCACCAGGCTCGCCGGCCCTGTCGCGTTCCTGATGTTCGGCCTCATCAGCCTCCTCGAGCTCCTGGTCCAGGTGCTCCAGGCCTACGTCTTCGTCCTGCTGACGTCGATGTACATCTCCGGCGCCGTCGCCGAAGAGCACTGAGTTCACCCCCAACACCCTCCTGCGCCCAACCAACATTCCTAGCAGGAACAACGAAAGGAAGAAGCCGTGGATGGCTCTCTCAACATGCTCGGGTACGGCCTCGCGACCGTGGGTCCGGGTCTCGCCGTCGGTCTGATCTTCGCCGCGTACATCAACGGTGTCGCCCGTCAGCCCGAGGCGCAGGGCCGCCTGCAGCCGATCGCCATCCTGGGCTTCGCCCTGGCTGAGGCGCTTGCCATCATCGGCATCGCCCTCGCGTTCGTGCTCTGACCCCCCTGACCAAGCACTGACGAAGGACCGAAGTCCATGAACTCGATCACCCTCGCGGCTGAGGAGCTCAATCCCCTCATCCCGCACCCGGTGGAGATCGTCCTTTCCCTGGTCGTCTTCGGGCTGCTCTTCCTCGCCGTCAAGAAGTGGGTCGTCCCCAACTTCGAGACAACGTTCGCCGAGCGCACCAAGGCGATCGAGGGCGGGCTGGCTGCAGCCGAGACCAAGCAGGCCGAGGCCGACGCCAAGCTGGCGGAGCTGGAGAAGCAGCTCGCCGACGCACGGCACGAGGCCGCGCGCATCCGAGAGGAAGCGCGTGAGCAGGGTGCCCAGATCGTGGCCGAGATGAGGGACCAGGCTCAGACCGAGTCCGCCCGCATCGTCGAGCACGGCAAGACGCAGATCGAGGCCGAGCGCCAGCAGGCGGTCACCTCGCTGCGAGCAGAGGTGGGCGCACTCGCGACCGGCCTGGCTGGGAGGATCGTGGGCGAGAGCCTCGACGACGAGGTCCGGCAGAGCCGGGTCGTCGAGCGCTTCCTGGCTGACATCGAGTCCGGTCAGGTTCAGGGCGGGGTCAACTGATGGCCTTCCGTGGAGCATCCGTCGACGCTGTCGCCTCCCTGTCGGACTACCTGCAGGGGGAGCTCCCGGGCTCCGACGGCGTGCTGGTCGGCAGCGACCTCTTCTCCTTGGCATCCGTGCTGAGCAGCGAGGCCGGTCTGCGGCGGGTGGCCACGGACGTCTCCCTCGCCCCCGAGGCGAAGTCCGGGCTGGTCCGCCAGCTCTTCGGCGGCAAGGCCTCCGAGCTCGCGGTCCGGCTCCTCGAACGGGCGGTGACCATGCGCTGGGCAGCCACGCGCCACCTCCCTGACGCGCTCGAGCGCCTCGGCGTCATCGCCGTCGTGCACTCCGCTGGGCAGAAGGGGGCCTCGGGGCAGCTGACCGACGAGCTCTTCTCGTTCGCACAGACGGTCAAGGACTCCTCCGAGCTCCGCGACGCCCTGTCGGATCCGGCGCGCTCGCAGGCCGACAAGCGCACGCTGGTCTCCTCCCTCCTGGAGGGTCGGGCCCTGCCCGAGACCGTCGTGCTCGCCGACCAGGCACTGGCCGGCACTCACCGCACCGTCGCGGTCGCCCTCGCGGAGTACCAGAAGATCGCCGCCGAGGTCCACGGCCAGTACGTCGCCACGGCGCGGGTGGCCCAGCCGCTCGCGGACAGCGCCCGGCAGCGACTCGCGGAAGCCCTGACCCGCCGCTACGGCCGACCGGTCTCGGTCAACGTGGTCGTGGAACCGTCGCTGATCGGCGGAATCCGGGTCGAGATCGGTGACGAGGTCATCGACGGCACCCTGGTCAGCAGGCTGGACGACGTACGACGCAGGCTCGCCGGATGAGCCGGTCGGTCACCAACTCCCCTTTCGAGCAGACGAACAGTAAGGAAGACAAATGACGGAGCTCAACATCCGTCCGGACGAGATCCGTAACGCGCTGCAGCGCTTCGTGTCGGACTACAAGCCCGAGACCGCCAGTCGTGAAGAGGTCGGCCGCGTGGCCGAGGCTGGAGACGGCATCGCGCGCGTCTCGGGTCTGCCCTCGTGCATGGCCAACGAGCTGCTCGAGTTCGAGGACGGCACCAAGGGCCTGGCCCAGAACCTCGACACCCGCGAGATCGGTGTCGTCATCCTGGGTGACTTCGCGGGCATCGAGGAGGGCCAGACCGTGCGCCGCACGGGCGAGGTCCTCTCGGTCGCTGTCGGTGACGGCTACCTGGGCCGGGTCGTGGACCCGCTCGGCACCCCGATCGACGGCCTCGGCGAGCTGGAGACCACCGGACGTCGTGCCCTGGAGCTCCAGGCTCCCGGCGTGATGGTGCGCAAGTCGGTGCACGAGCCCCTCGCCACCGGCATCAAGGCGATCGACGCCCTGACCCCGGTCGGCCGTGGTCAGCGACAGCTGATCATCGGTGACCGCGCGACCGGCAAGACCACGATCGCGATCGACACGATCATCAACCAGAAGAAGAACTGGGAGTCGGGCGACCCCGACAAGCAGGTTCGCTGCATCTACGTCGCCATCGGCCAGAAGGGCTCGACCATCGCGTCGGTCCGGGGCGCGCTGGAGGAGGCGGGTGCGCTGGAGTACACCACCATCGTGGCTTCCCCGGCTTCCGACTCCGCGGGCTTCAAGTACCTGGCTCCCTACACCGGCTCGGCCATCGGCCAGCACTGGATGTACGAGGGCAAGCACGTCCTCATCGTGTTCGACGACCTCACCAAGCAGGCCGAGGCCTACCGTGCGGTGTCGCTGCTGCTGCGTCGCCCGCCGGGCCGTGAGGCCTACCCGGGTGACGTCTTCTACCTGCACTCCCGTCTGCTCGAGCGCTGCGCCAAGCTCTCCGACGAGATGGGTAAGGGCTCGATGACGGGCCTGCCCATCATCGAGACCAAGGCCAACGACGTCTCGGCCTTCATCCCCACCAACGTCATCTCGATCACCGACGGCCAGATCTTCCTGCAGTCGGACCTGTTCGCAGCCAACCAGCGCCCCGCCATCGACGTGGGTGTCTCGGTCTCGCGGGTGGGTGGCTCGGCCATGACCAAGGCGATGAAGACGGTCACGGGATCGCTCAAGGTCGATCTGGCGCAGTTCCGTGCCATGGAGGCGTTCGCGATGTTCGCCTCGGACCTGGACGCGGCCTCGCGTCAGCAGCTCGACCGCGGGCAGCGCCTGATGGCTCTGCTGAAGCAGCCGGCCTACTCGCCGTACCCGGTCGAGGAGATGACCGTGTCGCTGTGGACCGGAACGTCGGGTCGCCTCGACAAGGTGCCCACCGACGACGTGCTCCGCTTCGAGCAGGAGTTCCTGGACTACCTGCGTCTCTCGCACGAGGGCATCCTTGCGGGTATCCGCGAGTCCGGTAAGTTCGAGGACTCGACGGCCGACCAGCTCGCTGTGGCCTACGAGACCTTCCTGGACCAGTTCGAGACCTCGGACGGGCACTCCATCAAGGCTGGTCGTGAGGTGCACGAGGCACTCGAGGACGCCGACGTCGACCAGGAGCAGATCGTCAAGCAGAAGCGGGGCTGAGGAGATGGCTCTCTCGGTACGTGAGTACCGCGCGAGGATCAAGTCGACGGAGTCGATGAAGAAGATCACGCGCGCCATGGAGCTCATTGCCGCGTCCCGCATCGTCAAGGCCCAGCAGCGGGCGCAGGGCGCAGCGCCCTACGCCCGGGAGCTGACCCGCGCAGTGTCGGCGCTCGCGACGCACTCGCGGGTCAACCACCCGTTGACCACCGACCCGGAGAACCCGCGTCGTGCGGCGGTCCTGGTCGTGACCAGCGACCGTGGTCTGGCCGGCGCGTACTCCTCGAGCGTGCTCAAGGAGGCCGAGCGGCTGGTCCAGCGACTCAAGCAGGACGGCAAGGAGGTCGACCTCTACGTCACGGGGCGCAAGGCGGAGGCGTACTACAAGTTCCGCCAGCGCCCGGTCGCGCAGGCCTGGACGGGATTCTCCGACCAGCCGACCTACGACGCGGCGGCCGAGATCGGCCGGACCCTCATCGACGCGTTCCTCGGGGACGTCGACGAGGAGGCCGAGGAGGGCCGCCCGCCCGCTGTCGACGAGGTGCACGTGGTCTTCACCCGCTTCCGGTCGATGCTGGTCCAGGAGCCGACGGCCACGCGGATGCTGCCGCTGGAGGTCATCGAGGGCACCGACGTGCCCGAGAAGAACGACCTGCTGCCGCTGTACGAGTTCGAGCCCTCCGCCGAGGAGGTGCTCGACGCACTGCTCCCCAAGTACGTCCAGAGCCGGATCTTCTTCTGTCTTCTGCAGGCTGCGGCTTCCGAGCTCGCAGCCCGTCAGAAGGCGATGAAGGCGGCGACTGACAACGCTGACGAGCTGATCAAGAAGTACAAGCGAATTGCCAACCAGGCCCGCCAGGCCGGCATTACCCAGGAAATCAGCGAGATCGTCGGTGGCGTCAACGCCCTTGCCGACGCCAACGCCGGGAATGAGTGAGAGAGACATGACTGCCACTGTTGAAGAGACGAACACGGCGGGTGGCCAGGCCGGCACCGGCCGGATCTCCCGCGTCATCGGTCCTGTCGTGGACATCGAGTTCCCGACCGACCAGATGCCCGAGATCTACAACGCCCTGAAGATCACCTTCGAGCTCAACGGCGAGACCCAGACCATCACCGCCGAGGTTGCTCAGCACATCGGTGACGGCATGGTGCGCGCGATCTCCATGAAGCCGACCGACGGGCTGGTCCGCGGCGGCCAGGTCATCGACACCGGCGGGCCGATCACCGTGCCCGTGGGCGACGTGACCCTGGGCCGGGTGTTCAACACCACCGGGGACTGCCTCAACCTCGCCGAGGGCGAGAAGCTCGAGATCAACGAGCGCTGGGGCATCCACCGCAAGGCGCCGGCGTTCGACCAGCTGGAGTCCAAGACCCAGATGTTCGAGACCGGCATCAAGGTCATCGACCTGCTCACCCCCTACGTGCAGGGCGGCAAGATCGGCCTGTTCGGTGGTGCCGGGGTGGGCAAGACGGTGCTGATCCAGGAGATGATCGCCCGGGTCGCCAAGGACCACGGTGGCGTCTCGGTGTTCGCCGGTGTCGGCGAGCGCACCCGTGAGGGCAACGACCTGATCGTGGAGATGGAGGAGGCCGGCGTCATCGGCCAGACCGCCCTCGTCTTCGGCCAGATGGACGAGCCGCCGGGCACCCGCCTGCGGGTCGCGCTGTCGGCGCTGACCATGGCGGAGTACTTCCGCGACGTGCAGAAGCAGGACGTGCTGCTCTTCATCGACAACATCTTCCGGTTCACCCAGGCCGGCTCGGAGGTCTCCACGCTGCTGGGCCGCATGCCCTCCGCGGTGGGCTACCAGCCCAACCTGGCCGACGAGATGGGTCAGCTGCAGGAGCGCATCACCTCCACGCGTGGTCACTCGATCACCTCGATGCAGGCGATCTACGTGCCGGCCGACGACTACACCGACCCGGCACCGGCGACCACCTTCGCGCACCTGGACGCGACCACCGAGCTCTCCCGGGAGATCGCCTCGCTGGGTATCTACCCGGCCGTGGACCCGCTGACCTCGACCTCGCGGATCCTGGACCCGCAGTACATCGGTCAGGACCACTACAACGCGGCCATCCGGGTGAAGGCGATCCTGCAGCGCAACAAGGAGCTGCAGGACATCATCGCGATCCTCGGTGTGGACGAGCTGTCCGAGGAGGACAAGGTCATCGTGTCCCGCGCCCGCCGCATCCAGCGGTTCCTGTCGCAGAACACCTACGTGGCCAAGCAGTTCACCGGCATCGAGGGCTCCACGGTCCCCGTGGCCGACACCATCGAGGCGTTCAACAAGATCGCCAACGGTGAGTACGACCACGTGGCCGAGCAGGCCTTCTTCATGTGCGGTGGGCTCGACGACGTCGAGCGCCAGTGGGCAGCGATCCAGAAGTCCCTGTGATGTCTGACTCGCTGCTTCACGTGGAGCTCGTCGCCGCCGACCGCCTGGTGTGGTCGGGGGAGGCGAAGCTGGTGATCGCGCGGACCATCGGTGGCGACGTCGGCATCCTGCCGAACCACGCGCCGATGCTGTCGGTGGTCATCGAGGGTGTCGTGGACGTCCAGACCGCGGATGGTGAGACTTGGGTGGCCGCGGTGGACGCCGGCTTCCTGTCGGTGGCCGAGAACCGGGTGTCCATCCTGTCCGAGCGGGCGGAGATGTCGCACGAGATCGACCTGGAGAAGGCACGCAAGGACCTCGAGCGGGCCCATGCCGCTGGAGAGTTCGACGACGAGGCGGCCGAGGCCGTGCGCCGGGCCGAGGCCCGGATCCGCGCGGTGGAGCAGGCGTCCTGATCAGCTGCTGAGACGCACCAGTAGGGTGAGCACACGCACGCCGTGTGCTCACCTTGCTGCATTTAACGCACGGGGTCGTGACCGAGGAGGTTTGGTTGGAGTTCTGGATCGTCCTGCTCGACGTGCTGGGCGCGCTCCTGGTCTCCGTGCTCCTCTACGGGGTCGCGCTGATCGCGCGTCGGCGCGTCCTGGCCCGCAACGGCGGCACGTTCGAGCTGAGCGTTCGGGCGCGGACCGGCAAGCCCGGACGCGGCTGGCTGCTCGGGGTGGGCCGCTACAGCGGCGACTCCCTGGAGTGGTTCCGGGTCTTCTCCCTCTCACCGTCGCCGAAGTACGTGTGGCGGCGGGACGACATCAGCTTCTCGGGCAAGCGGACGCCGTCGGGACCCGAGCGGACCGCGTTGTACGCCGATCACGTCGTGGTGGCCTGCAGCACCACCGGCGGCAGCCTCGAGCTGGCGATGAGCTCCTCGTCGCTCACCGGGTTCCAGGCGTGGCTCGAGGCCGGGCCCCCTGGGACGAACTGGGACCTGAAGCCACTGCGCTGAGCCGCCTCAGCGCTCGCCGCCAGGGACCCAGAGCACGTCGCCGCGCTCGGCGTTGGCGTGCCGGGCCAGGATGAAGAGCAGGTCCGAGAGCCGGTTGAGGTACTTGATGGCCAGCACGTTCATCGTCTCCTCGTGCTCCGACCACGCCGCCCACGCGGACCGCTCGGCCCGCCGTACGACCGTACGTGCGACGTGCAGGTGCGCGGCGCCGGGGGTCCCTCCGTTGAGGATGAAGGAGCGGAGGCTGGGGAGCTCGGCGTTGTACTGGTCGCACCAGCCCTCGAGGCGGTCGATGTAGTCCTGCTCGATGCGCAGCGGGGGATACTCCGGCACGGCGACCACCGGGGTGCAGAAGTCCGCGCCCACGTCGAACAGGTCGTTCTGGACGCGGGTGACCACCCGCTGCACGTCCTCGGCGAGCCCGCCGAGGGCCAGTGCCACTCCGAGACTGGCGTTGGCCTCGTCCACATCGGCGTACGCGGCGAGACGGGAGTCGGTCTTCGACGTCTCGCTCATGTCGCCGAGTCGGGTGGTGCCGGCATCGCCGGTGCGGGTGTAGATGCGGGTGAGGTTGACCATGATCGCGAGCCTATCGCCGTACGCAGGGTCGGGAATCGCCGCCAGCCTCCCCCGAACAAGCAAGTCACAGATGTAACATGCGTCACATTACCGAATGGTCGTGTAACTGCGTGTCCGATTATCGTCGCCGGCGTCGACCCGCCAAGGAAAGCGCTGGCGGCGGTGCAACCTTTTCGGGTACGAACGACGTCATAGGGATCGAGTCCACCTCGCATCGGGGCGGGGTGACCGATCGGTGGAGGCCTCGGGGGAGGCCTCCAACACACCGGCGTTCGGGCGTCGGAGGGGAGCGGGACATGGAGATCGTCACGAAGGGATCGACCCTCGAGCTGAGCGGGGACTTCGACGTACGCAGCACGTGGCAGGTGCGCGACGCCCTCTACCAGCACCTCGGGCAGCACCCCGAGGACGTCGTGGTCGACCTGAGCTGCGTCGGCGCCGTCGACGTGACCGCCCTCAGGCTGCTGGCCGTCGCGACCCGTCGTGCGGCGCGCCAAGGGCATCACCTGACCCTGCGCGGCTGCAGTCCCGCGGTCCGCCGGATGCTGCACATCTCGCGGCTCGTCCGGGTCGTCGAGGTGGAGCGGCACGCCGCGAGCGCATGAGTGCTGTTTCCCACAGCGAGACCACGCGTGCACAGGTCGAGCGGGGCCTAACATCACCCCTATGACTGACCCCCAGCACTCCAAGGACCGTCCCTGGGTGATGCGCACGTACGCCGGCCACTCCACCGCCGCCGCGTCCAACGCGCTCTACCGCAAGAACCTGGCCAAGGGCCAGACGGGACTGTCGGTCGCGTTCGACCTGCCCACCCAGACCGGCTACGACCCGGACTCCCCGCTGAGTCGTGGCGAGGTGGGCAAGGTGGGTGTCCCGGTCCCGCACCTGGGCGAGATGCGTCGGCTGTTCGAGGACATCCCGCTCACCGCGATGAACACCTCGATGACGATCAACGCCACCGCGATGTGGCTGCTGGCGATGTACCAGGTGGTCGCCGAGGAGCAGAACCCCGATCTCGACCCCACCGAGGTCGCCGCGCAGCTGGCAGGCACCACCCAGAACGACATCATCAAGGAGTACCTCTCCCGGGGCACCTACGTGTTCGGCCCGGAGCACTCGCTGCGGCTGACCGCGGACACGATCGCGTACACGGTCAACCAGATCCCTCGCTGGAACCCGATCAACATCTGCAGCTACCACCTGCAGGAGGCCGGTGCCACGCCCGCGCAGGAGCTCGCCTACGCCCTGTGCACGGCCATCGCCGTGCTGGACCAGGTCAAGGCCTCGGGGCAGGTCTCCGAGGAGGACTTCGAGCGCGTCGTGGGTCGGATCTCCTTCTTCGTCAACGCCGGGGTGCGCTTCGTCGAGGAGACCTGCAAGATGCGCGCGTTCGTGCAGCTGTGGGAGGAGATCACCCGGGACCGGTACGGCGTGACGGACCCCAAGATGCGACGGTTCCGCTACGGGGTGCAGGTGAACTCACTGGGCCTGACCGAGGCGCAGCCGGAGAACAACGTGCAGCGCATCGTGCTGGAGATGCTGGGCGTGACGCTGTCGAAGAACGCCCGGGCGCGCGCCGTGCAGCTCCCGGCGTGGAACGAGGCCCTGGGCCTGCCCCGCCCGTGGGACCAGCAGTGGTCCCTGCGGCTGCAGCAGGTGCTGGCCTTCGAGTCCGACCTGCTCGAGTACGAGGACATCTTCGAGGGCAGCCACGTCATCGAGGCCAAGGTGGCCGAGCTGGTGGCGGGCGCGAAGGAGGAGATGGACCGCGTCCAAGCCATGGGCGGGGCGATCGCGGCCGTGGAGTCGGGCTACATGAAGTCCGCGCTCGTCTCGGCCCACGCCGCACGCCGGGGCCGGATCGAGGCCGGCGAGGAGATCATCGTCGGGGTCAACAAGTTCGAGACCACCGAGCCGTCCCCGCTCACCGCCGACCTGGACGGTGCCATCATGGCGGCCGACCCGCAGGCCGAGCGGTCCGCCCTGGACAGCCTCAGCGCCTGGAAGGCCGAGCGTGACGAGGACGAGGTGAAGTCAGCCCTGGAGCGGTTGGCCGCCGACGCCAAGACCGAGGTCAACCTGATGGACGCCACGCTGGCCGCCGTCCGCGCCGGCGCGACCACCGGGGAGTGGGCCGGCACGCTGCGCGAGGTCTTCGGCGAGTTCCGCGCCCCCACCGGTGTCTCCGGCGCCGTAGGCGCGGCCGAGGCCGGCGTCGAGCTGACGGCGGTCCGGGACCGCGTCAAGGAGACCGGCGAGCAGCTGGGCGGCCGTCTCAGGCTGCTGGTGGGCAAGCCGGGCCTGGACGGTCACAGCAACGGTGCCGAGCAGGTCGCGGTCCGCGCGCGGGACGCCGGCTTCGAGGTCATCTACCAGGGGATCCGGCTGACCCCGGAGCAGATCGTGGCGGCGGCGGTGGCCGAGGACGTGCACTGTGTCGGGCTCTCGATCCTCTCCGGCTCCCACATGGAGCTGGTGCCCTCGGTCCTGACCGGCCTGCGCGAGGCCGGCTTGGACGACGTGCCGGTGATCGTCGGCGGCATCATCCCCGACTCCGACGGCCGGGCGCTGATCGAGCAGGGAGTGGCCGCGGTCTACACCCCCAAGGACTTCGGTCTGACCGAGATCATGGACGGGATCGTCGACGTGATCCGCCGGGCCAACGGCTTGGACGAGACGCAGGGCTGAGCTTGCGTCGCCGGCGCGCCGCTGAGCCTCAGGCGGCGTCGCCGGCGACGTTGACCATCCAGCCGATCCCGAACCGGTCGGTGAGCATGCCGAACTCGTCGCCCCACATCTGCTTCTCCAGCGGCACCGTGACGGTGCCGCCGTCCCCGAGCGCCGCGAAGTAGCCGCGCAGCGCCTCGGCGTCGTCCCCACTGAGGCTGACCTGGATGTTGGTGCCCACCGAGTGGGTCTCGCCCGGCGGCAGGTCGGCCACCATCAGGGTGAAGCCGTCGGGCGTCTCGAGCTGGCCGTGCATGACCCGGTCCGCCCCCGGTGCCGCGGGGTCGCCGTACTCCCCGAAGGTGCTCAGGTGCAGCTCGCCGCCCAGCACGCCTCGGTAGAAGTCCAGTGCCTCGCGGGCCCGGCCGTCGAAGTTGAGGTAGGGGTTGAGCCTGGAGGTCATCGCGTCTCCCGTGGGTGCGTCGAGTGGGGGTCAAGACGCTAGCCCTCTCGACGGCGCCCTGCCAGGGGCACGGGGAAGACCCGGCAGGAGGCTCAGAAGAGCCGGTGCTCGCTGTCGTCCATCCCCCGCAGGGAGTCGTAGTCCACCACCGCACAGGCGATGCCACGGTCGGTGGCGAGCACGCGCGCCTGGGGCTTGATCTCCTGGGCCGCGAAGATGCCGCGCACCGGCCGCAGCAGGGGATCCCGGTTGAGCAGCTCCAGGTAGCGGGTCAGCTGCTCCACGCCGTCGATCTCCCCGCGCCGCTTGATCTCCACGGCCACGCTGGCGCCGTTGGCGTCGCGGCACATCAGGTCCACCGGGCCGATGGCGGTCGGGTACTCGCGCCGCACCAGGGTCAGTCCGTCGGACAGGGTGGCGGGGTGCTCGGCGAGCAGCTCCTGCAGGTGCTTCTCCACCCCGTCCTTGCGCAGACCGGGGTCGACTCCCAGCTCGTGCGAGGAGTCGTGGTGGATCTCCTCGATGAGGATCCGCAAGGTGTCGTCGCCCTTGCTGGTGACCGTCCACTCGACCCGTTCGGTGCCGTCGACCTCGACGACCCCCTCGCGGACCGTGCACGGGGGCGACATCCAGTTCAGCGGCTTGTAGGAGCCGCCGTCGCTGTGCACCAGGACCGACCCGTCGGCCTTGATCATCAGCACCCGGGTAGCCATCGGCAGGTGGGCCGTCAGCCGTCCGGCATAGTCGACCTGGCAGGTGGCAACGACGAGTCTCACGGGCAGGGAATCTACCTCCTGGCGACGGTGGGCCGGCCATTGTGGTCGGTATCTCGTGGTCCAGCAGCTGAACGGACGCTACTGACCGGTAGGGACGTGTCATCATGCCGCCATGACGCAGACCCCCTCCCCGGCACAGATCAGCCGCACCCTCGTCCTGCCCTACCTCAACCACGCGATCCGCATGTACGCCGAGGGCTATGCCTCGCGCGCCGACATCGACGCCGCCATGCGCTTCGGCTGCGGCTACCCCGTCGGTCCGCTGACCACCGTCGAGCAGGACGGGCTGGAGTCCGTGCGCGACGAGCTAGCCGCGATGTTCGCCGAGACCGGCGACGAGCTCCACGACCCGGCGGACCTGCTCCAGCGCCTGGTCGCCTCGGGCGCCCGGACCATCGAGGGCGCCGAGGGCGCGGCGGGCGGTTCCGCGGAGCCGCAGCCGCGCCACGACATCGCCTCGGTGGGTGTGGTCGGCACCGGCACCATGGCCTCGGGCATCGTGGAGGTCTTCGCCAAGAGCGGCTACGACGTGGTGTTCGTGGGTCGCAGCCAGGAGAAGCTGGACGGCGTTACCGCGGCCATCACCAAGTCGCTGGACAAGGCGATCTCGCGGGGCAAGCTCGACGAGTCGACCAAGAGCGAGGTCCTGGGTCGGCTCACCGGCGCCACCTCACGCGAGGACCTGGCGTCCGTGGACCTGGTGGTCGAGGCCATCGCCGAGGACCTGGCGGTCAAGACCCAGCTGTTCTCCGACCTGGACCGCATCTGCAAGCCGGGCGCGATCCTGGCCACCACCACCTCCTCCCTGCCGATCTCGCAGTGCGCCGCGGCCACCGCGCGTCCTGAGTCAGTCATCGGCATGCACTTCTTCAACCCCGCCCCGGTGATGAAGCTCGTCGAGGTGGTCACCACCGAGCTCACCGACGCCGCTGTCGACGAGACGGTGCGCGCGTTGTGTGCGAAGGTCGGGAAGGTGGCCGTCTCCTGCGGCGACCGCGCCGGCTTCATCGTCAACGCGCTGCTCTTCCCGTACCTCAACGACGCGGTGAAGATGCTGGAGGCCGGGGTCGCGGAGGCCAGCGAGATCGACGCCGCCGTCAAGGAGCACGCCGGCTTCCCGATGGGCCCCTTCGAGCTGCTCGACGTGGTGGGCAACGACGTCTCACTGGCCATCCAGCAGGAGCTGTTCGCGGAGTTCAAGCACGCCGGCTTCACGCCCGCGCCGCTGCTGGCGCAGCTGGTGGACCAGGGCCACCTGGGTCGCAAGACCAAGCAGGGCTTCCACAGCTACTGAGCCCTGGTGCGGAGTCGCCGCTCGTCCTGTCCCAGGTGGCCAGGACGAGCGGTGCCCGCTCAGCGCAGGTCGACCACCATGGCGGCCAGCCGGGCGCGCGTGTTGATGTCGAGCTTGCGGTAGATGTGGCTCAGGTGCGTGTCGACGGTGCGGGGGGAGACGAACAGCTCCTCGGCGATCTGCCGGCTGGTGAGGCCGTCCGCGACCCGCTCAGCGACCTCCCGCTCGGCCCTGGTGAGCGCGTCCAGGGGGGAGTCGGTCGGCGGGGACCACGGGGCGAAGATCCTGCCCACCTCCCGCAGACCGTCGTCGCTGAGGTTGCCGCGGCGCACCCAGCCCGCGGGGCAGGCACGCCCAGCAACCGGCCGACGTCGAGCCGCGAGTCCCCAGGGCAGCGCCTGACGACGCCGGCGGATCTCGGCGGCGGCGCCGGAGAGGAGCCGGGCGTCGCGCTGCTCGCGGGCCTGCGCGACGAGCGCGAGGCCGTCCAGGGCGTCCGCGGCCCGCAGCGGCATCGGCATCGAGGCGGCCCGGTCCAGAGCGGCGAGGAAGGTGCTGGCGGCCTGGTCGGTCTCACCCAGGGAGAGCAGGGCGTGAGCCAGCACCAGCCGGGCCTCGACCGCGTCCCGTCCCAGCCGGCTGCTGTCTGCCAGCACCACCACGTCGGCCGCCAGCCCGGCGCCCTCGTCGGGATGCCCGCTCTCGAGCAGGTCCCGGGCGTCCTGGGCGAGCACGGGCAGTCGGACCGCCCACGGCAGCCCGTCCCGCTCGCTGGTGGTGACCGGCCCCGACGGGTCGACCTGGCGCAGCAGCGTCTCGGCGAGCAGCCGGACCCGGTCCTCGGCGAGGCGGCGTGACTCCGCCACGGTCGCCCGCGCCGCAGCCTCGGCCTCGGCCAGGCGGCCCTGCTCCAGGGCGACGCGACCCAGCAGGGTGCGCGCCGACAGGCTGATCCAGCGCTCGTCGTTGGCGTCGTGGGTGGGGATGATGCGCTCCGCGCAGGACACGGCGGCCATGAAGTCACCCCGGGCGACCCGGACGTCGACCAGGGTCCTGGTCGCCTGCCGGGCGATGGAGCGTCCGGTCGGGTCCAGCGTCATCGCGCGGTTGGCCTCCTGCTCGGCCAGGTCGAACGCTCCGGCGTCCAGGTGCATCTCGGCCCTGATGGAAGCCGTCCTGGCCATCTCCAGTCCCGGCTCCCTGGCGAGCGCGGCGTGCTCGTCGGCCCGGTCCAGCAGCCACAGTCCCTCGTAGGTGCCGCGGACCTCCGAGGCGGCGATGCCGGCCCGGCGGGCGACCTGGGCCCCGATCACCCCGGGGCCGTCGCCGCTGACCAGGACACCCTCGAGGATCTCCACGGCCTCCCGCGCCCTCATGGAGGTGTACAGGGCGGAGAAGATGCGGTTGGCCAGCGCGTAGCCCAGGTCCCGGGTCGTCGGGTCGGCACAGGCTGACGAGATGGCCGCGCGCATCACGGGCAGGTCAGGCAGCCACGCGGCGTCTCCCGCCCCGACGTTGTCGTGGTCCGGCGCCGCCGAGTCGGCCCAGGCGACCAGCGCTGCGCGCGTGCGTGCGGAGTCCTGGGTGGACGCGGTCAGGAAGGCGCCGTGACGACGGATGGGGGAGAGCATGTCGAACCGACCGTCGGGCAGCACCTCGACCAGGCTGCGCCGCGCCAGGCCGGTGCCGAGACGGCTGGCCTCGGCGCGGTCCACCTCGGTGATGGCGGCCAGCACCGCGATGCTCACCGGGGTCTGCATCAGCGCCAGCCGGCGGAAGCACCGCTGGTGGTCGTCGTCCAGCAGGTCGTAGGAGGCCTGCACCGCCATCGCCAGGCTGGCGGCGGGCTCCACGTTCGCCACCCCGATGAGCGCGCTCTGCACCGCCAGCTGCTCGATCAGGAGGGGGAGACCGCCCGTGGCTCGCAGCAGCCGCCGTACGTCTGCCTCGTGGGCGGAGAGGTCGAGCGGGAACCCGCCCGCCGCCTGCGCCCGCCGCGTGAACAGCTCCACGGCGGGGCCGGTGAGCGGGTCGAGGGAGCCGGGGACCGGCAGGGGCCCCACCCGGACGACGTGCTCGCCCGGCTGTCCTGCCATCTCACGGGTGGTGATCGTCAGGCGTGCGCCCGAGGTGGCGTCGAGCACCTGCTGGAGCGTGGTGCCCAGATCCTCCTCGAGCGTCTCCAGGCCGTCGATCACCAGCATGGTGCCGGTCCCGTCCAGGGCCCGGCGCAGCACGCCCTCGGCACTGTCCCCGGGGGCCGGCTGGGTGTTCAGCGCGTCCAGGCAGGCCGTCAGCACCTCCTGGGTGCAGCGCAGGCCGGTCGCGTTGACCCAGACCCGGTCGGGCAGGTGCTCGGTGGCGTGGCGGACCAGCAGCGTCTTGCCACATCCTGGGGGACCCACGACGGTGACCCACCGGGAGGTGGACATGGCGACGGCGAGCAGGTCCTGCACCTGCTCGCGTCCCACGCAAGGAGTCAGCACAGCGGCAATCTATCGCGAGCGCCGGGGCAATTACGTAGGACTACCGATGCCGTGCGCTGCCTGGGCGGGAGAGAGTGAGCAGCACGCTCCTCGCGGCGGCCCGATCGGGGGACGGGCCGGCGAGAAGGACGGAGCGGTCAGGTGGCCGCGAGCACCGGGGGGTTGCTCGTGGCCGCCTCGTTTCGTCCCGCTTTGTACAGTGGCGTCATGGAGCTCGTCCTGCTGGTGCTGGTCCTCGTCGCGGCGCTGGGCGCCGTGGTGGTCGGCTCGCGGGCCGGCCAGCGCCGCCGGGCGGCGCAGGCGGAGGCAGAGCTGGCGCCGGTACGCCGGCTGGTCGAGGAGGACGTCACCGCCCTGGGCGTGGAGCTTCAGGAGCTCGACACCGACCTCGCCGGACAGCCGCTGGGAGCCGGGGAGAACGCCGACTACCAGCGTGCTCTCGACGCCTACGAGGCGGCGAAGACCGCCGCGGACGCCCTCACCGCCCCCGACCAGGTGCGTCACGTGACCGAGATCCTGGATGACGGCAGGTATGCCATGTCGTGCGTCCGCGCCCGGGTCGCCGGTCAGCCGCTGCCCACCCGTCGCCCGCCCTGCTTCTTCGATCCCCGGCACGGCCTCTCGGTGACCGACGTCGCCTACGTCCCGCCAGGAGGGGTCCAGCGCGACGTGCCCGCCTGCGCCCTGGACGCCGAACGGGTGCGGGTCGGCGCCGAACCTGACGTGCGCAAGGTGATGGTGGGTTCGCAGCGCGTGCCCTACTGGCAGGGTGGGCGGGCCTACGAGCCCTACGCCCAGGGCTACTACGGCGCCTTCGGCCCGATGCAGTGGATGTTCATGGGGATGATGTTCAGCGGCGGCCTGGAAGGCCTGGGCGAGGGCCTCGGCGCGGTGGGCGAAGGCATCGGGGACACGCTCGGCGGCATCGGGGAAGGTCTCGGGGACATGTTCGACGGGTTCGACTTCTGAGCGCGCTGGTGCCGGACGACACCACGCTGCACACCACGTCGTTCGGTGACCACGGCTCGCCCGTGGTGTTCTGCCACGGTCTCTTCGGACAGGGCCGCAACTGGACGCAGATCGCCAAGGCGCTGCCAGACCACCGGGTCCTGCTGGTCGACCTGCCCAACCACGGGCGCTCGGCATGGACCGAGGACCTGGACCTGATCGAGGACGCGCACCGGCTCGCGGACGTGCTGGGACCGGAGCCGGTGACCCTGGTGGGGCACTCCATGGGCGGCAAGGTCGCGATGCTCACGGCACTGCTCCACCCCGAGCGGGTGAGCCGTCTGTGCGTGGTCGACGTGTCTCCGGTCAGCTACCGCCACACCAGCGAGTTCGCTGCCTACATCGCGGCGATGCAGGCCATCGACCTCACGCTGCTCCAGCGGCGTGACGATGCGGACCGCCAGCTGCGCGAGGCGGTGCCCAACCCGACGGTGCGCGGCTTCCTGCTGCAGAACCTGCGCCGCGAGGACGACGGGTGGCGGTGGCAGATCAACCTCGCGACCCTGGGGGAGCAGCTCGCCGAGATCGGCGGCTGGCCCGAGGAGGGGCTGGCAGGCGTCGCCCCGTACGACGGGCCCGCGCTGTGGATCGCCGGTGCCGACTCCGCCTACGTGCTCGACGAGTACGCCCCGGCCATGGAGGGCCTCTTCCCCCGGGTACGACGGGTGACGATCAAGAACGCCGGGCACTGGGTGCACTCCGAGCAGCCGGAGACGTTCATCGCGGTGCTGCAGCGGTTCCTCACCTAGGCCGGCCTCCTGCGGTCAGCCGCAGGCAGGGCCGGGGCGCCGGCCGATCGTCACGACGCGCACGCGCAACGACCCGGCAGCCCGCGCGGGGCTGCCGGGTCGTCGCACCCGACACGGGTGTGGGATCAGTCCTCGTCCTCGGTGAAGCTGGCCACCACGTCGCGCAGGGCACCCAGCTGCGCGGTGATCGCGTCGCGCCGCTTGGCCATCCGCTCCACCTCGGACCTGATGGTCGCCAGCTGGCGCTCGGACTCGGCGTGGCCGCTGGTCGCGACGGACTCGGCCTGGGTCTTGGCCGAGGTGACGATCTGCTGTGCCTCTCGCCGGGCCCTGGACAGCAGGGCGTCGGCCTCCTTCTTGGCCTGCTGGCGCATCGTGCTGGCCTGGGTCGTGGCCTCGCGGGCGCGCTGCTCGGCGGCGTTGGCCCGCTGCTCCGCCTCGGTGACCAGCCGTGCGGTCTCGGCCGTGGCGTTGGTGTGGTGGTCAGTCGCCTCGCGAGCGAGCCGCTCCTTCTCGACGGCCAGCGTGCGGCGGGCCTCCTGCACCTCGCGGTCCGCAGCGGCGCGCATCTGCTCGGCCTCGCGGGTGGCCGTCACCCGAAGGTCGTTGGTCTCCTGCTGGGCTGCCAGGCGGAGCTGCTCGGACTCCCGACGCGCCGAGGCGCGCAGGTCCTCAGCCTCGCTGAGCGCCAGGGTGCGCTCCTGCTCGGCGTCGGCCAGCACCCGCTCGCGGCTGTCCTCGAGCTCCTTGAGCTGCACGATCCGCATGTCCTCGGCCTCGCGTGCCGCCTCGGCCCGGATCGCCTTGCCGTCCCGGTGGGCCTGGTCCCGGATCTCCTGGGCTTCCCGCTGGGCCTCGGCGCGCACGTCCGCCGCCTCGTCCTCGGCGAGCCGCAGCATGGACGCCGCCCGGCCACCCAGGCCGGCGTACGTCGGGTTCTCCGCCTCGGCGGCCAGGGCGCGCAGCTGGTCGATCTCGGTCTCCAGCGCCTTGCTGCGCGCCTCCGCCTCGGCCAGGCGGCTGGCGAGCCTGGCGCTCTCGTCGGCCAGCTGCGCCAGCCTGCGCTCCACGGCTTCCTTGTCGTACCCCCCACGACGCACCAGGGGCAGCGACTCGGCGGGATGACCCACCGGCGCCGTCACCGGCGTCCGCGGAGAGGAGCTGGCAGCGCTGGTCGTGGCGACTGCCGGCCGGGGGGCGGCAGCGGAGCCGTTGACGCGCTTGGGCGGCACCACCGGCTGCACCTGGGTCGGGGTCCGATCCTCGGCAGGGGCGACGCTCTTGGGCCTCTCTCGCGCCGGGTCGACCTCGAGACGCTGGGTCGGCTGGTCGTCGGTCAGATCGCTCTGCTCGTCGAAGATGGAAAGGCCCTCGTCGCGGCTCATGGTGGTGGGGCACCCCTTCTGGGATCTCGGTGCGGTGTGCGGTGCTCTCCAGTGTTACTGATGCCTGCCAACTAACACACCCCGGCTCGCTGACTCCGGGATGGAAGTCACGCGAACCGGGGTGTGTCGCTGAGCGGGGCGCCGCAGCGCGGTGTCTCAGACGCCGCGGAAGCGGTTGATCTTGTCGATGTGCTGGGCGCGCATCTCGTGGTTGCGCACCCCCAGGCCCTCCTCGGGCGCCAGGCAGAGCACGCCCACCTTGCCCTGGTGGGCGTTGTTGTGGACGTCCAGAGAGGCCTGGCCGACCTCGTCGAGGGTGTAGGTCCGCGAGACCGTGGGGTGGATCTTGCCCTGGGCGATGAGGCGGTTGGCCTCCCACGACTCGCGGTAGTTGGCGAAGTGCGAGGAGACGATCCGCTTGAGGTTCATCCACAGGTAGCGGTTGTCGTACTCGTGCATGTAGCCCGAGGTCGAGGCGCAGGTGGTGATGGTGCCCCCCTTGCGGGTGACGTAGACCGAAGCGCCGAAGGTCTCCCGGCCGGGGTGCTCGAAGACGATGTCGATGTCCTCACCACCGGTGAGCTCGCGGATCTTGGCGCCGAGGCGCTTCCACTCCTTGGGGTCCTGGGTGTGCTCGTCCTTCCAGAACTTGAAGTCCTCCTCGGAGCGGTTGATGATCAGCTCCGCACCCATGGAGCGCGCGATGTTCGCCTTCTCCTCGTTGGAGACCACGCAGATCGGGGTGGCGCCGCCGTTGAGGGCGTACTGGGTGGCGAACCCGCCGAGACCGCCGGAGGCGCCCCAGACCAGGACGTTGTCGCCCTGCTTCATGGCGCCACCGTTCTTGGAGACCAGCTGGCGGTAGGCGGTGGAGTTGACCAGGCCCGGCGAGGCGGCCTCCTCCCAGGTGAGGTGCTTCGGCTTCGGCATCAGCTGGTTGGCCTTGACCAGGGCGACGTGGGCGAGCCCACCGAAGTTCGTCTCGAAGCCCCAGATCCGCTGCTCGGGGTCCATCATCGTGTCGTCGTGACCCTCGGGACCCTCCAGCTCCACCGAGAGGCAGTGCGCCACGACCTCGGTGCCCGGCTTCCACTTCGTCACGCCCGGGCCGGTCCGGAGGACGACGCCGGACAGGTCGGAGCCGACGACGTGGTAGGGCAGGTCGTGGCGCTTGGTCAGCTCCGAGAGGCGCCCGTAGCGCTCCAGGAAACCGAAGGTGGAGACCGGCTCGAAGATCGAGGTCCACACGGTGTTGTAGTTGATGGCGGAGGCCATCACCGCCACGAGGGCCTCACCCGGGCCGAGCTCGGGTAGGGCCACGTCCTCGACGTGCAGCGACTTGCGGGGGTCCTTGTCGCGGGTCGCAATGCCCTCGAACATGTCGACCTCGTCCTTGTGCACCGTCGCGGCACGGTAGGACTCGGGCAGCGGGAGGTTGGCGAAGTCCTCCGCCGCCGTGTCACCGGCGAGGATGGCATCGAGGATGTTCTGCACTGGATCGTCTCCTAGGGGGTCAGGGTGCTGGGGCGAAGATTACCCACGGGTAACACTATGCGAACCGAATGTGCGTGAGGTCATAGTCACAGCGTCGCGTCGCCGGGTGGTTCAGTGGCCACCCGAGGCCGCCGGCTCGACCAGCTCGACCAGCACGCCGCCGGCATCCTTGGGGTGCACGAAGTTGATCCGCGAGCTGGCGGTGCCGCGCTTGGGGGCGTCGTAGAGCAGGCGGACGCCGCGGCTGCGCAGGATCTCGCACACCGCGTCGACGTCGGTGACCCGGTAGGCCAGCTGCTGCAGTCCGGGACCGGAGCGGGTGAGGAACTTCGCGATCGTGGACTCCTCGTTCAGGGGAGCCAGCAGCTGGATCATCGAGCCGGAGTCGCCGACGGCGATCATCGCCTCGCGCACGCCCTGCTCCTCGTTGGTCTCCTGGTGGGCCACCTTCATGCCGAAGGTGTCGCGGTAGAACGCGATGGCCTCGTCGAGGTCGGGGACGGCGATGCCGACGTGGTCGATCGCGGTGAACAGGTGGTCGGGGATTTCCAGTGGTGCGCTCATGGCCACATCGTGGCTGGTGCGCCCGGCTCTGTGTGCACCGGTCCACATCAGGGACAGCAGAGGGGTGTCCGGCGCCTCGGGCTAGGCTCGGCGGCATCCACCATGCCAGCACAGGAGGCACCCGCATGTCAGGCACCACTTCCGTCATCGTCGCTGGGGCTCGCACCCCGATCGGCCGCCTCCTCGGCGGACTCAAGGACCAGTCCGCGGCTGACCTGGGCGGGGTCGCCATCAAGGGCGCCCTCGACAAGGCCGGCGTCTCGGGCGACCAGGTCGAGTACGTCATCATGGGCCACGTGATCCAGGCCGGCGCCGGGCAGATCACCGCCCGCCAGGCGGCCGTCAACGGCGGGGTGCCGATGAACGTGCCCGCCCTGACCATCAACAAGGTCTGCCTCTCCGGCATCAACGCCATCGCGCTGGCCGACCAGCTGATCCGCGCCGGCGAGCACGAGATCGTGGTGGCCGGCGGCATGGAGTCGATGACCCAGGCGCCGCACCTGCTCCCGAAGTCCCGCGAGGGCTTCAAGTACGGCGACACCGCGCTGGTGGACTCGATGGCCTACGACGCGCTCTACGACCAGTTCACCAAGCAGGCGATGGGGCTGCTGACCGAGGAGTGCAACGCGGCGGCCGCGAACCTCACCCGCGAGGAGCAGGACATCTTCGCCGCGCGCAGCCACCGCCTGGCGGTGGAGGCCCAGAAGAACGGCGCCTTCGAGGAGGAGATCGTCCCGGTCACCATCAGCTCGCGGCGCGGTGACACCGTGGTGTCGGTGGACGAGGGGGTCCGTGCCGAGACCACGGCCGAGACCCTGGCCAAGCTGCGTCCCGCCTTCTCCAAGGAGGGCACCATCACCGCCGGCACCTCCTCCCAGATCTCCGACGGCGCCTGCGCCGTGGTGGTCATGAGCAAGGCCAAGGCCGAGGAGCTGGGCCTGACCTGGCTGGCCGAGATCGGTGCCAGCGGCCAGGTGGCCGGGCCCGACTCCACGCTGCAGCTGCAGCCCGCGGCGGCCATCGCCAAGGCGGTCGAGAAGGAGGGCATCGCGGTCACCGACATCGACCTCTTCGAGATCAACGAGGCCTTCGCCGCGGTCGGGATCTCCTCGGCGCGCGAGCTCGGGGTGGACGAGGACAAGGTCAACGTCAACGGCGGTGCCATCGCACTGGGGCACCCGGTCGGGATGTCGGGGGCCCGCATCGTGCTGCACCTGGCCCTGGAGCTCAAGCGTCGCGGGGGCGGCGTGGGCGCTGCCGCCCTGTGTGGAGGCGGCGGTCAGGGTGACGCACTGATCATCCGGGTCCCGCAGGCGTGACCTCACAGTCCGGGGACCGGCGCCGCTCAGCGGCGTCGGTCCCCGAACTCGTCTCCCGGGCCCGTGAGGGTGACCCGCGGGCCGTGGCGCGCCTCATCTCGCTGGTGGAGGACGAGTCGCCGCAGCTGCGCGAGGTGATGGCCGCGCTGGCCCCCTACGCCGGCCAGGCGCACGTGGTGGGCATCACCGGGTCCCCGGGGGTGGGCAAGTCCACCTCGACCAGCGCCTTGGTGACGCAGCTGCGCAAGGCGGGCAAGCGCGTCGGGGTGCTGGCCGTGGACCCGTCCTCGCCCTTCTCCGGCGGAGCGCTGCTGGGGGACCGGGTGCGCATGTCGGACCATGCGCTCGACCCCGGGGTCTTCATCCGATCCATGGCCTCGCGCGGACATCTGGGTGGCCTCGCCTGGACGACGCCCCAGGCGCTGCGCGTGCTGGATGCCGCCGGCTACGACATCGTGCTCGTCGAGACGGTCGGCGTCGGCCAGAGCGAGGTCGAGGTCGCCGGGCTGGCCGACACCACGCTGGTGCTGCTCGCCCCCGGGATGGGCGACGGGATCCAGGCCGCCAAGGCCGGGATCCTGGAGATCGGCGACATCTACGTCATCAACAAGGCTGATCGCGACGGCGCCGACCAGGTACGTCGGGACCTGCGCACCATGCTCACCCTGGGCGATCGCCCGGCGGAGGCCTGGAATCCGCCCATCGTCAAGACGGTGGCCCGCATGGGTCAAGGGCTCGACGAGGTGGCCGCGGAGATCGCCCGGCACCACCAGTGGCTCGCCTCCAGCGACGCGCTGGATGTGCGCCGGACCCGGCGGGCCCGGGAGGAGATCGAGGCGATCGCCGTGGCCACGTTGCGCGCCCGATGGGCAGCCGTGCACGGGCACGCCTCGCTGGACGCCCTGGCGGCCGACGTGGTCGGTGGCAGCGTCGACCCCTATGCCGCAGCCGACCGGCTGGTCAGCGCGGTCGCGGCTGCTCAGTGACCGCCGCTGCCGTCAGAGCCGCCACGTTCGGCGCCTGCCCACATCGTGGCGCGCCTGCGGAGCAGGTGTTTGAGAACCTGCTAGTAATAGGCATCCTGTGGCCTGACGTGGATGGAGTTCTCGGACGTGAAAGCCAAGAAACTGATCCTGGTGCTGGTCGTGGTGTTCCTCGGCTTCTGGATGTTCACCGACCCCAGTGGACTCGCCGAGGCTGCGAAGTCGGGCGCCGGCCAGGCGTGGGAGCTGACCACCGAGCTCTTCCGGGCCCTGATCAACTTCTTCGGGGCGCTCACGTGACCCAGCCTCGCGCTGGCGCTGCGACGGACCGGGCATGGGCCTGACCTCGTGGTTCACCGACCCTGACATCGGGCAGCACCTGCTGCGCGAGGAGGGCGAGGTCGTCGTCGACGAGGTCCGGCACCACTGGGCGGCGTACGTCCGGGCCTCGCTGGAGCTCGCGGGCGCCGCCGCGCTGCTGGTGGGCATGCTGTTCCTGGACCCGGACATCGCCTGGCTGCCGTTCCTGCTCGGGGCCGCCCTGGGGCTGCACGGCACCTTCTTGGCGATGAGAGAGCACATGGACCGCTTCGTCATCACCAACATGCGGGTCTTTCGCGTGCACGGGGTGTTCTCCCGGCAGCAGGCGACCATGCCGCTGTCGCGGATCCTCGACATCACCGTGAGCAAGCCGTTCCTGGGGCGGGTGCTGGGATACGGCCACTTCTGCTTCGAGTCCGCAGCCCAGGAGCAAGGGCTTCGCGACATCAAGTTCGTCGGACGGGCCAACGAGCGTGACCACTCCATCCAGCGGGTCGTCCAGCGGGCCGGCCTCCGGGGGCCGAGGGTCGCCAACTGATGTCCCTGCCGTTCGACCCCATCGACGAGGCGGCCCGGCAGTGGGAGGCCCGTTGGGAGGGTGTCACCGCGATGCACGCGGTCACCTCGTTGATGCGCGCCCAGCAGATCGTGCTGTCCCGTCTCGACGGGCTGCTGCGGCCGCACGGGCTCACGTTCGCCCGCTACGAGGCACTGGTGCTGCTGGTCTTCTCCTCGCGCGGCTCGCTGCCGCTGGGCAAGATGGGGGAGCGGCTCCAGGTCCACCCCACCTCCGTCACCTCGATCGTGCGGCGTCTCGAGGTGGCCGGGCTGGTGGCGCGCCGGCCCCATCCCGAGGACGGCCGGACGGTGCTGGCGGAGATCACCGACGCCGGACGCCGGCTCGTGGTGGCCGCGACGGACGACCTGGTCTCGGCCGATTTCGGACTTGGCGTGCTCAGTCGGGACCAGCTCCGCGAGGTCAGTGCGCTGCTGCGGCCGGTCCGCGAGGACGCCGGCGACTTCTGAGCCGCGCGCCTGCGCCTCAGCGCGTGGCGTCGGTGCGGATCGTCTGGCCGCTGACCGCGGCGGCTCCCCCGCTGGCCAGGAACAGGATGACCGAGGCGATCTGCTCCGCCGTGACACCGGAGGCGGTCCGCGGGCGGGTGAGGAGAGCACTGTCCCCGGTGGTGGCGTAGGAGGAGAAGTGCCCGCGCTGCTGGTGCGGCACGCTGAACCGCGGGGGAGGCAGCACCATGTTGACCCGGCAGCCGAGGCGCTGCCAGGCGCGACCGGTTCGCGACGTCTGGGCCACCAGCTCCGCCTCGGCGTCGGCCGGGGTCTGGGTCAGCTCGAGCCACTTCGCCGTGGACCCGGCGTGGATGACGGCACCGCCGCCCGGCGCGCGCGAGGCGCACAGTCGCGGTCTCAGTTGCTGGGTCAGCCGCAGCGGGCCGACGAACCCGAGGCGGGCGGAGTGGCAGAGGAACTCCCGCTCGTGCTCGGCAAGGTCGGTGGAGAGGCGGGCGCCGGCGGTGTTGACCAGCACGTCGAGCGCACCGATGCGCTCCACGAACGACTCGATCGCGTCACTGCTGGCCAGGCGCAGCTGGTGGTACTCGAAACGGCTGAGATCGGCGTCGTAGAGCGACGGCAGGATCTTGGTCCCGGTGATGGACACCCGGGCCCCTGCGTCCAGGAAGGCCTGCGCCACGGCCAGTCCGAGGCCACGTGTCCCTCCGGTGACCAGCACGTGCCGGCCGGTGAAGTCGAATCCGACGTCGATCACACGACATCCCCTCCAGGAAGTCCCTCGCGCGGGTTGCTCAGGCCTGCGCGGAAAACGGGTGACCCACGTGCGCGGCAGCGAATGTGGGTGAGAGGTTTCTATCAGGAATCGGAGTCGCTGTGAAGGTGCGGTACAGACCTGATGCAATGGCCCCGTGACCCTGACGAACGTGCTCTCCGCCCTGCCCGCCATCCCCCGCATCGTGGTGACCGGGAACCATGCGACGCCCTGGCACGTGCTGGGACTGGTCGACGCCGAGCTGGACTCCTACCGACTGTGGGCGCTCAACGGCCAGCACGGTCTGCCCGACCGGCCCGGGGTGGAGCTGGAGACCTCCTTCGTGGGGCCCGGGCAGCGCCGCAGCGCCCGGCTGCGGTACGTCCCGTGCCGGCTCTCCATGGTCCCCAGCCTGTTCCACAGCACCCAGCCGCCGGACCTGGTCCTGGTGCACACCACCGAGCCGCGCAACGGGTACGTCTCCCTGGGGGTCGAGGTCAACGTGATGCCGGCGGCCATCGAGGCCGCGCGCGCCCGTGGGGGACGGGTGGTGGCCCAGGTCAACCGGCAGATGCCGTGGACCGGCGGGGCGGCGCTCGTCCCGGTGGACCAGATCGACCTGATGATCCCGGCCGACGGTCCGCTGCCCACCGCTCCTCCGGGCAGGATCGACGACGACTACGCGCTCATCGGTGCCCGGGTGGCGGACCGGGTCTCGGACGGCTCGTGCCTCCAGGCCGGCATCGGCGCGGTGCCGGACGCCAGCATGAGGGGCCTGGTGGGGCGCAGAGGGCTGCAGATCTGGACCGAGATGTTCTCCGACAGCGTGCTGGCCCTGGAGCTGGCCGGGGCGCTGGACCAGGCCATGCCGATCCGCTCCTCCTTCCTCTTCGGCTCGGCCGAGCTGCTGGACTGGGTGGACGGCAACGAGCGGATCGAGATGCTGCGCACCGAGGTGTCCAACGACCCTGCCCGGATCGCCGCCAACCCGCGGATGACCAGCATCAACACGGCGCTGCAGGTCGACCTGTTCGGCCAGGCGAACGCGTCTCGGATCAGCGCCCGCATCCACTCCGGTTTCGGGGGCCAGACCGACTTCATCGTCGGTGCGCTGCACAGCCAGGGCGGACAGGCGCTGATCGCCCTGAAGTCGTGGCACCCGAAGGCGGACTGCTCCACGATCGTCCCGCTCGTCGACGAGCCGGTCACCTCGTTTCAGATGAGCGCGGTGGTGACCGAGAACGGGGTGGCCCAGGTCTTCGGCCACGACCAGCGCGAGCAGGCGCGCGCCCTGATCGAGCAGGCGGCTCACCCCTCGGTGCGCGAGGAGCTGTGGGAGGAGGCGGCGGGACTCGGTCTGGCCTGAGGCGACGCAGGTCCGAAGTGGTCCGCCCGCCAGGGGCCGGGATGCGCGGTGTGGAGCGATCCGCGACAATGTGCCCATGACGCAGCGTCCGTTCTCCCGTCCCGGAGCCATCGACCTCTCCGCCCTCAAGCGACCCGCCCCGGCCCCCGCCGCCGGGGCCGGCTCGACGCCTCAGCCCGACGCCGGCTCCAGTGCCTACGCGGTCGAGGTGACGGAGCAGAACTTCCAGCAGGTGCTGGAGTCCTCCATGACGGCCCCGGTGCTGCTGGTCTTCTACTCCCACACCCGGATGCCCGAGAGCGGGCAGCTCGCCGACGACCTCCGAGCCCTGTCGGGCGAGTTCGAGGGCAGGTTCCTGGTGGGGCTGGTGGACATCGACGCCGCGCCGCAGATCGCCCAGGCCATGCAGATCCCGTCGATCCCGCTCGTGGTCGCGGTGATCGAGGGTCGCCCGATGCCGCTCTTCCAGGACGTGCTGCCCCGGGAGGAGCTGCGCACCGCCCTCACCCAGGTGGTCCAGCAGCTCACCACGCAGGGCATCGTCGAGCGGCACCAGCCGCGGGACGCCGCCGCCGTGCAGGGTGTCGACCTCGACGAGGTGGACCCCCGGTACGCCGCGGCGCAGGACGCACTGGGGGAGGGGGACGTGGACCGTGCGGTCGCGGAGTACCAGAAGCTGATCGACGCCAACCCTGCGGACCTCGAGGCCGCCGCCGGCCTGGCGATGGCCAGGGTCCTGCAGCGCACGGCCGGCGTGGACCTCAACTCGGCGCGGGCTGCGGCTGCCCAAGCGCCGGACGACGTCGATGCCCAGACCCTGGTCGCGGACCTCGACATGCTCGGCGGTCACGTCGAGGACGCCTTCACCCGACTGGTCGAGCTGGTCCGCCGTACGGCCGGGGACGAGCGCACCCGCGCCCGCGACCACCTGCTCGGGCTCTTCGCGGCTGTGGGCAACGACGACCCCCGGGTGCTGCGGGGTCGGCAGAACCTCGCCTCCGCCCTGTTCTGAGGCGGGGCGTTCAGCCCAGCGCGGAGCGACCGGCCTCGAGGCGGGCCACCGGCACCCGGAACGGCGAGCAGGAGACGTAGTCCAGGCCGGTGCGGTCGAAGAAGTGGATCGAGACCGGGTCGCCACCGTGCTCGCCGCAGACGCCCACCTTGAGGTCGGGCTTGGTCTGGCGACCCTTCTCGGTGCCCATCGCGACCATGCCGCCCACGCCGAGCTGGTCCAGGGACTCGAACGGGGAGACGTCGAAGATCCCGTGGTCGAAGTACTTGGAGAAGAACGCCGACTCCACGTCGTCGCGGGAGAATCCCCAGGCCATCTGGGTCAGGTCGTTGGTGCCGAAGGAGAAGAACTCTGCCGACTTCGCGATCCGGTCGGCCAGGAACGCCGCCCGCGGCAGCTCGATCATCGTGCCCAGCTTGAACTCCACCCGCACCCCGCGCTCGGCCTGGACCTCCTCGGCCACTGCGAGGATGTCGCGCTTGACCACGTCGAACTCCCTCACGCTGGCCACCAGCGGAACCATGATCTCCGGGAGCGGGTGACCGCCGGCCTCGACCCGGTCCGCAGCAGCCTGGAGGATCGCGCGAGCCTGCATCAGGAACAGGTCGGGGATCTGGATGCCCAGCCGGACGCCCCGCAGGCCCAGCATGGGGTTCTGCTCGTGCAGCCTGCGGACGTGGTCGAGCAGCACCCGGTCGTGCTCGTCGACCTCGCCGCGGGATTCGGCCAGCGCGACCTTCACCGACAGTTCGGTGTAGTCGGGCAGGAACTCGTGCAGCGGTGGGTCGATCAGCCGGATCGTCACCGGCAGTCCGTCCATCGCCTCCAGGATGCCGTTGAAGTCCTCGCGCTGGAGCGGGAGCAGGGCGTCGAGCGCCTCCAGCTGGGTGGTCCGGTCCTCGGCCACGATCAGGCGCTCGATCAGGGTGCGTCGCTCGCCCAGGAACATGTGCTCGGTGCGGCACAGCCCGATGCCCTCGGCGCCGAACCTGCGCGCCCGTGCGGCGTCCTCCGGGGTGTCCGCGTTGGCCCGGACCCGCAGCCGGCGCCGGGAGTCCGCCTGCTTCATCACGTTGGCGACGGCGGTCACCACGTGCTCGGCGACCTCCTCGCCCTCGAAGTGCCGCACCACGTGGGAGGGCGAGACCGGGACCGCCCCGAGGAAGACCTCACCGGTCGCGCCGTCGATCGAGATGGTGTCGCCCTCATTGATGACCCCGCCGTCGCGGATGCGCGCCTGCTTCGCCTCGACGTCGACGTCGAGGCTCTCCGCCCCGCACACGCAGGTGCGGCCCATGCCCCGGGCCACCACGGCCGCGTGGCTGGTCTTGCCGCCGCGACTGGTGAGGATGCCCTCGGCGACCACCATCCCGGACAGGTCGTCGGGGTTGGTCTCCTTGCGCACCAGGATCACCGGCTCGCCGCGCCCGGCCCACTCCACGGCGGCGACCGAGTCGAAGACGGCCCTGCCGACGGCCGCGCCGGGGGAGGCGTTCATCCCGCGAGCGATCAGCTCACGCTCGGCGGAGGCGTCGAACCGGGGGAACATCAGGCTGGCGAGCTGGTCGCCGGTGACCCGGCGCAGCTGCTCGTCGGCGTCGATCATGCCCTCGTCCACCATGTGCTGGGAGATGCGGAACGCCGCCTCCGGGGTGCGCTTGCCGACCCGGGTCTGCAGCATCCAGAGCTTGCCCTCCTCCACGGTGAACTCGATGTCGCACATGTCGCGATAGTGGCGCTCGAGGGTGGCCATGATCTCCAGCAGCTCGTCGTGCGAGCGGCGGTCGATCTCGGAGAAGTCGGCCAGCGAGACGGTGTTCCGGATGCCGGCCACCACGTCCTCGCCCTGGGCGTTCTGCAGGTAGTCGCCGTACACCCCCTGGTTGCCGGAGGCGGGATCGCGGGTGAACGCCACCCCCGACCCGGAGTCCATGCCGAAGTTGCCGAAGACCATGGTCTGCACGTTGACGGCCGTGCCGAGGTCCTCGGGGATCCGCTCCTGACGGCGGTAGAGGCGCGCCCGGTCGGTGTTCCAGGAGTCGAAGACGGCGTGGATGGCCAGGTCGAGCTGGTCGCGAGGGTCCTGGGGGAAGTCGGCCCCGGTCTGCTCGGAGATGATCGTCTTGAACCTCGCCACCAGCTCGGTCATGTCCGCGGCGTCGAGGTCGAGGTCCGCGGTGGTGCCCTTGGCCGACTTCGCCTCGTCCAGGGCGCGGGCGAAGTGCTCGGAGTCCACGTGCAGCACCGTGGACCCGAACATCTGCAGCAGCCGGCGGTAGGAGTCCTGCGCGAACCGCTCGTTGCCGCTGCGCTCGGCCAGGCCACGCACCGAGTCGTCGTTGAGACCGATGTTGAGGACGGTCTCCATCATCCCCGGCATCGAGAACTTCGCCCCGGACCGCACGCTCACCAGGAGCGGCTCGTCGGCGTCCCCCAGGGTGCGGCCCATGGTGCGCTCCAGGACCCGCAGGTGCTGGGTCACCTCTTCGACCAGTCCCTCGGGTGCGCCGCCCTCACCCAGGTAGGCGCGGCAGGCCTGGGTGGAGATGGTGAAACCCGGCGGCACCGGCAGCCCCAGGTTCGTCATCTCCGCGAGGTTGGCCCCCTTGCCACCAAGCAGGTCCTTCTGCTCCTTGCTGCCCTGACCGAAGTTCGTCACCCATGCCATGGGTCCATCCAACACCCATCCGCCCCGCGGCGCAGGGAGGGCGCGGCCGCCTCTAGCGTCCCGACTCGGTGTACGCCGGTCCGCCGCCGAGGTTGGCGAGTGCGGCCTCGACCCGACGGGCGGTGAAGTCGGCGGCCCGCGCGCGGACCTCCTCGACGGTGCAGAAGCGGACGGCGGCGATCTCGCGCTCCTGGCGCACCACCCGAGCCAGTGCGTCGGCGGGCAGCACGCCGCCGTCGAAGACCAGGCACAGCGCGTCGTCCCAGCCGCCCCACGGCGGTAGCCAGTCGGTGAGCAGCAGCGGGCCCGCGGGCAGGTCGAGGGAGAGCTCCTCCTCGACCTCCCGGCGCACCGCGACCGCGGGGGACTCCCCGACCTCGACCACGCCGCCGGGCAGGTCCCAGTCGCTCTTGTAGGTCAGCTGGCAGAGCAGGACCCGGTCGGACTCGTCCCGGATGAGCATCTGGCTGATCGCCCGCTTGCGGGGCAGGAAGGAGTTGAGCAGGGCCCGGAACCCGCCCGGCTCACCGACCGGCTGGTCGGTGGCGAGACGGGCGTAGACGATCCGGTCACCGGACCGCCCGTCGGCCTCGACGCCGCGGCGGACTCCCTCGCGGTGCATCCCCGACCAGGTCGCGGTGCGCTGCGCGGACTGGTCCTCGGGGGCGACCAGAACCTCCACCCGGGGGTGCGTGAGCAGCGCGGACGCCACCTCGCGGCGTACCTCGTCGATCGTGTGGTCGGGCGTCCACGCCAGGCGTACCACGCCGGGCGCGACGACGGTCACGCTGATCGGATCGGTCACGGCGCCAACCCTACCGAGGACGCACCAGCCGGCCGCCGAGCCGTCGCGGCGTCCACAGGCCCCGCGCGCCCTAGGGCCGGGCCGCCGGCTGGCGCCGCAGCCAGAGGGTGGCCAGGGGAGGCACCACGATCGTGGCGCTGGCGGGCTGCCCGCCGAACGGCTCCGCCGCCGCCTCGATCCGGCCCAGGTTGCCCACCCCGGACCCGGTGTAGCCCTCGGCGTCGGTGTTGAGCACCTCGTCCCAGGTGCCGGCCGAGGGCAGCGCGAGCTGGTAGCCCTCGTGGGGCACCGCGGAGAAGTTGGCGACGCAGACGAGGTCCTCGGCGTCGGGGGAGCGGCGGACGAAGCTGAAGACGCTGCGGTTGGCGTCGTGCGCGTCGATCCAGGCGAAGCCCTCCGGCGAGTTGTCCCGGCCGTACAGCGCAGGGGACTCGCGGTAGACCTGGTTCATGTCCCGCACCAGGTCGTGGACGCCGCGGTGCTCGGGGTGGTCCAGCAGCCACCAGTCGAGCTCGCGTGCCTCGGCCCACTCGGCCTCCTGCGCGAACTCGGTGCCCATGAAGATCAGCTGCTTGCCGGGGTGGGCCCACATGAACGCCAGGTAGGCCCGCAGGTTCGCCAGCTGCTTCCAGCGGTCCCCGGGCATCTTGCGCAGCAGGGAGCCCTTGCCGTGCACGACCTCGTCGTGGCTGATCGGCAGCACGAAGTTCTCCGACCAGGCGTAGACCAGGGAGAACGTGAGCTGGCCGTGGTGGTGGCTGCGGTACAGCGGGTCCTTCTCCACGTAGGCCAGGGAGTCGTGCATCCACCCCATGTTCCACTTGAAGCCGAAGCCCAGGCCGTCCTCGGACGTCGGCCGGGTCACGCCGGGCCAGGAGGTGGACTCCTCCGCGATGGTGATGGCACCCGGCACCCGGGCGTAGACGGTGGCGTTCATCTCCTGCAGGAACTGCACCGCCTCGAGGTTCTCGCGGCCGCCGTGCACGTTGGGCGTCCACTGTCCCGCCTCGCGGGAGTAGTCCAGGTAGAGCATCGAGGCCACCGCGTCCACCCGGAGGCCGTCCACGTGGAACTCCTCCAGCCAGTACAGGGCGTTGGCGACCAGGAAGTTGCGCACCTCACGACGGCCGAAGTTGAACACGTAGGTGCCCCAGTCGGGGTGCTCGCCGCGGGAGGGGTTCGGGTCCTCGTAGAGCGGGGTGCCGTCGAACCTGGCGAGGGCGAAGTCGTCCTTGGGGAAGTGGGCCGGGACCCAGTCCACGATGACGCCGATCCCGGCCTGGTGCAGCCGGTCGACCAGGAGCCGGAAGCCGTCGGGGTCTCCCATCCGCGAGGTCGGCGCGAAGTAGGAGGTCACCTGGTAGCCCCAGGAGCCGCCGAAGGGGTGCTCCATCACCGGCATCAGCTCCACGTGGGTGAAACCGAGGTCGCGCACGTAGTCCACGAGCTGGTCGGCGATCTCGGACCAGGTGTAGATCCGGCCGTCGGGGTGCCGCCGCCAGGAGGCCAGGTGCATCTCGTAGATCGACATCGGCTCGTCCACGTGGCGCCGCTCGGCGCGCTGGCGCAGCCACTCCTGGTCGTTCCAGGTGTAGTCGGACTCGAAGACCACCGAGGCGGTCTCCGGGGGCACCTGGGTGTGGAAGGCCATCGGATCGGCCTTCTCCCGCCAGACGCCGTCCGCGCTCAGAATCCGGAACTTGTACTGGGCGCCGTTGCCCACCCCGGGTGCCATGCCGTGCCACACGCCGGAGGAGCCGATCGCCGCGAGGGGCGTCTTGGCCCCGTCCCAGTCGTTGAAGCTGCCGATCACCTGCACCTCGCGGGCGTTCGGCGCCCACACCGAGAAGGTGGTGCCGTCGTCGACCAGGTGAGCTCCCAGCACCTGCCACAGGTCCTCGTGGCGGCCCTCGTTGATCAGGTGGATGTCGAGCTCGCCGGGTCCGGTCATGAGGTCTCTCCGTTCGACTCGGGGTTCAGGTCGTGGGCGGCCAGCTGCTCCAGGCCGGCCAGGGGGATGCCCTGCCAGCTGGGCCGGTTCCTGGCCTCGTAGAGCACCTCGTAGACCGCCTTGTCGGCCGTGTACGCCGTCAGCAGCACGTGGTCCTCACCGGTCACCGGGCCCTCGTGGTAGGCATCGAGGAAGGCAGCGCGGTTGCGCGCCGACCACTCCCGCGCCCGGTATGCGCGTTGCTCGGCACCCTCGCTGGCCGGGTAGGTCATGGCTGTGGCGCGCGGTGCGTAGTCGAAGGAGCGCAGCATTCCGGCCACGTCGCGCCAGACCGAGTCCGGCAGCATCCGCTGGGCCAGCGGGCGCGCGGGCTCGCCCTCGAAGTCCACGATCTTCCAGCCCCTGACGGTGCGCAGGGTCTGGCCCAGGTGGAGGTCTCCGTGGACCTGCTGGACCGTCACGTCGCGCAGGCCCGCGACCGCGTCGTAGGTCTGGCGCAACCGGTCGGCGTACGCCTGGAGCTCCGGCACGACCCCCAGGGCCTCGTCCAGCCGCCGGTGCATCGTGGCGGACAGCTCGGCCATCTCCTCGGGGGTTCGCTGGAGCCGGGGGAAGTTCTCGGCGAGCACCTGGTGGGTCTCGTGCAGGGCGACCCCCAGACGGGCGGCCTCCCCGGCGAAGTCGCCACCGACCTCGTCGGGGTGCAGGTCGCCCTCGGCGAAGAGGTTGCGGACGCTGGCCAGCGCCAGCTCCCAGCCGTCGCTGGCGGTGCGCAGGAACTGCTGGAGCATCGCCAGCTGGATCACGGCGTCGGACTCCGCGTCGACCACGTCGAGCCAGCCGTAGAGGGCCGCCACGTGGTCGGACCCGGCCCGGGTGAGCACCTCGTGGATGGAGATGTCGGGGTTCACCCCCGGGGTGACCTTGCGGAACACCTTGAGCACCGCGTCCTCGCCGAAGCGGACCGAGGAGTTGGACTGCTCGCCGGTGAACAGCGTGGAGTGCGCCTCCAGGTCCAGCTCGTGACCGGGCACCCGGTGGAACAGCAGGTCGCCCTGGGGGGCCGGCTCCGCGGCGAACGAGTGGAGCCAGAGCGCCATGGCGTCGCGGTCGTGCAGCGCGTCGTAGGCGTGCACCCACCCGAAGTCCGGGTCCTCCCAGACACCCACCAGGGCGTGGTCCAGACGCTCCTGGGGGTGCTCGTAGAGGGAGAGGGGCACCTGGTAGAGGTCCGGCCCGCCGCCGTCGGGGTACTCCACCTGCACCAGGTCGATCACCACCGAGGGTCCGTCGCCTGGCACCACGCCCAGGCGGCGGGTGCCCGTCACGGATGCCTGGCGCCCCTTCCCGCCGAACCAGCGTGCGCCGCTCAGCAGTGACATGAGGTCCTCGTGTGCGCTCATGCGTGCCCCTCCTCGTGTATCGGCTCGGTGAGCTGGAACCAGTAGAAGCCGTACCCACCCGCGGTCAGCAGGTAGGGCATCTCGCCGATGGCCGGGAACGGCACACCGCCCAGCATCTCGACCGGGACCATGCCCTCGTACTGACGCAGGTCGAGCTCGACCGGCTGGGGGAAGCGGGAGAGGTTGTTGACGCACAGGATGACCTCGCGGTTCCCCTGGGCGTCGGTGTGGGAGCGGGCGTAGGAGAGGACGGTGGGGTTGGAGCCCCCCAGGTCGGTGAAGTCCCCGAGCCCGAACGACGGGTGCTGGCGGCGGGCGTGGATCATCCGGCGCGTCCACTGCAGCAGCGAGGAGGAGTTGGCCAGCTGGGCCTCCACGTTGACCGACTGGTAGCCGTAGACGGGGTCCTGGACCGTCGGCAGGTGCAGCTTGCCGGGGGTGGCCGCCGAGAAGCCGGCGTTGCGGTCCGGGGTCCACTGCATCGGCGTGCGGACGCCGTCGCGGTCGCCGAGCCAGATGTTGTCGCCCATCCCGATCTCGTCGCCGTAGTAGAGGACCGGGGAGCCGGGCAGCGACAGCAGCAGAGCGGTGAACAGCTCGATCTGGTTGATGTCGTTCTCCAGCAGCGGCGCCAGCCGGCGGCGGATGCCGATGTTGGCCTTCATGCGGGGGTCCTTGGCGTACTCGTCCCACATGTAGTCGCGGTCCTCGTCGGTGACCATCTCCAGGGTCAGCTCGTCGTGGTTGCGCAGGAAGATGCCCCACTGGCAGTTCTCGGGGATCGCGGGCGTCTGCTCGAGGATCTCCGAGATCGGGAACCGCGACTCCCGGCGCACGGCCATGAAGATGCGCGGCATGACGGGGAAGTGGAACGCCATGTGGCACTCGTCGCCGCCGACCTCGGGGTCGCCGAAGTACTCGACCACGTCGCTGGGCCACTGGTTGGCCTCGCACAGCAGCACTCGGCCGGGGTAGTTCTCGTCGACGAAGCGGCGGCACACCTTGAGGAAGTCGTGGGTCTCGGGGAGGTTCTCGCCGTTGGTGCCGGGCCGCTCGAAGAGGTAGGGAACGGCGTCGAGCCGGAACCCGTCCAGGCCCATGTCGAGCCAGAAGCCCATGGCGTCGAGCATGGCCTGCTGCACCGCGGGGTTGTCGAAGTTGAGGTCGGGCTGGTGGTGGAAGAACCGGTGCCAGTAGTACTGGCCGCGGACCGGGTCGAAGGTCCAGTTCGAGGGCTCGGTGTCGACGAAGATGATGCGCGCGTCCTCGTAGAGCTCGTCGGTGTCCGACCAGACGTAGAAGTCGCCGTACGGCCCGTCGGGGTCGTTGCGGCTGGCCTGGAACCACGGGTGGGCGTCACTGGTGTGGTTCATGACGAAGTCGATGATCACCCGGATGCCGCGCTGGTGGCACTCGTCGAGGAAGTCGTGGAAGTCCTCCACGGTGCCGCACTCGGGCAGGATGTTGGTGTAGTCGGCGACGTCGTAGCCACCGTCGCGCAGCGGCGAGGTGAAGAACGGCGGCACCCACAGGCAGTCCACCCCCAGCCACGCCAGGTAGTCCAGCTTCTCGATCAGGCCGCGGAAGTCGCCGATGCCGTCGCCGTTGGAGTCACGGAACGAGCGGACGAGCACCTCGTAGAAGACCGCGGTCTTGAACCAGTCCGGCTGCTCGGCCGTCGAGCTGGTGTCCTCGAAGTCGTTGGTGGCACCTCGCTCCTCGATGGAACCGGTCTCGCTCAACGGGGACTCCTCACGGTGATGATGTGTGCTGGCTGGTGCCCCGGGTCGAGGCGGACGTAATTGTGCTGGCTCCAGCTCCACTCGTCGCCGGTGAGGTCGTCGGAGGCGATGAAGGAGTCGTGCCAGCCCAGGCCCAGCGCCGGCATGTCCAGGTGGACCATGGTCTCCCGGGTGGCGTGCGGGTCCAGGTTGATGACGACCAGGACCACGTCGTCGTCGCGGCGCTTGCTGAAGACCAGCACGTTCTCGTCGTCGGAGGAGTGGATGCTGATGTTGCGCAGCAGCTGCAGCGCCGGGTGCGCGCGCCGGATCTCGTTCAGCTGCCGCAGGTACGGCGCCAGGGTGCGGCCCTCACGCTCGGCACCCTCCCAGTCGCGGATCCGGATCTGGTACTTCTCCGAGTCCAGGTACTCCTCGCTGCCGGGCTTGACCGCGACGTGCTCGTACAGCTCGTACCCGGCGTACACCCCCCAGGAGGGCGAGCCGGTGGCCGCCAGCGCGGCGCGGATCTTGAACGCAGCGGGACCGCCGTACTGCAGGAACGCCGGCAGGATGTCGGGGGTGTTGACGAAGAAGTTCGGCCGCATCACGTGGTCGCTCTCGTGCGAGACCTCGAGCAGGTACTCCTCGATCTCCCACTTCGCGGTGCGCCAGGTGAAGTAGGTGTAGGACTGCTGGAAGCCCACCGCGCCCAGGCCGTGCATCATCGCCGGGCGGGTGAACGCCTCGGACAGGAACACCACGTCGGGGTCGGTACGACGCACCTCGCGCAGCAGCCACTCCCAGAACGCGAGCGGCTTGGTGTGCGGGTTGTCGACCCGGAAGATGCGCACCCCGTGCGACATCCAGTGCCGCACGATGCGCAGCACCTCCCGGCAGATGCCGACCGAGTCGTTGTCGAAGTTGATCGGGTAGATGTCCTGGTACTTCTTGGGCGGGTTCTCCGCGTAGGCGATGGTGCCGTCGGCCTGGGTGGTGAACCACTCCGGGTGGGAGGTCACCCAGGGGTGGTCCGGTGCCGCCTGCAGGGCCAGGTCCAGGGCCACCTCCAGGTCGAGCTCGCGAGCCCGGGCGACGAAGGCGTCGAAGTCCTCCAGCGTCCCCAGCTCGGGGTGGATCGCGTCGTGGCCGCCGTCCTTGCTGCCGATCGCCCAGGGTGAGCCCGGGTCGTCGGGACCGGGCGTGAGGGTGTTGTTGGGTCCCTTGCGGTTGACCTCGCCGATGGGGTGGATCGGTGGCAGGTAGATGACGTCGAAGCCCATCTCGGCCACCGCGTCCAGGCGCTGGGCCGCAGTGCGGAAGGTGCCGCTGCGGACCTTGCCCGTGACCTCGTCGACGGAGGCACCCTCGGAGCGCGGGAAGAACTCGTACCAGCTGCCGCACAGGGCGCGAGCCCGGTCGACGAAGAGGGGGTAGGGGCCCTCGACGGTGACCAGGTCGCGCAGCGGGTGCGCCTGCAGGACCGCGTCCAGCTCCTGGGACTCCAGCACCGCCAGACGCGCCTCGACGGGCCGCTCGGTGTCGGCCGCGGCCTGCAGGGCGCCCTTGATGGCGGTCTTCGAGGCCCGGTCCAGACCGGCGAACCCGGCGGCCCGCTCCAGCAGGAGACGGCCCTCGGTGAACATCAGCTCCACGTCGACGCCGGCCGGGACCTTGACGCCGGCGTTGTGGCGCCAGGTGGCCCACGGGTCGGACCAGGCCTGGATCTCGAACGACCAGGAGCCCACGGCGTCCGGCACGACCTCGGCGTCGTAGCGGTCCGGGACCTCCGGGTGCGCCTGCATGCGGCTCGGCGGACGGCGTACGCCGTCGGGGTCGACGAGCACGACCTCCGCGCCGAGCTTGTCGTGCCCCTCTCGGAACACGACGGCGCGCACCGGCAGCGGCTCGCCCACTGTTGCCTTCGCGGGGAGCCTGCCGAGGTCCACCACAGGGTGTACCGACATCACTGGAATTCGTCCGACCATGGGGCAACCCTTGCTGACCGTTCCGGCGCTGCGCAAGCGGGGGTACCCCCAGGATTCAGCACCTGTCCGAGTGGGTACCACTGGCCGAGCACGGCTTTTGTTGGATCGATCAAAGAAAATGCCCTACGGTCACGTGGGTGCGAGCGATTCGACGATTCAACGTCCGTCCTGTCCTTCCCGAGGCGATCTCCGACCTGGGGGTGCTGGCCGGCAATCTGCGCTGGTCCTGGCATCCGCCGACCCAGGACGTGTTCCGGGCCGTGGACCCCGCCCTGTGGCAGCAGGTCGACCACGACCCGGTGCGGCTGCTCAGCGTGGTCAGCCGGGAGCGGCTGGCCGAGCTGGCCGCCGACGACGCCTTCCGGACCTCGGTGGCCGAGGCTCGCCGTTCGCTGGAGGAGTACCTCTCCGGTGAGCGCTGGTACGCCCGCCGCGCCGGAGCCGAGGCGCCCCGCTCCATCGCCTACTTCTCACCCGAGTACGGCATCACCGCCGTGCTCCCGCAGTACTCCGGTGGTCTCGGCATCCTGGCCGGAGACCACCTCAAGGCCGCCTCGGACCTCGGCATCCCGCTGACCGGGGTGGGACTGCTCTACCGCCACGGCTACTTCAAGCAGTCGCTCTCCCGTGACGGCTGGCAGCAGGAGACCTATCCGGTGCTCGACCCCGACGAGCTGCCGCTGCGGATGCTGCGCGAGGCGGACGGCTCCCGGGCCATGGTCTCGATCGCGCTGCCGGACGGGCCCGACCTCCTGGCCCGGATCTTCGTGGCCTCGGTGGGCCGGGTGCCGCTGCTGCTCCTGGACTCCGACATCGAGGAGAACCCCCAGCACTACCGCGACGTCACCGACCGGCTCTACGGCGGCAACTCCGAGCACCGCCTGCGGCAGGAGCTGCTGCTGGGCATCGGCGGGGTCCGCGCGCTGCGCACCTGGTCGCGGCTGACCGGCGCCCCCGAGCCGGAGGTCTTCCACACCAACGAGGGCCACGCCGGGTTCCTGGGGATCGAGCGGATCCGCGAGCTCACTGCTGCACCTGAGGGACCTCAGCTCGACTTCGACACCGCGCTGGAGGTCTGCCGCGCCGGCACCGTGTTCACCACGCACACGCCGGTGCCCGCGGGGATCGACAGGTTCGAGCGGACCCTGGTCGACCAGTACTTCGGCGGCGGCTCCTCCCCGGCGCCGGGGGTCCCCGTCGACCGGGTCCTGGGTCTCGGGGCCGAGGACTACGAGGGCGGCGACGCCGGTGTGTTCAACATGGCCGTCATGGGCTTCCGGCTGGCCCAGCGGGCCAACGGCGTCTCCCAGCTGCACGGGCAGGTCTCACGGGGGATGTTCAACGGTCTGTGGCCCGCCTTCGACGAGGCCGAGGTGCCGATCGGCTCGATCACCAACGGGGTCCACGGCCCCACCTGGATCGCGCGAGAGATCTTCGAGCTGGTGGCCGCACGGGGCGCGGACGTCGACGGCGACGACACCGACGCGCTGTGGCCGATGGTCGATGCGGTCAGCGGCCGGGAGATCTGGGACCTCAAGCGCACGCTGCGCGCCCGACTGGTCGATGACGCCCGGGCCCGGCTGGTCCGTTCCAGCCTCAAGCGCGGCTTCACCCGCGCTGAGCTCGGATGGATCGACGACGCCCTCGACCCGGACGTGCTGACCATCGGCTTCGCCCGCCGCGTCCCGTCGTACAAGAGGCTGACGCTGATGCTGCGCGACCCGGCCCGGCTCAAGCGGCTGCTGCTGGACCCCGACCGCCCGATCCAGCTGGTGATCGCCGGCAAGTCGCACCCGGCGGACGACGGCGGCAAGCGGCTGATCCAGGAGATGGTGCGCTTCGCCGACGACCCCGAGGTGCGGCACCGCATCGCGTTCCTGCCCAACTACGACATCGCGATGGCGCAGCCGCTCTACCCCGGCTGCGACGTGTGGCTGAACAACCCGCTGCGGCCCTACGAGGCGTGCGGCACCTCGGGCATGAAGGCCGCCCTCAACGGCGGCCTCAACCTCTCCATCCTCGACGGCTGGTGGGACGAGTGGTACGACGGCAACAACGGCTGGGCGATCCCGTCGGCCGACGGCATCGAGGACGGCGACCGGCGTGACGACCTGGAGGCCGCCGCCCTCTACGACCTGATCGAGCACGAGGTCGCGCCCCGCTTCTACGACGTTGACGAGGAGGGCGTGCCGACCCGGTGGGTGGAGATGGTGCGGCACACCCTCAAGTCCCTCGGGCCCAAGGTGCTGGCCACCCGCCAGGTGCGCGACTACGTCATCGAGCTCTACGCCCCCGCGGCCCGGACCGCACGCCGGCTCAACGCGGACTACTCCGGGGCCCGCGACCTGGCCGCGTGGAAGCAGCGAGTGACCGCCGCCTGGGGTGGCGTGCACGTGGAGCACGTGGAGTCCCACGGCCAGGGCGACACCCCGGAGGTGGGGGACACCCTCACCGTGCGTGCCTTCGTGGCCCTGGACGGACTCTCGCCGCAGGACGTGGAGGTGCAGGTCGTGCACGGCCGCACCGGAGCCGAGGACGTGATCGCCCAGACCTCGGTGCTGCCCATGTCGGTGACCGAGTCCTACGAGGACGGGCGGCACCGGTTCGACGCCGAGCTGCCCCTGGACCACTCCGGGTCCTTCGGCTACACGGTCCGGGTGGTGCCCCGCAACGACGTGCTCGCCTCGGTCGCGGAGCTGGGACTCGTGGCGCTGCCCTAGGCTGCGCAGCTGCGCTGGCGGGGCCAGGTCAGCGGATCGACCTGGCCGCGAGCCGCGCCTCCAGCTTCGCGTCGTGGGCGAGGTGCCGGGCCTGACGACGTGCGTCTCGGGCGACCCGCCGGGCACGCCAGGCGACTCCCGGCTTGCCCTCGGTGTCGACCGCGGCGAGCAGCAGCCCGCCGAGCAGGCTCAGGTTCTTGGCGACCTGCATCTTGTTCTGGGCTCGTGCGGCGCGGTCGCTGTCCTCCCAGAAGGGGTGACCGGCCACGGTGGTGGGCACCAGGGAGGCGGCGAGCACGGCGGCTGAGGTTCGGGGGGCGCGGCCCGTGGCGAGCATGGCCGCGGCGCCCACCTGGACCGCGCCGTTGATCCGGACCAGCGTCGCCGGGTCCTCGGGGATCGGGATGCCCTGCGCCTTGGCGAGCGGCACCAGACGGTCGGTGACGCGCCTCGCCTTGGCGACCAGGGCGTCGGGGCTCTTGACCGCGTGGTAGCCGCCGTAGACGAACAGGGTGCTGAGCAGGGGACGGGCGATGAGTCGTGAGATGGCCATGACCCATGCCTACCCCGTCAGGCTGGCCAGCACACCTGTCATCGGCGGCGTGCCCTGCTGGCGGCGGCACCCCGGACTGCTGCTCAGGTCTGGCGCACCACCACGCCGGAGCACCCCTGCAGTCGCACCGTCTGCCCCGCGGTGACCAGGGTCCCGGGTGGGTTGTCGGTGTCGGTGGAGAGCACGATCTCGCCCTCCTGGACCCACTGGTTCTCGGGGAAGGTGACCTCGACAGGCTCGGGTTCGCTGTTGAGCCACACCACGAACGACTTGTCGTGCAGCTGCTCGCCGCGCGGGCCGGGGGAGCGCAGCGGGTTGCCGGAGACGAACATCCCCACCACCCTGATCGACTCGTCGTACCAGTCCTCGGTCGACATCTCCCGACCCTGCGGGTGCAGCCACGCGAGGTCCTTGGCGCCGCCGCGGATCGCCGGCCGCCCCTCGAACCAGTGCCGCTGGCGCAGGGCCGGGTGCTCACGCCGCAGGCGCAGGGCGGTCTTGGTGTGCTCGTAGACGTCGAGCCACGCGTCGTCGGGACGCCAGTCGATCCAGGACGTCTCGTTGTCCTGGCCGTAGGGGTTGTTGTTGCCGCGCTGGGTCCGCCCACGCTCGTCACCCGCGGTGAGCATCGGCACCCCGGCACTGAGGCAGAGCGTGGTCATCAGGTTCCGCGCCTGGCGGCGGCGCAGCGCGACCACGCGCTGGTCGTCGGTCTCGCCCTCGACACCGCAGTTCCAGGACCGGTTGTTGTCGCTGCCGTCGGCGTTGTGCTCGCCGTTGGCCTCGTTGTGCTTGCGCTCGTAGGAGACCAGGTCGCGCAAGGTGAAGCCGTCGTGGGCGGTGACGAAGTTGACCGAGGCGTACGGCGACCGTCCGTCGTCGGCGTAGAGGTCGCTGGAGCCGGCGAGCCGCGTCGCCACGGTGCGGATCCCCCTGCTCTGTCCTCCCCAGAAGTCGCGCATCGTGTCGCGGAACTGGTCGTTCCACTCGACCCAGGGCGGCGGGAACTCACCGACCCGGTAGCCGTCCATGGAGGTGTCCCACGGCTCGGCGATGAGCTTGACGTGGCGCAGCACCGGGTCCTGGCCGATGGCGGTCAGCAGGTGGCTGCCCATGTCGACGGTCTGGTTGGTGCGGGTCAGGGCGGACATCAGGTCGAAGCGGAAGCCGTCGACGTGCATCTCGTTCACCCAGTAGCGCAGCGAGTCCAGGATCATCCGCAGCGACTGGGTGTGCGTGGCGTCCACGGTGTTGCCGCAGCCGGTGACGTCCCAGTAGGTGTCGGGCCGCTGCGGCCGGCCGTCCGCGTCGACCACGCGCTGGTAGTAGCCCAGGTCGTCGAGTCCCCGGAAGCTCAGGGTCGGGCCCAGGGGGCCGGCCTCGGCGGTGTGGTTGTAGACCACGTCCAGGATCACCTCGAGCCCGGCGTCGTGGAACGCCTTGACCATCTGCTTGAACTCGGTGACCTGCTGCCCGCGGTCGCCGCTGGCGGAGTAGGCGTTGTGGGGAGAGAAGAAGTTGATGGAGTTGTAGCCCCAGTAGTTCACCAGGCCGCGTGCGGCCAGAGCCGGCTCGGAGACGAACTGGTGGACGGGCAGCAGCTCCACGGCCGTGATGCCGAGGTCCCGCAGGTAGTCGGTGACCGCGGGCGTCGCCAGGCCGGCGTACGTGCCGCGGAGCTCCTCGGGCACCCGGTCGTGCAGCGCGGTCATGCCCTTGACGTGCAGCTCGTAGATCACCGTGTCGCGCCACCGGCGACGGAGCGGGACCTCCCCGCCCCAGTCGAAGGAGTCGTGGACCACCACGCTGCGCGGCACGTACGGCGCGGAGTCCAGCTCGCTGCGCTGGGTGGGCGCGTCCGTCAGGTAGCCGAAGACCGCCGGGTGGCTCGCGAGCTGACCGCACACAGCCTGGCCATAGGGATCGAGCAGGAGCTTGGCGGCGTTGAAGCGCAGGCCCTCGGAGGGGAGCCAGGGCCCGTCCGCGCGATAGCCGTACGCCGTGCCCACCGGGACCGCCGGGATCGCGCTGTGCCACACCCCCAGCGACTGCTCGAGCAGCTCGACGCGGTGCTCGACGCCGTCGTCGTCGAACAGGCACACCCAGACCCGGGTGGCCTGGGGTGCGTAGACGGCGAAGTTCGTGGCCTCGGGGGTCCAGCTCGAGCCCAGCGGCCAGTTTCTGCCGGGCCAGACGTCGGTGGTCTCGTGCTCGTGGTCCCACATTCCCGGTGTCACGGTCCTCATTGTCGCCGATTAGGGTCACGGGGACCGCGCAACCGAGGAACCAAGGAGTGGTGATGGGCGAGTTCGTGAACCTCGAGGTGACTGACGGCGTCGGCACGATCCGGCTCGACCGCCCCAAGATGAACGCCCTGAACCAGCAGGTCCAGGAGGAGATCCGGGCCGCTGCGACCGAGGCCACCGACCGCGACGACGTGCGCGCCGTCGTCGTCTACGGCGGGGAGCGGGTCTTCGCTGCCGGTGCGGACGTCAAGGAGATGGCCCAGATGTCGCACACCGACATGGTCAAGCGCTCCGGAGGTCTCCAGTCCGCCATCACCGCGGTGGCCAAGATCCCCAAGCCCGTCGTGGCCGCCGTCACCGGCTACGCCCTGGGTGGCGGCTGCGAGCTGGCGCTCTGCGCGGACGTGCGCATCGCGGCTGAGGACGCCGTCCTCGGCCAGCCCGAGGTGCTCCTGGGGATCATCCCCGGCGCCGGTGGCACGCAGCGGCTGGCTCGGCTGGTCGGGCCCTCGAAGGCCAAGGACCTGATCTTCACCGGACGGTTCGTCAAGGCGGACGAGGCGCTGGCGATCGGCCTGGTGGACCGGGTCGTGCCCGCGGACCAGGTCTATGTCGAGGCCGTCGCGTGGGCCAGCCAGTTCGTCAAGGGTGCCCCGTTCGCGCTGAGGGCCGCCAAGGAGAGCATCGACCGCGGCCTCGAGGTCGACCTGGAGACGGGTCTGGAGATTGAGCGCCAGCAGTTCGCGGCGCTTTTCGCCACCGAGGACCGTGCCCTCGGCATGGGGTCGTTCGTTGAACGGGGACCTGGCAAGGCCGAGTTCGTCGGCCGCTGATCCGACAGAGGGGCCGACGCGTGACAACTCAGCAGCAGCAGGTCAGGGCCCGACCCGTGGTGGCGGCGACGCGGGGGCGGGTCGCCCAGCTGCTGTGGATCGCGTGCGCGCTGGCCGCGAACCTGATGGCGTGCGGTGCCCTGCTGGTGGCGCTGCGGGCGAGCGAGGACCACTACCTCGTCTCCCTGGTGCTCTCGGGAGCCGACAGGGCAGACCTGCACGTCCTCGACCGGCATACCGGGCTGGGGCAGTTCTCGGGGGAGCGGGCCCTGATCCGGAGCACGCTGCTGAACTGGGGACTCGCGGCGGTCGCGTGGCTGGCCATCGGCCGGGTGCTGGACCGCCTGACGCGTCCCTGAGCAGGGCAGGCCTGCGGCGACGCGCGACCGGTGTCGCCCGGAACTTGCACACCCTGAGCGTGAGCGGTGCAACGAAACGTCGAAGGTTTGGCTCTTCCCGTCGATGGGCACCACGAGTGACTACAGTCACGATCTCAGCCACGGAAGACTTCGATCTTCTCGTGAAGAACCACTTCGGAGGAAATATCTTCATGCGTACTTCTGCACTTCGCCGCTCCATCGCCGCCGGCGCCTCGGTTGCCGTCGCCGCCGTCGGGATGGCCAGCTTCGCGCCCGCCGCCCAGGCTGAGAGCGCCAAGATGACGTTCAACTGCAAGCTGCTCGGTGGCCTCGTCTCGGCCGACTTCACCACCGTGGCCGACACCACCCTGCCGGCCTCGGTGCCGCTGGGCAGCTCCACGCAGATCGACTTCTCCGCCACCATCACCGTGCCGGAGAGCACCGCCAACACCGCCCGTACCTTCGGCGAGACCGTGCAGGGCTCGGCTGCCATCGCCACCACCGTCGACGGCCAGGCCGCTGCCGCCACGGCCACGCTGCCCGCCACCAACATCGCCGGCACCACCGGCGCGCTGGACCTCAAGGTCACCGGCTCCTCCTCGGCTCCGTACGTCGCCGACAAGGCCGGCAAGAAGACGGTGAAGCTCGCGAGCTACACCGCCGACCTGGTCTTCGTGAAGGCCGCCACCGGCACCCAGACCAAGGTCGACGTGGTGTGCAACGCCGCGGCCGACGCCAACACCGCGGTGGACACGTTCAACGTCGTCGACCCCAACGCCCCGGCCGTCCAGAAGACGTCCACCGAGGCGTCGGCCGTCTACAAGAAGAAGGCGAAGAAGGTCGTCGCCAAGGTCGAGGTCCTCAACGCCGACGACAGCGCCGCCACCGGCGACGTCAAGCTCGTGCTCAAGAAGGGCAACAAGAAGGTCGGCAAGGCCGTCACCGTCTCCCTGAACAAGAAGGGGAAGGCCAAGAACGTCTTCACCAAGGTGGCCAAGAAGGGCAAGTACACCCTGAAGGTCAACTACAAGGGCAGCGACGCCTCGAAGAAGTCCAGCAGCAAGGTCAAGCTCGTCATCAAGTGACCTGATCAGCAGCACCTCGTTCCCCGCACCGGCTCGCCGGTGCGGGGAACGTTGCATTTGGCCCGGGAGACCGCGAGCACCAATTGCGCGCGCCCCTACGTCATATGTCGGTCTGGCTAGGAGTTCTCCCCAATTGTGGCTAGAGTCACGTTCAGTTACGGGGGGGTAACAAGAACTGCCCCTCTACGCACTTACCTGGAGGGCAATACTTCATGCGCAACTCTTCACTCCGTCGTTCCCTGGCAGCCGGCGCCTCGATCGCCGTCGCAGCCGCCGGCTTCGCGGCCTTCGCTCCGTCGGCCACGGCCGCCAGCGGGAACATCACGTTCAACTGCAACCTCGACATCGGCGGCGGGCTCGTCGTCCCGTCCGACTTCACCACGGTCGCGGACACGAACCTCCCCGCCTCGGTTGCCCTCGGCAGCTCGACGCCGGTCGCCTTCACCTCGACCATCACCGTCCCGGCGACCACCGCCGACGCCGCTCGCAACCTGCTGGGCGACACCGTCGCGGGCACCGCGAGCATCGCGACGACCATCAACGGTGCCGCAGCTCCGGCCACCGCACCCGTGCCCACCACCTCCCTCGGCGCAGCAGGCACCCCCCTGGTCCTGAGCATCGCCGGGTCCGGAACGGCGAACTATGTCGCCGACACCGCTGGCACCAAGGTCGTCAAGGTGCCCAACTACACCGCGGCACTGGTCTTCACCAACTCCGGCAGCACTGCCGCGGGCACCCCGGTGGCCGTTTCGTGCACCGCCGCCACCGGCGCGGACACCACGGTCGACACCTTCACCGTGACCGACCCGAACGCCCCGGTCCCCACTCCGACCCCGACCCCGACCCCGGCGCCGGCGGCCCAGGACACCACCACCAAGGTGGTGAAGGCCACGTACAAGAAGAAGGCCAAGAAGCTCGTCACCCTGGTCCAGGTCCGCAACGAGGACAAGACTGCCGCTGCCGGTGACGTCAAGCTCGTGCTGAAGAAGGGCAACAAGAAGATCGGCAAGACGGTCACCGTCACCCTGAACAAGAAGGGCAAGGCGACCAACGTCTTCACCAAGATCTCCAAGAAGGGCAAGTACACCCTGAAGGCGAACTACAAGGGTGCCGACCTGTCCAAGCGCTCGAAGACCACGTACACCATCAAGATCAAGTGATTCCTGCCTGATCCCCGCACCATCGACGAACCCCGCCCCGGTCTGACCGGGCGGGGTTCGTCCCATTTCGTCCCGGACGGTGCCCGGTCGGCCCCCGAGGCGACATCGGGGCTCAATGATCCCCACTATCGGGGATGGACTTGTCTGTGCTGAGAGCCCTTCGACATCTGCTCGAAACAAAGTGTCCAGAACCTGAGAAGGACCTCCCGTTTCCCGGTGAGAAGTGGCTAAGGTCACATTTGAGTTACGGATCAGTAACCTACCTGTCCGTAAGGCTCACTTTTCTAGGGGAGGGAAACCCATGCTCAATGTTCTCAAGCGCAGCCTCGCGCTGACCGCAACCACCGCGATGGCGGCCGCCGGTCTCGCCGCCTTCGCGCCGTCCGCCTCGGCTGTCAGCGGCAACGTCACCTACAACTGCAAGCTGCTGGGCGGCTTCCTGTCGTCCGACTTCGGAACCGTCTCCGACACCAACCTGCCCGCCACCCTGACCGTGGGCGACTCCAGGGCCGTGAACTTCACGTCGACGATCACTGTCCCTGCTGCTACCGCGGACGTCTCCCGCAACCTCGGCGTCACGGTCTCCGGCACCGCCAACATCGCGACCACGGTCAACGGGGCAGCTGCCCCCGCCACGGCCAACATCCCGAGCACCCCCCTGGGTGCCGCCGGTACCCCCTTGGTCCTGGCCATCTCCGGATCGGCCACCGCCAACTACGTGGCTGACACCGTCGGCGTCAAGACCGTCAAGGTGCCCAGCTACACCGCGGACCTGGTCTTCACCTCCGCGACCGGCGGCACCACCGCGGTCGACGTGCAGTGCACGGCAGCCGCCGGCGCGGACACCACGGTCGACACCTTCGAGGTTGTGGCCAAGCCCACGCCGACCCCCACGCCGACGCCGACTCCGACTCCCACGCCCACCCCCACGCCCACCCCCACGCCGACGCCGACCCCCACGCCGACGCCGACCCCCACCCCGACCGTGACGCCCACGCCGACCCCGACGCCGACCGTGACGCCTACGCCCACGCCGACCGTGAAGCCGACGCCGACCCCGACCGTGACGCCGACGCCGGGCCCGAACGACTTCTTCGCCAAGATCCTGGCCGCCCTGAAGAGGCTCGCCTGCATCATCTTCAAGTGCTGAACAGCTGAGCAGCAGAGCCGGTCGTCCTGACCAGGACGACCGGCTCGAAGCACCGGCCCGCCGGTGTGAGAGACCCCACCGTGGACGCATGTGCCGCGGTGGGGTCTTGCGTTGTAACCTCGCGAACACATTCCCAGCGCACAGGAGGAGCCTTCGGGCACACCACCATGAACATTGTTGTCTGCGTGAAGCACGTCCCCGACGCCACTGCCGATCGGCAGTTCGAGTCGGACAACACCGTCGATCGCGTTGGCGTCGACGGTCTCCTTTCCGAGCTGGACGAGTACGCCGTCGAGCAGGCCCTCCAGATCAAGGAGAAGGCCGGCGACGGTGTCGAGGTGACTGCGCTGTGCGTGGGACCTGAGAAGGCAGTCGACGCGGTGCGGAAGGCGCTGCAGATGGGCGCCGACAAGGGCGTGCACGTGGTCGACGAGGCCATCGCAGGCTCGGACTCCATCGCCACCTCCCTGGTGCTCGCCAAGGCCATCGAGAAGCTCGGCTCCGTCGACCTCGTCCTGTGCGGCATGGCCTCGACCGACGCCGGCATGAGCGTGGTGCCCGCGATGCTCGCCGAGCGTCTCGGCCTCCCGCAGGTCACCCAGGCCTCCGTCGTGGAGACGCAGGGCGACCAGGTCCGGATCAAGCGCGACGGCGACGCAGCCACCGAGGTGATCGGCGCCACCATGCCGCTCGTGCTCTCGGTCACCGACCAGTCCGGCGAGGCCCGCTACCCCTCCTTCAAGGGGATCATGGCGGCCAAGAAGAAGCCGATGGAGACCTTCTCGCTCGCAGACCTGGGTGTGGACGCCGGCGAGGTCGGCCTCTCCGTCGCCTGGAGCGCCGTCGAGGACACCACTGCCCGCCCGCCGCGCACCGCCGGCGAGATCGTCAAGGACGAGGACGGCACGGGTGCCAAGGCGCTCGCGGACTTCCTCGCCTCGAAGAAGTTCATCTGAGGAGCGTGTGACCCATGTCTGAAGTTCTCGTTGTGGTCGACCACGTCGACGGTGCTGTCAAGAAGCCGACGTACGAGCTGCTCACCATCGCCGCGCGGCTCGGTGAGCCGTCCGCGGTGTTCATCGGCTCGGCTGCCCAGGGCGCCGAGGTGGCCGAGGCCGTGAAGAAGTACGGCGCGGAGAAGGTCTACGTCGTCGATGACGCGCAGATCAAGGGCTACCTCGTGGCCCCCAAGGCCGAGGCCCTGCAGCAGCTGGTGGAGAAGACCTCGCCTGCCGCTGTGCTCATCCCCTCCTCGGTGGAGGGCAAGGAGGTGGCCGCGCGTCTGGCCATCAAGACCTCCTCCGGCCTGATCACCGACGCGGTGGACGTGCAGGAGGGTCCGGTGACCACCCAGTCGGTCTTCGCCGGCAACTACACCGTCACCGCCAAGGTCACCAAGGGCACCCCGATCATCACCGTCAAGCCCAACTCCGCCGCACCGGAGGAGAAGGCCGGTGCCGGCACCGTCGAGGAGTTCGCCGCGACGATCTCCGACGGCGCCAAGACCGCCCAGATCGTGGCCTCCCAGCCGCGTCAGGCCACCGGTCGCCCCGAGCTGACCGAGGCCGCGATCGTGGTCTCGGGTGGCCGTGGCACGGGCGGCAACTTCGAGCCGGTGGAGGACTTCGCCGACTCGCTCGGTGCTGCCGTCGGTGCCTCGCGCGCTGCGGTCGACTCCGGCTGGAAGCCGCACACCTTCCAGGTCGGCCAGACCGGCAAGACCGTTTCGCCGCAGCTGTACGTCGCCGCCGGGATCTCCGGTGCCATCCAGCACCGGGCCGGCATGCAGACCTCGAAGACCATCGTCGCCATCAACAAGGACGAGGAGGCGCCGCTCTTCGAGCTCGTCGACTTCGGTGTGGTCGGCGACCTGCACTCGGTGCTGCCCGCCGCCACGGAGCTCGTCAAGGCCCGCAAGGGCTGAGCCGCTCCACCCGCGCACGCCGGCGCCCCGTCCCCGCTGGGGTCGGGGCGCCAGCCATTTCCCGGCCGTTTCCCGACCAGGCGGCCACCGCGGCCGCGACACCTGGCGGTGCCGTGCACGCCGACCGCTTATCGTGACGCGGTGATTCCACCCCCTGTGCTGCGCGTCCACCAGCGGCGGGCGCTGGCCGCCTTGCACGCGACCTGGGCGATGGGGCGCACCCGGGCCTGGGTGGTACTACCGCCAGGGGCCGGCAAGACCCGGGTCGGGATCGAGACCATCGGTGCGCACCTGGCAGCGGGCGAGGTCACCCATGCGGTGGTGCTGAGCCCCAACACCGCCATCCAGGCTCAGTGGACCCGCGCCGGCGAGTCGCAGGGTCTGGAGGTGAGCGAGACGCGCGAGCTCGCCCACACGATGACCTCCTTGACCTACCAGTCGCTGGCCGTGTTCGACCCGGAGTCCGAGGAGTCCGAGGAGTCCGATCCCCCGGCGCCGACGGCACTCCTGGACCGGCTCCATCCACGAGGTCTGGCGTTGGTCGAGCGGATGCGCCGGGAAGAGGGACTGCTGCTGGTGCTCGACGAGTGCCACCACCTCCTGGAGGTCTGGGGACGGCTGCTGGGGGAGCTCCTGGAACAGCTGCCCACAGCCCGCGTGCTGGGACTGACCGCCACGCCGCCCGAGACGCTGCGCCCCGACCAGGCCCAGCTCGTCGACGACCTCTTCGGGGAGGTGACGTTCTCCGCCGGGGTGCCCGCGGTGGTGAAGGAGGGGGACCTGGCTCCGTTCGCCGAGCTGGCCTGGCTGACGACCCCCACCGCCGACGAGGAGCAGTGGCTGGCCGAGGAGGGGACCCGCTTCGCCGAGCTCACCACCCACCTGACGGATCCCGGCTTCGGATCTGTGCCGTTCCTGGAGTGGATCGACCGCCGCTTCGTCCTCCCGGTGCCGCGGACGCTCACCTGGACCACCCTGGCCCGGCAGAGCCCTGCAGCCGCGCGAGCAGTGCTCCGGCTCCACCACCAGGGTCTCGTCGCACTGCCGCACGGCGCTCGTCCCGGCGAGGAGCACCGCCGTCCTCCGTCCGTGGAGGACTGGCTGGAGGTGGTCGAGGACTGGCTGCTGAGGCACGTCGCGGTCACTGGGGACCCCCGCGACGACGAGGTCGTGCAGGTGGTGCGCCGAGCGCTCAGCTCCGTGGGCTTCTCGTGGACCCGCCACGGGATCCGGCGTGGCCGGTCCTCGGTCGACCGGGTGCTGGCCCGCTCGCGCGCGAAGGCCAACGCCACGGTCGACATCGTGGCCTGCGAGCTGGCGGTCCTGGGACCGAGGCTGCGGATGCTGGTCCTCTGCGACCACGAACGCGCGTCCGCGACGCTGCCGACGGGACTCGACGGCGTCCTCGACCAGCAGTCCGGCTCGGCGGTGGCGGTCCTGGAGACGCTCGTTGCCGATCCCACGACACGCGCGCTGTCGCCCCTCATGGTCACCGGTTCCACGGTGGCGGGGGAGCGCGGGCCGCTGCTGGCCCTCGTCGAGCACGTCGCCGAGACCGAGCCCGGGGTCGCGGCCCGGCTCGCCGTCCTACCGCTTCCGGGGACCTCGGTGTGCCAGCTCGCCGGGCCCTGGACCAGCCGGCGCTGGGTGGGTCACGTCACGCGGTTCTTCGAGTCGGGCGGGTGCGGCGTCCTGGTCGGGACTCGAGGACTGCTGGGCGAGGGATGGGACGCGCGCGGGGTCACCGGCCTGGTGGACCTGACCACCGCGACCACCCTGACTGCGGTGGTCCAGACCCGGGGTCGCGCGCTGCGGACCGACCCGGGATGGCCCGACAAGGTCGCGATCAACTGGTCGGTGGTCTGTGTCTCCGACGCCCACCCCAAGGGCGGCAACGACTGGGACCGCCTGGTCCGCAAGCACCACGGGTTCCACTGCGTCGACGAGGACGGCGACGTGGTCGACGGGGTCGCCCACCTGGACTCGGCGTTCTCGGAGTTCGGACCGCCGCCCACCACCGAGATCGCGAGCGTCAACGCCCGGATGCGAGTGCGATGCGCGCAGCGGGCGGAGATCGCTCGGCGCTGGCGGGTGGGGGAGCCGTACGACGACCGGACCGTGGCCACCTTGCGGGTTGTCGGTGGACCCGCGAGCACCGTCACGGCGGGACAGCCGGTGCGACTGCCGACTCCGCAGCCCGCCCGAGTCGTCCAGGGCCCGGACGCGGTGGTGCTGCGCGAGGTGCCGGAGGGCCCGGAGCTCATCGGCGTCGCGGCCGGCGGGCCCCTCGGCGCGGGTGTGCTGCTGGCCGGCGGCGGCGCGGCGCTGGTGCCGGCTGCGGGGGCGGTTCCGGGCACCGTCGGCTTGGCCGTGGCGACGGCCCTGGGGCTGGTCAGCGCGGGCGGGCTCGGGCTCGCCGGCCTCTCCTGGCGGCTGCGCAGTCACGCGCTCAATGCCTGGGCTCGCGACCTGCTGCTCGAGGCGTCGGCGCCCCCGACGGTCCACGCGGTGGCGTGCGCGGTGGCCGAAGGACTCAACGAGGCCGGCCTGGTGGGCGCCGGGCCGCACGACGTGGTGGTCGAGGTGCACGAGGGCGGGGAGTACCGCTGCCGGATCGCGGGCGCCCCGCTGGCTGACTCCGAGGTCTTCACCGAGGCGCTGGACGAGGTGCTCGCGCCGATGGCGGCACCGCGCTACGTGGTGGCCCGGCACGTGGGGGACGTCCCGGCGTCCCCGGTGGGTCGAGCCCGGACCCTGGCCCAGGCCGCTGCAGCCGTGCGGGCCCGCGGAGCGACGGGGGTGGTCTGGCACAGCGTCCCCACGGTGCTGGGCGTCAACGCCACCCGTGCCGGGTGCTTCTCCCGGGCCTGGGACCGCTGGGTGGGTGGTGAGCGGCTGCTCTACACCGGGTCCCCGGAGGGCGCCGGCGTGCTCGCTGCCCAGGCGGGGGCCGACCCGTTCGAGGTCACCACCGTGATACGCCGTCACTGGACGTGAGCCTCGTCGCGCTCCGCGGATAGGCTCGACCCATGACGACCACCGAGGACCTGCGCGCCGTGGCGCTCCGGGCCCGCGAAGCCAGCTACGAGCTCGCGCTGGCCACCCGTGCCCAGAAGGACCACGCGCTGCGCGCCATGGCCGAGGGGCTGGTGGCGCGCTCGCCGGACATCCTGCGTGCCAACGCCGAGGACGTCGAGCGGGCCGAGGCCGGCGGTTCGCCGGCCAACATGATCGACCGGCTGCGCCTCACCGCTGAGCGGCTGGAGGCGATGGCCCAGGGCCTGCGCGACGTGGCCGGGCTGCCGGACCCGGTCGGCGAGGTGGTCCGGGGCTCACGGCTGGCCAACGGCCTGGAGCTGCGCCAGGTGCGGGTGCCCTTCGGCGTCGTCGGCATGATCTACGAGGCGCGGCCCAACGTCACCGCCGACGCCGCAGGGATCTGCCTGAAGTCCGGCAACGCGGTGCTGCTGCGGGGCTCCTCGAGCGCCCGGTCCTCCAACGCCGCCATCGTGGCAGCGCTGCGTGAGGCGGTGGCCTCTGCTGGCCTGCCGGCGGACGTGGTGCAGCAGGTGCCGGGGGAGAGCCACGACAGCGTCAAGGACCTGATGCGGGCCCGCGGGCTGGTCGACGTGCTCATCCCGCGCGGCGGGGCGGGGCTGATCCGCTCGGTGGTGCAGGAGTCGACCGTGCCCGTGATCGAGACGGGCGTGGGCAACTGCCACGTCTACGTGGACCGGGCGGCCGACCTCGACAAGGCGCTGGCCATCGTCGTGAACTCCAAGACCCACCGCACCAGCGTCTGCAACGCGGCGGAGTCGCTGCTGGTCCACGAGGACATCTCCTCCCACTTCCTGCCGCGGGTGGTCGAGGCGCTGCAGGCCGAGGGCGTGACCATCCACGGTGACGACTCCTTCCTCGACTTCGACGGCGTGCTGGCCGCGACCGAGGAGGACCACGGCACCGAGTACCTCTCGCTGGACATCTCGGCCAAGGTGGTGGAGTCGCTGGACGAGGCGATCGCCCACATCCGCCGCTACTCCAGCGCCCACTCCGACGCCATCGTGACCGAGGACCTCGCCGCCGCTCAGCGCTTCACCGCTGCTGTGGACTCGGCCGCGGTCCTGGTGAACGCCTCGACCCGGTTCACCGACGGTGGGGAGTTCGGCTTCGGCGCCGAGATCGGCATCAGCACCCAGAAGCTCCACGCCCGGGGGCCGATGGGCCTGCCCGAGATGACCTCCACCAAGTACGTCGTCACCGGCGACGGGCACGTCCGCTGAGGCGCCGCCGCGTGCAACGGGGGAGCGTGCCGGTAGGATCGCGGACATGTCGCTGAACGACCTGATCCTGGCCGCGTCCGAGCACGGTGAGCCCGCCATCCACCCCTACGCCGTGGGCGTTGGCACGTTGATCATCCTCCTCGCCCTCCTCGGTGCTCTGGTGGCCTTCGGCGGCGGGCGCGAGCACAGCTGAGCGTGGACACTCCGCGCCGAGTCGGGGTGATGGGCGGCACCTTCGATCCCATCCACCACGGCCACCTGGTGGCCGCCTCCGAGGTGCAGGCCTGGTTCGACCTCGACGAGGTCGTCTTCGTGCCGACCGGCGCGCCGTGGCAGAAGGCGGACCGCGACGTCTCAGGTGCCGAGCACCGCTACCTGATGACGGTGATCGCCACCGCCGCAAACCCACGTTTCCGGGTCAGCCGGGTCGACATCGACCGCAGCGGGCCGACGTACACCATCGACACGCTGCGCGACCTGCACGTCGAGCTGCCCGACGCCGAGCTGTACTTCATCACCGGCCTGGACGCGCTGGCAGACATCTTCACCTGGCGTGACGCCGACGAGCTCTTCGAGCTCGCCAACTTCGTGGGCTGCACGCGGCCCGGCTACGAGATGGACGCCCAGGCGCTCGACGCCATCCCGGCGGACCGCGTCTCCCTGGTCGAGATCCCGGCGCTGGCCATCTCCTCCTCCGACGTCCGTGAGCGCAAGAAGCGCGGCGAGCCCGTCTGGTACCTCGTGCCGGACGGTGTCGTGCAGTACATCGCCAAGCACCACCTCTACTCCGTCCCTGCGGTTCCCGCAGGGCAGAAGGACACCCAGTGACCGCCACAGACCACGCCATCGAGCTCGTGAGGACGGCCGCGCTCGCGGCCTCCGACAAGCTCGCCAAGCAGATCGTCGCCTTCGACGTCAGCGAGCAGCTGGCCATCACCGACGCCTTCCTCATCGCCTCGGGGTCCAACGACCGTCAGGTCAAGGCCATCGTCGACGAGGTCGAGGACAAGCTGCGCGAGCACGGCGTCAAGCCGATCCGGCGCGAGGGTGGCCGGGACGGGCGTTGGGTCCTCATCGACTACGGCGACGTGGTGATCCACGTGCAGCACGAGGAGGAGCGCGCCTTCTACGCTCTCGAGCGACTCTGGCGCGACTGCCCGTCCATCTCCCTGCCTGAGGGTGTTGAGGCGCCCACGGCCGCCCCGAACCGGGCGCAGGACGAGGACGAGACCGTCACGGACCCGGCCGCGCCCTCGGGTGACTGAGCCCCGGCGGCTGCTGCTGCTGCGGCACGGCCAGACGGCCTGGAACGCCGAGCACCGGGCGCAGGGACAGCGCGACGTGCCGCTGGACCAGACCGGCCTGCTCCAGGCCAAGAGCGTGGCGCCGGTGCTGGCTGCGATGGAGCCCGCCTTCGTGCGCTCCTCCGACCTGGCTCGGGCCCGCGTGACAGCCGAGACGGTCGCGGATGCTGCCGGCGTCTCGGTCGCCACCGACGCCCGGCTGCGTGAGTTCGACCTCGGCGCGCGGACCGGTCAGACGATGGCCGAGTACGCCGCCACGCATCCCGAGGAGTTCCGGCGCTTCCGGGCCGGCCAGTACGACGTCGCGCCGGGCGGGGAGTCGCGGGCGACCGTGACCGCTCGGGTCACCGGCGCCCTGGACGACGCCCTGGCCGCGCTGGCGCCGGGGGAGCTGGGGATCGTGGTGGGGCACGGCGCGGCGACCAAGGTCTCGCTGCTGGAGTGGCTGGCGCTGCCGCCCGCCGCCTCCGCCGTCCTGGGCGCGCTCGGCAACTGCCACTGGGCGTTGGTCGACGACTCCGGCGACCCCACCGGCCCGGCGGACGGACGCCGGCTGGTCGCCTACAACCGCCATGCCTGACCCCCGATTCGCATCCCGATCGGCCATTGGCTAACATTCTGCGAGTTGCCACCGAACAGGTGGGAATGATGGGGCTGTGGCGCAGCTGGTAGCGCATCTGCATGGCATGCAGAGGGTCAGGGGTTCGAGTCCCCTCAGCTCCACCGAAGTAGCAAGACTCAGAGGCCGTGAAGCAGTCCTAGCAACAGGACGCGACACGGCCTCTGGTGCATTTATGCGCCCTCCAGGGGCTGCACATGCTCAGTTGTGGCGGTGAGGGGATGAGCCGGCTTGCCCCTGAGTAGACCCCGAAGTCGGGAACGTCGCGGCACTCCCCGTGGTTGAGTAGTGGTGAGGGCGGCGACCGACCACCCTCGAGGAGTGATGAAGATGAGTCAGCCGTACTACGGCCCGCCCCAGACGCCGGTTGCCGCCGGTGACGAGCGCACCTTCGGCATGCTGGCCCACCTCGTGCCGCTGGTGGCCATGGTCGCCTCGGCCGGACTGCTCGGTTTCGTGGGCTCCCTGGTGATCTACCTGGTCTACCGCGACCGCGGAGACTTCGTCCGGACCCACGCGGCCAACTCGCTCAACGTCCAGATCATGACGGGGATCATCCTGCTGATCTCGTTCCCGCTGATGCTGGTGCTGATCGGGTTCGTGACCTACCCGCTGGCTCTGCTGGTGGCCTTCGTCCTGCACGTCATCGGGGCACTGAAGGCGAACAAGGGGGAGTGGTGGAGCCCGCCGTTGACCCCGCGCTTCGTCTCCTGACGTCCTTGGGATCCTTCGGCCCCGTCCGGCTCGCGCGCCTCGCCATGACGCGCCGCGCCGGGCGGGGTTACCATGGCTCCATGCGTACGACGCTCCTTCTTGGACAGCCGCGCTGATCAGCACGATCACCGCGGCCACCCTCCCTGCCCGGAGGGTTTTTTTGTGCCCCGCAGCGGGGCCCGGGCCGGAGCAGACGCAGACGACGAGGAGACGGACATGAGCCAGCAGACCACCCCGGCACCGAGCGAGACCGACCGCGAGTCGGCGTACGACGTCGCGGCCGTGGAGGCCAAGTGGCTCCCGGTGTGGGAGCGGCTGCAGCAGTTCCGGGCCGACGACGACAGTCCCCGGGAGAAGCGCTACGCGCTGACGATGTTCCCCTACCCCAGCGGCGACCTGCACATGGGTCATGCCGAGGTGATGGCGCTGCACGACGTCGTCGCCCGCTACTGGTGGCTGAAGGGTTACGAGGTCCTCAACCCCATGGGCTGGGACTCGTTCGGTCTGCCCGCCGAGAACGCCGCGATCAAGAACGATGCCCACCCGGCGGCGTACACCTACGACAACATCGACACCCAGTTCCGCTCGTTCCAGCGCTACGGCACCAGCTTCGACTGGACCCGACGGTTCAACACCTCCGACCCGGAGTACTACCGCTGGACCCAGTGGCTTTTCCTGCGCTTCCACGAGAAGGGCCTGGCCTACCGGAAGAAGTCGCCGGTCAACTGGTGCCCGGTCGACCAGACCGTGCTGGCCAACGAGCAGGTCGTCGACGGCGCCTGCGATCGTTGCGGCGCGGAGGTGACCAAGCGTGAGCTGACCCAGTGGTTCTTCCGCACCACCGAGTACGCCCAGGAGCTGCTGGACAGCCTGGACGACCTGGCGCCGACCTGGCCGAGCAAGGTGATCAACGCCCAGCGCAACTGGATCGGTCGCTCCGAGGGCGCGCACGTGACCTTCGACATCGCGGACCGGGAGCCGGTCACCGTCTTCACCACCCGTCCCGACACCCTGTGGGGTGCGACGTTCATGGTGGTCGCGGCCGACGCGGAGCTGGCCCAGCGTCTGGTGACCGACGACCGCCGACACGCGCTGGAGGACTACCTGGCCGAGGTGCGCAAGGCCAGCGACATCGACCGGCTGGCCACCGACCGGCCCAAGAGCGGGGTCGACCTGGGCGTCACCGCGACCAACCCGGTGACCGGGGAGCAGATGCCGGTGTGGGCCAGCGACTACGTGCTGGCCGACTACGGCACGGGCGCGATCATGGCGGTGCCGGCCCACGACCAGCGCGACCTCGACTTCGCCCGGGCGATGGGCCTGCCGGTACGCCGTGTCGTCGACACCGGAGAGGAGAACCCGGAGGAGTCCGGGGTGGCCACCACCGGGAACGGCGTCTACGTCAACTCCGGCCCGCTGGACGGCGTCACCGACAAGGCCGCCGGCATTCACCAGGTCATCGAGCTGCTGGAGGCCGAGGACCGCGGCACCGGGACGGTCAACTTCCGGTTGCGGGACTGGCTGCTCAGCCGCCAGCGCTACTGGGGCGCTCCGATCCCGATCGTGCACTGTGCCGAGCACGGTGAGGTCGCCGTCCCCGACGACCAGCTGCCGGTGCGGCTGCCGGAGCTGAAGGGCGCCGACCTCAAGCCCAAGGGCACCTCCCCGCTGGGCGGTGCCACGGAGTGGGTGGAGACGACCTGTCCGACGTGTGGTGGTCCGGCCCGCCGGGACACCGACACGATGGACACCTTCGTGGACTCCTCGTGGTACTTCTTCCGCTACGTCTCCCCCCACGACGAGACCCAGCCCTTCGACCAGGCACTGGCGAACGCGTGGGGCCCTGTCGACCTGTACGTCGGTGGCGACGAGCACGCCGTGCTGCACCTGTTGTACGCGCGCTTCTTCACCAAGGCGCTGCGCGACATGGGCCTGGTCGGCTGGGACGAGCCGTTCTCGGCCTACCTGAGCCAGGGCAAGGTGCTCAACCAGGGGCGCAAGATGAGCAAGTCGCTGGGCAACGGGGTGAACCTGGGCGAGCAGCTGGACGCGTTCGGCGTGGACGCCGTCCGGCTGACGCTGGTCTTCGCCAGCCCGCCCGAGGACAACATCGACTGGGCGGACGTCTCACCGGCCGGCTCGCTGCGCTTCCTCACCCGCGCCTGGCGCCTGTCCGGCGACGTCACCAGCCAGCCCGGCACCTCGCCCGAGGGCGGCGACCTGGCGCTGCGCCGCGTCACCCATCGGACGGTCGCGGACGCCGACCAGCTGGTGGCCAGCCACCGCTTCAACGTGGTGGTGGCCCGCACCATGGAGCTGGTCAACGCCACCCGCAAGGCCATCGACTCCGGGTGCGGACCGGCGGACCCCGCGGTGCGCGAGGCAGCGGAGACAGTGGCGGTGCTGCTGTCCCTGGTCGCCCCCTACACCGCTGAGGAGATGTGGGAGCGGCTGGGCCACGAGCCCTCGGTGAGCCAGGCGGGCTGGCCCGAGGTCGACCAGGCTCTGCTAGTGGAGGACTCCGTCACCGCCGTGGTCCAGGTGCAGGGCAAGGTGAAGGGCCGACTCGAGGTCGCGCCGGACATCTCCGAGGCGGACCTGGAGGCCGCGGCCCTGGCCGACGAGGCCGTGCTGCGGGCCATCGACGGTCGCCCGGTGCGCAAGGTGGTCGTGCGGGCACCGAAGCTGGTCAACATCGTCGTCTGAGCGGTTCCGAACCAGCACGAGCGTCTCGGCGCGAGACCACGAGGCCCCCGCGGTGAGCATTCGCGGGGGCCTCGCGGCGTAGGGGCTCAGGGGCGGTCGAAGCCCACGGTGTAGGAGCCGCTGCCCGAGTAGGACACCACCCGCCAGGAGTAGGTGCCGGCCGTTCCGGTGTAGGTCACCGACTCCCTCGAGGTGGAGCTGACCCCTCGGGCCACCGTGGTCCAGGCCGAGCCGTTCCACCGGTCCAGGTAGAGATCGAAGTCGGCGCCCGACGGGCCGCTGAGGCAGCCCACGTGGGTGCCGGCCACCGCCGTGAAGGAACCGCTGGTCCCGGGGTGGCGGTCGGCGTCACCCGTGCCGCTGAGCGACCCGGTCGCCCTCTCCGGCAGGGCGCACACGCCCGGCGTCGGGGTGGGCGTCGGGGTGGGCGTCGGCGTCGGCGTGGGGGTGCTGGTCCCGGAGCCGGTGTACAGCAGCCGGTTGGGGGAGCCGCTGCCCACGCCGGAGAGCACGCCGGGGGTGGCCGCGGAGACCAGTGCCGAGGCCACGGTGGCCGGCGAGGCGCTCGGGTTGGTCTGCAGGTACAGCGCGGCGGCGCCGGCGACGTGCGGGGACGCCATCGAGGTGCCGCTGATCGTGTTGGTCGCGGTGTTGCTGGTGTACCAGGCAGAGGTGATCTCCGAGCCCGGCGCGAACAGGTCCAGGCAGCTCCCGATGTTGCTGAAGCTGGACCGCGCGTCGGTGCGGGTGGAGGAACCCACCGTCAGCGCCGGGCCCACCCGGGCGGGGGAGCCGTTGCAGGCGTTGGCTCCCGAGTCGTTGCCGGCCGCCAGCGCATAGGTGACGCCGTCGGCGATCGACCGGGAGACCGCGGAGTCAAGTGCGGTCGAGACGCTGCCGCCCAGGCTCATGTTGGCCACTGCGGGCGCACCGGCGCTGTGGTTGCTGGTCACCCAGTCCACCCCGGCGATCACGCCGGAGTTGCTGCCGCTGCCGCTGCAGTTCAGGACCCGGACCGCGACCAGACGCACGTCCTGGGCGACGCCGTAGGTCTCCCCGCCCACGGTGCCCGCGACGTGGGTGCCGTGCCCGTTGCAGTCCTCGGTGCCCCGGCCGTCGTTGATGGCGGAGTAGCCCGAGACCGCTCGGCCGCTGAACTCCGAGTGGGTGGTGCGGATGCCGGTGTCGATCACGTAGGCGGTCACGCCGGCCCCCGAGGGGGTGTAGGTGTAGGCGTTGTTGAGCGGCAGGTTGCGCTGGTCGATGCGGTCCAGTCCCCAGGTTGCCGGGGTCTGCGTCTCGGTGATGGTGACCTGACGGTCGGGCTCGATGTAGGCCACGCGCGGGTCGTTGCGCAGGGACTCCAACGCCGCCTCGGGCAGGCGGGCGGCGAAGCCGTCGAGCACGGTGCGGTAGGTGGCGCTCACCTGTGCGCCGCGGCCTCGTGCGTCACGGCGTGCGGTGTCCACCCGGGCATCGGTCACCCCCTCCTCGAAAACCACGATGTAGCGGTCGTCCGCGGCGGTGCCCAGCACCGGGGCGGGACCGTCGTCGGTGCGGGCAACGGTGCTGGGGGCCTGTTCGGAGGCGCCGGCGACGAGCGGGCTCAGGGCGAGCGCTGCGCCCGTCAGTGCGGCCAGGGCCAGCACCGCCGGGCGAGAGGAGTTTGTGGACATGAGGATCCTTCCCGAGAAGAGGTGAGTCTTCGAAGAGTGAGCCGCTTCCGCAGCCGGCCACAAGGCGCGGCGCGGGTTAACAGTTAACTCAGGCGCCGCCCGGCGACGGCTGCGGGGGCCAGGTCCAGCGGATGGTCGTGGTGCCCGCGGCGGCCGGAGTGGCCACCACGTGCACGCAGTGCGCCGGATCGAGGACCAGCCTGGTCTCCCTGCCGGCACTGCTGGTCGCGGTGCACGAGGCCGGCAGAGCGGCCGGGTGGAAGCTCACCGAGAGCACGTGCTCGCCGGCCGGGAGCCTGAGCCGGCGTCCGTAGGAGTCCTCCAGGGGGCCCATCCCGTCGGAGACCGCCTCGTACTCCGCGAGCACGGTCTGCCCGCGGCGCAGCGGTCGCAGGAACAGCAGCTCGGCGCCGATGATCCCGCCTTCCTCGTCGCTCGTCGTACGGCCCAACCGACAGCCGCGAAGCGCTCGGATCTCGGGCAGGGGTGCGTGGCAGTCCTTCTGGGAGTGGAGCACCACCCGCCGGTCGGGCCCGTCGGCCCGAGCTCTCATCACCTGGCGGACGTTGAGCATCCGCTGGCGCCGATCCGGGCCGATCTCGACCAGGTCGTGGACGCTGACCCGGTCCAGATCGGCGTCCCAACGCGTATCGAGCCCTCCCAGCACGCGCGCGGCCCGTCCCTCCGGCCACAGCGAGTCCAGCTGGGTCACCACCATGCGCCGTCGACGCGGCTGGGGTGTCGCCAAGGCCGAGCGCAGGGTCCCCACCGGCAGGTCCAGCACCGTCTCGAGATGTGCCAGCGCCGCCAACGAGCTCTTGCGCTCGGGACGGCTCCGGCCGGACTGCCAGTAGCTCAGGGTGGCGACACTGACCGACGCACCGTACAGGTCCAGGTGGTCGCGGACGCGCTCCAAAGGCAGCCCGCGCCTGTCTATGGCCTGGCGGAGGACCTCGGCGAAGCCGACTGGTGGGTCCGGCACCCACCACATTCAAGACCTCCCCAACCGCGGGCGCAACCGCGGCCGGCGACCGTGTCCCGCCGAACGTGACCTGGCGGTCCGGAGCGCGGTCCTTCGCTAGCCTTCGTCCGTGCCCCGGATCTTCATCGTCACCGACTCCACCGCCAGCCTGCCGCCCGCGGTCACCCAGGCGCGCGACATCGTCGTCGTGCCGCTCCAGGTGGTGATCGGTGCCAAGGTCCACGACGAGGGCTCCGAGGGGGCCACCCCCGAGCTGGTGGCCGAGGCACTGCGCGACTTCGTGCCCGTCTCGACCTCGCGACCGGCCCCGGCCGCGCTGCTGGCCGTCTACGAGGAGCTGGCTGCCCGCGGGGCTGAGCAGATCGTCTCGGTCCACATCTCCGGCGAAATGAGCGGCACCTTCGAGTCCGCCCAGCTGGCCGCGCGCGAGGCCTCGGTCGAGGTGCTGGCAGTGGACAGCCGGCAGGTGGGGGCGGCCACCGGCTATGCCGCGCTGGCAGCGGCCGACGTCCGGGACGCGGGCGGGGACGCCCGGCAAGCGGCCGCGGCCGCTGCCAGCCGCGCCGCGGCGTCGCACTCGCTCTTCTACGTCGACACGCTGGAGTACCTGCGGCGCGGGGGCCGCATCGGCTCTGCCGCGGCCCTGCTGGGCGGCGCCCTGTCGGTGAAGCCACTCCTGGAGATCCGGGACGGCAAGGTGGCGAGCCTGGAGAAGGTGCGCACCGCCGGTCGCGCGCTGAGCCGCCTGGAGGACCTGGTCGTGCAGGCTGCGGGGGAGCAGCAGCTGGACGTCTGCGTGGCCCACCTGGCCAACCCCGAGCGGGCCGGCGACCTCGCCGCGCGGCTCACGGAGCGACTCGCGGCGAACCTCGAGGGCCGCGAGGTCTGGTGCACCGAGCTGGGTGCCGTGCTGGGCGCCCACGTCGGTCCCGGGATGGTGGCCGCCGCGATCTCCCCACGCGCCTGAGGGCGAGGGTTATCCACAGCTGAGGCTCCGCACCGAGCGGCGCCGGGCGCGAAGTCCCTAGCGTCGTGCCATGCGCTCCCGTCGACCCTCGCCCGAGCACGAGCAGGCCGTGGCCCGCAGGCTGGCGATGCTCTCCGCGGAGCTGGCCACCGTGCGGCCGGCCGCCACCACCTCCCACGCCGGCCCGGACGCCGACCCGGACGCCGGCCTAGTGGCGGGCTCCGACGAGCCCGCCGGCAGTGCGCAGTACGAGGCAGCCCCGTCCGTTCCCCAGCGGCTGGGGTCGGGGGGCTGGGAGTGGGGTGAGCACACCAGGGTCCGTCCGGCCCTCGGTCTCGTCGCGGAGCCCGCCTCCGTAGCGCCGCAGCCGCCCGCCTCCGTGGCGCCCACCTCCGTGGTGCCTGCGCCCGCGGCCCGGCACGACGAGCTGGCGCCGATCTCCGTGCCGGGCAGGCATGCCGCGCGCCGCGGGGCCACCAGCCTGGTGCCGGAGGGACTACGGGGCCGGGTCGCACTGCACCCCGCTCATCTCTCCGTCGTGGCCGTCGCGGTGGCGCTGGCCCTGGGCTGGTGCTGCTGGTGGCTGGTCCGCGGACAGACCGAGCCGGTGCTGACGCCGGTGGTGAGCGTGGACCCGCTGGCTTCGACCCCGCAAGGTCCGGCGGGAGGTCCGACAGAGGGTACGGCGGCAGGCACCGAGGCAGGCACGGAGGGGAGCCCTGTGCCCGGCAGCGAGGAGGGCGCCGCGCAACCGGCGGCCGAGCGGGACCCGGCGACCGCGACCGTCACGGTCGACGTCGCCGGCAAGGTACGCCGTCCCGGCATCGCCGTCCTGCCCGCTGGCTCTCGCGTGGTCGACGCCCTGGAGTCGGCCGGAGGTGCCCGCCCCGGGGTCGACCTGACCGGACTCAACCTGGCCCGGCTCCTGGTCGACGGCGAGCAGGTCCTGGTCGGGATGCCGAGTGTCCCGGGCGGTCCGCCGGTCACGCCCCCAGCCACCGCTGGGGCCACGGGCGGGCCCGCGGCACTGGTCAACATCAACACCGCGGACCAGACGACCCTGGAGACGCTGCCCGGCGTGGGGCCGGTGACCGCGGGCGCCATCATCGGGTGGCGCTCGGAGAACGGGGGCTTCTCGTCGGTCACCGAGCTGCTCGAGGTCGATGGCATCGGTGAGGTCACGCTGGACCAGCTGAGTCCCCTCGTGACGCTCTGATTCCCTGGTGCGTCGACCCATGGCGACGGTGGGGTCCGAGGTGCCGCGCCAGCGCGACCTCCGCATGCCACTGTTGGCAGTGGCAGCCTGGGTTGGCGGTCTGGTCGGCATGACACTGCCCTGGTCCGGACTCCGCCTCCTGCTGGTGCTGGCGGTCATGCTCGGGGTGCTGCTGGTCCTGGTGTCCAGCCCGCGCGACCGGCCGGGGCGGGGGGAGCCAGCCACGGAGCCGGCCACGGAGCCGGCCGCTCGGGTCGGTGCGGCGAGGCGACGTACGGGCGGCGCGACGGTGGGGTGGGCCGCCCTGCTGCTCGGCCTGGCAGTGACGCTGTCGGCCGGTGCCCGGGACCTGCACACCCAGCAGGGAGAGGTCGCGGCCCTTGCCCGGTCGGGTGCCTCGGTCGAGGCCCGGCTCACGGTGCTGGCCGATCCCCGCCTGCGGGAGGGGGAGTTCTCCGACGTGGTGGTGGCGCGTGCGCTGGTCACCGAGGTGGCCGGGCGCGGCCGGGTCTGGCGGGTCCGCACTCCCGTGGTGCTGCTCGGGGACGAGGAGTGGTTGGCGGTGCCCCTGGGAGCGACAGTTCGTGCCTCGGGGCGGCTCCTGGAGGCCGACGGAGACGTCGCGGCACTCCTGCGGGTCCGGGGCGGGCCGGAGGTGCTCGCCCAGCCCGACGTGTGGTGGCGGGGCGCCGCGGTGGTCCGTGCGGGGATCAGGACGGCGGTGGCCGACCGGCCGGAGGACCAGCGGGCCCTGGTGCCGTCCCTGGTGGTCGGCGACGATGCGGGCCTGGACCCCGCACTGGCCGAGGACTTCCGGACCACCGGCCTGACCCACCTGCTGGCTGTCAGCGGCACCAACCTCACGCTGATGGTGGGCTTCCTGCTGGTGATCGCACGGTTGGTCGGTGTGCGGGGCCGGGGGAGGTACGTGGTCGGGGCCCTGGGCATCGTGGGGTTCGTGCTGCTGGCCCGGACCGAGCCCAGCGTGGTCCGCGCCGCCACCATGGGCTCGGTGGCCCTGTTCGCCCTCTCCCGGAACGGCACCGACCGGGGGCTTCGGACCCTGGGAGTGGCGGTGGTGGCGCTGCTCCTGGCGGACCCGCGGTACGCCGTCTCCGCAGGCTTCGCCCTCTCGGTGCTGGCCACCGCCGGGATCCTCGTGCTGGCCCCGGAGTGGAGTGCCGCGATGTCCCGGTGGCTGCCCCGGTGGGCGTGCGAGGCGATCGCCGTTCCCGCGGCCGCTCAGCTGGCCTGCACCCCGGTCGTGGCGGCGCTCTCCGGAGAGGTGAGCCTGGTCGCGGTGCTCGCCAACCTGCTGGTCGCGCCCGCGGTGGCTCCCGCGACGGTGCTGGGGCTGGCCGGTGGTCTCTGTGCCCTGGTCTCACCGGCTCTGGGCCGACTGGTGGCGCTGCCCGCCGCGTGGTCGGTGGGCTGGATCATCACCGTCGCCCGGTGGGGTGCCTCGCTGCGGACCCCGGCGATCCCCTGGAGCTCGCGACCGTCGGGACTGGTGGCGCTCACCGCTCTGGTGGTCGCGACGGCGTGCCTGGCTCCTCGCCTGCTGGCCCGCCCCTGGCTCAGCTCCTCGGTGCTGGGACTCGTGCTCGTGGTGGTCCTGCTGCGCCCACTCGGAGGGGCGCCCCCCGACGGCTGGGTGCTGGCGGCCTGCGACGTGGGCCAGGGCGATGCCCTGGTGCTCCGGGCCGGTCCGGGCTCGGCCGTGGTGGTGGACGTGGGGCCGGACCCGCGCCCGGTCGACGCCTGCCTGCGCCGGCTCGGCGTCGAGCAGGTGCCGCTGCTGGTGCTGACGCACTTCCACGCCGACCACGTCGACGGGCTCGCGGGGGTGCTGTCGGGGCGGACGGTGGGAGAGGTGGACGTCTCGCCACTGGCGGCACCGGCCTCGGCGGCACTCGACGTACGCCGGCAGCTGGAGGCGGTGGGCGTGAGCCCGGTCGTGGCGCCCTACCTACAACCCCGGAGGGTGGGGGAGGTGAGGCTCCAGCAGGTGTGGCCCCCGCCGGGGGCGCCGGCCGACTCGGTCACCGGCGACGGGGCGAACGACGCCAGCGTGGTACTGGTGGCCGAGGTACGCGGGGTGCGCGTGCTGCTCACCGGTGACGTGGAGCCGACCGCCCAGGCCGGTCTTGCCGACGTCGTGGGGGGACTGCAGGTCGACGTGCTCAAGGTGCCGCACCACGGGAGCCGGCACCAGGACGAGCAGTTCCTGACCGGGCTGGGCGCGGAGATCGCCCTGGTCAGCGTGGGCGCCGACAACGACTACGGGCATCCGGCGCCCGGACTGGTGCGGCTGCTCGAGATGAGCGGGATGCAGGTGCTGCGCACCGACCTGGCAGGCGACCTGTGGGTGCTCGAGGACGGCGGCCGGGTCAGCACCCTCACTCGGGGCCCGCAGCGTCGGTGACGTGTGGCAGGCTTGGGCGCACCATGGCCCCGGCTCCCAGTTCGTCCCAGGTCCTCGGCCGCGTCACGCTGGTGACGGGCAAGGAGGAGTTCCTCAACGAGCGCACGGTGCACGCGGTGCGCCGGGCGGTCAGTGCGCACGACGCGGACGCCGAGTTCAGCGAGTCCCTGGCCTCGGACCTGACCGCCTCCTCGCTGGAGGAGATGTCGGCCCCGTCCCTCTTCTCCGCCACCCGGTGCGCGGTGGTCCGGTCGCTGGAGGACCTTCCCGACGACCTCTACGACCGCGTGCTGGCCTACGCCGCGGCACCGGTCGAGGACGTCGCGCTGGTGCTGATGCACGGAGGCGGGTCCAAGGGCAGCGGGCTGCTCACCAAGCTGCGCAAGCAGGCCTCCGTCACCGAGGTCAAGGCAGCCGAGGTCAAGTACGCCTCCGGCTACCAGGACTTCGTGAAGGGCGAGTTCGCCCAGCTCGGGGCCCGCGTGGCCCCCGACGCCGCGGAGTTCCTGGTGGTGGCCGTCGGCCACGACCTGCGGTCCCTCGCCGCGGCGGCCCAGCAGCTGACCAGTGACTTCCCGGGCCAGCAGGTCACCCTGGAGCTGGTCAAGCGCTACTTCGGCGGCCGGGCCGAGGCCAAGTCCTTCGCGGTCGCCGACGCCACCATGGCCGGCGACGCCGACCAGGCCCTGGAGGAGCTGCGCTGGGCCCTGGACGGCGGCACGCCCGCTGTCCTGGTGACCTCCGCGATGGCCGGCTCGGTGCGGGGCGTGGCGCGCTTCCTCGGGTCGGTGGACCGGTCCCGGGAGAACGACCTGGCCCGGGAGCTGGGAGTGCCGCCGTGGAAGGTCAAGACGATCCGTGCCCAGTCCCGCAGCTGGGACGACGTCGGGATCGCCGGTGCGCTGCGTGCGGTCGCGCAGGCGGACGCCGACATCAAGGGCGCGGCGCACGATGCCAGCTACACCCTGGAGCGGCTGGTGCTCACCCTGGTCGGGCTCAGGGCCCGCTGAGTCTCGCGCTCCCCGACCCGCGCGGAGCGACCACCGGGCCGCAGCCACCTCGCCCTAGGCATGACGAAGCAGGCATGACAAAAGCGCCGCACTCCGACGGAGTGCGGCGCCTTCGGCGATGAGGGGCCTCAGAGAGCGGCGGACTTCTTCGCGATGGCTGACTTGCGGTTGGCGGCCTGGTTCTTGTGGATGACGCCCTTGGAGGCAGCCTTGTCCAGCTTGCGCGCGGCCTCGCGGCCAGCGGCCACAGCCACGTCCTTGTCGCCGGACTCGGCGGCCTCGCGGAACTTGCGGACGGCGCTCTTCAGGCCGGTCTTCACGGCCTTGTTGCGCTCGTGCGCCTTCTCGTTCTGCTTGTTGCGCTTGATCTGGGACTTGATGTTCGCCACGGAAGAACCTTCGGTCTCGTTGTGCTCGGAAAATGGAAGTCTGGCTTGTCGGCTGCCTGGCAGACCCCGCAGGGTCGGGCGCCGGACATGCAGAGAAGAGAGTACCCCGCCCGCGCCGAGCCGCCCAAATCAGGTTGCAGCGCCACGCACGGTGACGGTGGGGGACCACTCGCGGCGCTCGCAGAGCCATTGCCAGCAGGCCTCACCCTGCCATGCCTGGTGCAGGCGCAGGTAGGGGGAGCCGGCGGGCACCGGTAGCGCGCCCTGGGCGAGGAAGTAGCCGGCGAGCAGCGCCAGCACGCGGTCGACGTCCTCGGCGGGCACGTCCCGGAGCATCGGGCCGCGCAAGGCGTCCTGCACGTCCAGACCGTCGCCTCGTGGGCCGATCAGCGCGATGAGGGAGTCCAGCCACGGTGCCCCCAGCACCGCGGAGCCCCAGTCGCAGACCAGGACCCCGGCGTCGGTGACCAGCAGGTTGTCGTCGCGGACGTCGGTGTGGACCACGGCGCCGCCCCGGACCGCCTCGAGGGCCTCGGCGGCCAGCGCGGACGCCTCGTCGGCGTGGGCGAGGCGAGGTCGCGTGGCCCGGAGGGAGGCCCAGTGGTCGCTCGCGGCGAAGTCGTCGGCGAAGGAGCCGAGCTGCAGACCGGCCGGAGCGCTGCTGAGGTCCTCGGCCACGGCCTGCAGAGCGTCGAGCGTGGCCGAGAGGTCGACAGGCGACCAGGGGCGGCGCGGGGCTGGGCCTTCGGCGTACTGGATGCCGAGGGCCACCCAGTCGTCGTCCAGCATCCACTGCAGTCGCGGCGCCGGCACGGAGCGCGGGAGCGCCGCCAGGGTGCGGCCCTCGGTCCGGTAGGAGGAGGCAGACATCCGCTGCGCGACCGCGGAGGCCGCCTTGACGAAGTGCCGCGTCCCGTCCTCGCACACCAGCACCGAGGCGAAGCCCGGAGTGAAGCCGGCGTCGCGGGAGTGCGACGCCACCACCGGCGAGCCGCACTTGCGCTCGATGAACGTGCGCAGCCGCGGCGGCAGGAACGGCCAGTCCAGGCGTATCGCACTCCCGTCACCGGGCACGGGGTAGGTCGTCATGGTGCTCCATCCTGCTGGTGGCTCGTTCGGGTCGTCGCGGGTTCGGACACGGGGTTTGCGGCATGGAAGAATGGAGGCGACCCGCACGTACGCCGTACCGAAAGTCATCCGTGTCCCTGAAGAACGCGCCGCAGCCCGGCAAGACCGACCCGTCGATCATCCGGAACTTCTGCATCATCGCGCACATCGACCACGGCAAGTCGACCCTGGCCGATCGCATGCTGCAGCTGACCGGTGTGGTGGACGCGCGTGCCGCGCGGGCACAGTACCTCGACCGGATGGACATCGAGCGCGAGCGCGGCATCACCATCAAGAGCCAGGCCGTCCGGATGCCCTGGACCGTGCCGGCCGACAACGACGAGGGTGCCGAGCCCGGCACCTACGTCCTCAACATGATCGACACCCCCGGCCACGTCGACTTCACCTACGAGGTCTCCCGCTCGCTGGAGGCCTGCGAGGCGGCGGTCCTGCTGGTCGACGCCGCCCAGGGGATCGAGGCCCAGACGCTGGCCAACCTCTACCTGGCGATGAACGCCGACCTGCACATCATCCCCGTGCTCAACAAGATCGACCTGCCGAACGCCAACCCCGAGAAGTACGCCGCGGAGCTGGCGGGGCTGATCGGCTGCGACCCCTCGGACGTGCTGCGCACGAGCGCGAAGACGGGCATGGGCGTCGAGGCGCTGCTCAACGAGATCGTCAAGCAGACTCCGGGCCCGGTCGGCGACGCGGACGCTCCGCCGCGAGCCCTGATCTTCGACTCGGTCTACGACACCTACCGCGGCGTGGTGACCTACGTCCGGGTGGTCGACGGCAAGCTGAGCCACCGCGACCGGATCAAGATGATGTCCAACGGCGTCGTGCACGAGATGCTCGAGGTGGGCGTGATCAGCCCGGAGCCGGTCAAGGCCGGCGAGATCGGTGTCGGCGAGGTCGGGTACCTGATCACCGGGGTCAAGGACGTGCGTCAGTCCCGGGTCGGTGACACCGTCACCAGCCAGCACCACGGCGCGACCCAGGCGCTGAGCGGCTACAAGCACCCCAACCCGATGGTCTACTCCGGGCTCTACCCGATCGACGGCGACGACTACCCGACGCTGCGCGACGCCCTGGAGCGCCTGCAGCTCAACGACGCGGCCCTGGCCTACGAGCCGGAGACCTCCGGCGCCCTGGGGTTCGGGTTCCGGTGCGGGTTCCTCGGTCTGCTCCACATGGAGATCGTCCGCGAACGGCTCGAGCGGGAGTTCAACCTCGACCTCATCTCCACCGCACCCAACGTGGTCTACGAAGTCGTCATGGAGGACGGCTCGGTCGTGGAGGTGACCAACCCGAGCGAGTACCCCGACGGCAAGATCGCCGAGGTTCGCGAGCCGGTGGTCAAGGCCACGATCCTGTCGCCCTCGGACTACATCGGCACGATCATGGAGCTGTGCCAGACCAAGCGCGGCAACCTCCAGGGGATGGACTACCTCTCCGAGGACCGGGTGGAGATGCGTTACACGCTCCCGATGGGTGAGATCGTCTTCGACTTCTTCGACCAGCTCAAGTCGCGCACCAAGGGCTACGCCTCCCTGGACTACGAGCGCTCCGGCGACCAGGCCGCCGACCTGGTCAAGGTCGACATCCTGCTCCAGGGCGAGCCGGTGGACGCGTTCTCCGCGATCGTGCACCGCGACGCCGCGTACGGCTACGGAGTGATGCTGGCGGGCAAGCTCAAGGAGCTGATCCCGCGCCAGCAGTTCGAGGTGCCGATCCAGGCCGCCATCGGGGCCCGGGTGATCGCCCGGGAGAACATCCGCGCGATCCGCAAGGACGTGCTCGCCAAGTGCTACGGCGGCGACATCAGCCGCAAGCGCAAGCTGCTGGAGAAGCAGAAGGAGGGCAAGAAGCGGATGAAGATGGTGGGCCGCGTCGAGGTCCCCCAGGAGGCGTTCGTCGCCGCACTCTCCACCACGCAGCCCACGGAGAAGTCCAAGAAGTAGCCGTGCCGGAGCACACGGCGGTGCGGGTGCCCGACGGCCTGGAGGCTCGTCGCGTGCTCGGTGAGCCGTGGGTCTCCTGGCTGGACCGCCTCCCCGCCCTGGCGCGCGAGATGCTCGGGGAGTGGCAGCTGGAGCTGGACGGTGCAGCCATGCACGGCCACTGCTCCCTGGTGCTTCCCGTCTCGGACCGTGAGGGCAACGGGTGCGTGCTCAAGCTCGCGCTCCCCGACGAGGAGTCCGAGCACGAGGCGCTCGCGCTGCAGCGCTGGGCCGGCGACGGTGCGGTCCGACTGCTGCGGGCGGACCCCGCTCGTCGGGTGCTGCTGCTGGAGCGGTTGGCGCCCGAGAGCCTCGCCGACCTGTGGGACGTGCAGGCCTGCGAGATCGTCGGCGATCTCTACCGCCGCCTGCACCGACCCGCCCCCGCGCAGGTGCGCCTGCTCACCTCCTGCCTGGAGAGGTGGACCGCGTCCCTGGGCGAGCTTGCCGCAGGGGCGCCGCTGCCTCGACGGCTCGTCGACCAGGCGGTGTCGCTGGGACGGGACCTGGGCGCCGACACCTCTGCGCCCCGGTTGCTCCACACCGACCTGCACTACGACAACGTGCGCGCCGGGGTCCGGGATCCCTGGCTGGCGATCGATCCCAAGCCGTTGGGCGGCGACCCGCACTACGAGGTGGCTCCGTTGCTGTGGAACCGCTGGGACGAGCTCGCCGGCGACGTTCGGGCCGGCGTTCGACGCCGCTTCCACGCCGTGGTCGACGCGGCCGCCCTCGACGAGGAGCGCGCTCGGGACTGGGTGGTGGTCCGGATGCTGCACAATGCGATGTGGGCCCTGGCCGATGACCGGGACCTGGCGTGGGCGGAGACTCGGCGCTTCCTCACCATCTGTGTGGCGGTCGCCAAGGCCGTGCAGGACTGAGAGGGGACGCCGGTGGGCGCGCAGGTGCTGGCCGTCAACGTGGGGCGACCCGAGACCGGGCCGTGGACCGGGCGGGTGGGGCGTACCGCCATCCGGAAGCGGCCGGTCCACGGACCGGTGATGGTTCGCCGTACGGGCCTGGACGGGGACTCGGTGTGCGACCTGAAGTTCCACGGGGGACCCGACAGGGCGGTCTACGCGTTCGCTCGCGAGGACCTGGACCACTGGCAGACGGCGCTGGGCCGACCGGTGCCGGACGGGCAGTTCGGCGAGAACCTGACCACCTCTGGGATCGACCTGGGCGCCGCCCTCCTGGGGGAGCGGTGGCGGGTGGGCGCGGCCCTGGTGGAGGTGGCCACGGTGCGGACCGCCTGCCGGGTCTTCGCCAACTGGATGGGTCTGCGCGGCTACGACGACACCGCGTGGATCAAGAGGTTCACCGCCCACGGGCGACCCGGCGCCTACCTGCGGGTGCTGGAGGAGGGGGCGGTCGAGCGGGGCGACGAGCTGGAGGTGGTGCACCGACCGGACCACGGCGTGACGATGCAGCTGGCCTTCCGTGCCGTCACCACCGAGCGAGCACTGCTGCCGGAGCTGCTGGTGGTCGACGACCTCGCCGAGGACCTCAGGAGGAAGATCACAACGCGCCTCGTCCGCTGAGGGGCGAGGGATGCGGGTGCTCGGGCCAGAGGTACGTTCGAAGGGTGAGTAGCTCGCACACCGAAAGCACACCGCAACCCACCGACAGGTCCTTCTTCGGTCAACCGGCGGTCCTGGCCAACTTGTTCGGGGTCGAGCTGTGGGAGCGGTTCAGCTTCTACGGCATGCAGGGGATCCTGCTGATCTACCTGTACTTCAGCGTCTCCGACGGGGGCCTGGGGCTGGACCGCGCGGTCGCAGCCGGGATCGTGGGCGCCTACGGCGGATCGGTCTACCTGAGCACCATCCTGGGTGCCTGGTTCGCCGACCGGGTCCTCGGGGCCGAGCGCACGCTGTTCTACTCCGCCGTCCTGGTGATGATCGGCCACGTGGCGCTCGCCGTCCTTCCTGGCCTGGTGGGGGTGGGGGTCGGACTGGTGCTGGTCGCCCTCGGCAGCGGCGGGGTCAAGGCGAACGCAACCTCGCTCGTGGGGTCCCTCTACGGCGAGCACGACGACCGCCGGGACGCCGGCTTCTCGATCTTCTACATGGGGATCAACATCGGTGCCCTCGTCGGCCCCCTGCTCACCGGAGTGCTCCAGAAGGAGTGGGGCTTCCACTTCGGCTTCGGTCTCGCCGCGATCGGCATGGCGTTCGGCCTGGCGCAGTACGCCCGCGGGCGCAGCCGGCTGCCCGAGAAGACTCATCACGTCCCCGACCCGCTGCCCGCAGGCGCCCTGCCTCGGTACGGCGTGGGCGCGGCGGCGGTGCTGGCCCTGGTCGTCGTCCTGGTCCTCGTCGGGGTGATCACCGCAGGCCGGCTCGCCGACATCGTCATCTGGGTCAGCGTGGTGGCAGCCGTCGGGCTGTTCGCCCTGATGCTCGCCGACCGTGCGGTCGTCGGCCGGGAGCGGAGCCGAGTGCTGGCGATGATCCCGCTCTTCGTCTGCAGTGCGGTCTTCTGGTCGCTCTACCAGCAGCAGTTCACCGTGGTCACCATCTACGCCGACGACAGGCTCAACCGTGACCTGTTCGGCTGGGAGATGCCGATCTCGTGGGTCCAGTCGATCAATCCCGTCTTCATCATCGTGTTCGCGGGCGTCTTCGCGGCCCTGTGGACCCGGCTGGGCGACCGCGCGCCGCGGACGCCTGCCAAGTTCGGCCTCGCCGCCGTGGTGATGGGGCTGGCCTTCCTGGCCTTCCTGCTCATGCCGTCGGGCGAGAACTCGGCGCCCCTGCTGGGGCTGACCGCCATCCTGCTGCTCTTCACCATCGCCGAGCTCCTGATCTCCCCGGTGGGTCTCTCGGTCTCCACGAAGCTGGCTCCGGCCAAGTACCACACCCAGATGGTGGCCCTGTTCTTCCTCTCCGTGGCGCTGGGCTCCGCGGTCTCGGGCAAGCTGGCCGGCTACTACCACCCCGACGACGAGACCGGCTTCTTCCTCATCATCGGCGCGGTCTCGGTGGCGGTCGGGCTGCTCGTGCTGGTCGCCAAGACCCCGATCCAGCGGCTCATGGCGGGAGTGCGCTGAGGCGGAGCGGCGCCCTCCTGCGGAACTCACGAGGGTCATTGGGCGAGGTGTCTCGAATCACGGGTCAAAGCGGTGAATTGCTACCGGCCAGTTGCACAGTGATCTAGGTTACTTCCAAGCAGACCGGGCGGCGTTAGATGCGCCACTAACCGCAAGTACAGGGAGTCGCATGCCCATCAACCACGACAGCAGCTTCATGGCGAATCTGCTCCCGAACGTGGCCGTCCAGTTCCACGACCGCGTGGCCAAGTCTCCCGAGCGCGAGGCGTTCCGCTACCCCACCAAGTCCGAGAGCTGGGAGTCGGTCACCTGGGCGCAGGCCGGCGAGGTCGTCGAAAAGCTGGCAGGGGGCCTGCTGGCCCTGGGGCTGCAGCCCGAGATGCGAGTGGGCATCGCCTCCGGTACGCGCTACGAGTGGATCCTGGCGGACCTGGCGATCATGTGCGCCGCCGGCGCGACCACGACGGTCTACCCGAGCACCAACGAGGATGACACCGCCTACATCCTCAGCGACTCCGAGAGCCGTGTGGTGTTCGCCGAGGACGACGAGCAGATCGCCAAGCTGGTCAACCGCAAGTCCGAGCTGCCCTACGTCAACAAGGTCGTGACCTTCGACGGTCGGAGCGACGGGGACTGGATCATCGGACTGGAGGACCTCGCCGAGCTCGGTGAGCAGTACCTGGCCGCCAACCCCGGCATCATCGCCGAGAAGGCGGCCGGGATCCGTCCCGACCAGCTCGCGACCCTGATCTACACCTCCGGGACCACGGGTCGCCCCAAGGGCGTCCGGCTGCGCCACGAGTCGTGGGTCTACGAGGGTGCGGCCATCTACTCCCAGAACATCCTCAGCGAGGACGACCTGCAGTTCCTGTGGCTCCCGATGGCCCACTCCTTCGGCAAGGTGCTGCTCTCCACGCAGCTCGCCTGTGGGTTCCCCACCGCCATCGACGGGCGGGTGGACAAGATCGTGGAGAACCTCTCCATCGTCAAGCCCACCTTCATGGGTGCCGCTCCCCGCATCTTCGAGAAGGCGCACGGCAAGATCATCACGATGCAGGCCGCCGAGGGCGGCATCAAGGAGAAGCTCTTCCTCAAGGCCTTCGAGGTCGGGCTGAAGGTCGAGGAGCTCAAGCGGGACGGCGAGTCGATCCCCTTCGGCCTCAACCTCCAGCACGGTGTCCTGGACAAGCTGGTCTTCTCCAAGATCCGCGCCCGGTTCGGCGGTCGCGTCCGGTTCTTCATCTCCGGGGCGGCAGCGCTCAACCAGGACATCGCGGAGTGGTTCCACGCCGCGGGCATCACGATCCTCGAGGGCTACGGTCTGACCGAGTCCTCGGCCGGCTCCTTCGTCGGGCACCCCGACGACTTCAAGTTCGGCACCGTCGGCACCGTGTTCCCCGGCTCCGAGGTCAAGCTCGGAGACGGCGACGAGGTCCTGATCAAGGGTCCGGGCGTGATGGACGGCTACCACAACCTGCCCGAGGAGACCGCCAAGGCGCTGACCCCCGACGGCTGGCTGCACACCGGCGACAAGGGGTCGCTGGACGAGAACGGCTTCCTGACCATCACCGGTCGGATCAAGGAGCTGTTCAAGACCTCCAACGGCAAGTACGTCGCCCCGCCGGCCATCGAGTCCAAGTTCAAGGCCGTGTGCCCCTACGCGAGCCAGTTCATGGTCTTCGGCGACGAGCGGCCCTACTGCGTGGCGCTGGTCACCCTCGACCCGGACGCCATGGCGGTCTGGGCGGAGGAGAACGGGATGGCCGGATCGTCGTACACCGACATCGTGCGCAGCGACAAGGTCAAGTCGATGGTCCAGGACTACGTCGATGAGATGAACGGCCAGCTCAACCGCTGGGAGACCGTGAAGAAGTGGGAGCTGCTCGACCACGACCTCACCGTCGAGTCCGGTGAGCTGACCCCCTCGATGAAGGTCAAGCGGAACGTGGTGCAGAAGAACTACACCGACGTCATCGACAAGATGTACGCCTGACCCTGCACCTTCACCACCTGTGACGACGGGTGCCGGCTGAGCTGCCGGCACCCGTTCGTCATGTCGGGTATTGGGCCCTGTTTCCCACGCCGTGGTGGGATGGAGGCGTGCCATCCGTCCAACTCTCCGCCGAGCCGGTCCCCGCCGACGGCGCCCTCCCGGAGCCAGCCCTGCTCGGTGCCGCCGACCGGCCCTTCGGGCTCTACGTGCATGTTCCGTTCTGCCGGGTTCGCTGTGGCTACTGCGACTTCAACACCTACACCGCCACCGAGCTCGGTGACGTGACCGGCGCATCGGTCTCCTCCTACGCCGACGCGGCCATCGCCGAGCTACGGCTGGCGCGCCGGGTCCTCGGGCCCGTGGATCGGCCTGTCTCCACCGTGTTCTTCGGCGGAGGGACCCCCACGTTGCTGCCGCCGGGCGACCTGGGCCGGATCCTCGCCGCCGTGGGCTCGGAGTTCGGTCTGGCCGACGACGCCGAGGTGACGACCGAGGCCAACCCCGACAGCGTGAGCGCAGCGGACCTGGCGCTGCTGCGCGAGTCGGGGTTCACCCGGCTCTCGTTCGGCATGCAGTCGGCCGTGCCCGCGGTGCTGGCGACGCTGGACCGGACGCACGACCCGCTGCGAGTGCCGCTGGCGGTGCAGTGGGCGCGTGCGGCGGGCTTCGAGGAGCTCAGCCTCGACCTCATCTACGGCACGCCGGGGGAGTCCATCGCGGACTGGGCGACCTCGCTGGAGGCGGCACTGGCCAGCGACCCCGACCACGTCTCGGCGTACTCCCTCATCGTCGAGCAGGGGACCGCGCTGGCGCGACGGGTGCGTCGCGGCGAGCTGCCGATGCCCGACGACGACGACCTGGCCGACAAGTACCTGCTCGCCGACGAACGGCTCTCCGCGGCCGGGTTCGACTGGTACGAGGTCTCCAACTGGGCGCGGCGCGAGCGCAGCCGGTGCCGGCACAACCGGCTGTACTGGACCGGCGGGGACTGGTGGGGCGTCGGTCCCGGCGCCCACTCCCACGTCGGCGGAGTCCGGTGGTGGAACGTCAAGCACCCCGCGGCCTACGGTCAGCGACTGGCCCAGGGCAGCAGCCCGGGGCAGGGCCGGGAGGTGCTCACCGCCGAGGACCGCCACACCGAACGGGTCCTGCTGGAGCTGAGGCTGCGCGAGGGACTGGACCCCGCCGTGCTCGACCCGGCGGGCCGTACCAGGATCCCGACCGTGCTGGACCGCGGCCTGGCGGTCCTGGAGGGGGAGCGGTTGGTGCTCACCCGCGAGGGCAGGTTGCTGGCCGACGGCGTGGTGCGCGACCTGCTGCCCGACTGACCAGGACCAGCCACCCGTCAGGGCGCGGTGACGAAGTCGATCAGCTCCTCGACCCGGCCGAGCAGCGAGGGGTCGAGGTCCTGGAAGCCGCGTACGGCGCCGAGGACGTGCTTCCAGGCCCGGGCGATGTCCGCCTGGTCGCGGTGCGGCCATCCGAGCTGCTGGCAGGTGCCCTTCTTCCAGTCGATCGACCGGGGGACGTCGGGCCAGCGCGAGAAGCCGAGCCGGCCGGGCTTCACCGCCTGCCAGATGTCGATGAACGGGTGGCCCACGATCAGCACGTGCTTGCCCACCTGCGAGCGCATGATGCCCTGGGCGATGCGGCTCTCCTTGGAGCCCGGCACCAGGTGGTCCACCAGCACCCCCACTCGACGGTCTGGTCCCGGCTTGAAGTCGAGCAGGTGGTCGGCGAGGTCGTCGACGCCTCCCAGGAACTCCACCACGACCCCCTCGATCCGCAGGTCGTCACCCCAGACCTTCTCCACCAGCTCGGCGTCGTGCCGGCCCTCCACGAAGATCCGGCTCTGCCGGGCCACCCGGGCCTTCACCCCGTGGACGGCGACCGACCCCGAGGCCGTCCGGGTCGCCTTGGCGGGGGCGGCGACCTGGACCGGGGGAGTGAGGACCACCGGCGCGCCCTCGAGGAGGAAGCCCGGCCCCATCGGGAAGGTGCGTCGCTTGGCGCGCCGGTCCTCCAGGGTCAGCGTGCGCAGGTCACGGTCGATCGCCACGATCTCCCCGCACCACTGGGTCGTCACCTCCTCCACCACCAGACCCAGCTTCGCGGCGTGCTCGGCGGCGCGGCCGCGCTTGGGCTTGCGCCAGTCGGTGGCGAGGACGTCGGAGCCGTATCGGTCAGTGGGGCGATCAGTGGAGGAAGGCACCCGCCAACGCTAGGCACCCGGTCACCCCGGGCGACGCCGACGCGCCGGGGAGCGGCTCAGGACTGCCCGGGCTCCTGTCCCTCGTCCCCGAGCAGGTCCAGCTCCTCGCGACTGCGGGTGGTGGGGTCGTCCGTGTCCAGGGGCCGGGCCAGCGGGTTCTCCTCGGGCCGCAGGTCCTCCGGCAGCTGGTCGTCGTCGACCCCGGCCAGGCTGGGCTGCTCGGGGGCGGTGCCGTTCTCGTCGTCGGCGGTGGCGTCACCGCTGCTCGAGGGGGCGTCGGGCATCTCGGGAGGTTGGGTCATGAGGTTCGGTACCCACCCGGCGTACGCCGCACGCGCCGGCGCCTGCTCTCACCACACGGCCTCTCACCACACGGCCCGAACTGCGCAGATGCGCCGCCGTGGCGGCACGGCAGGTCCGCCGCACCGACCCGGTCGTCGCCTGGCGCACTCAGACGAGCGGCAGGCGCTTCTGGCTGCGCGGGAGCTGCTCGTAGCCGCGGGTGACGGCGTTCGCCAGGCCTTCGGCGGGGAACGGCCACTCGGCCGCGGCCAGAGCCCCGGTCACGGCTACGCCGCGGCCGGCGAGGTCGCGGATGGTCTCGGCCACGATGCCGACCTCCGCACGCTGCTGCTCGACGAACTCACGGTCCACCGGTGCCCCGTGCCCGGGCACCACCACAGAGCGCGAGGTCGTCAGGCTCAGCACGACGTCCAGCGCCAGGGGCCACTCGAAGGGCCACGAGTCGGGGCCGTACGACGGGGCGGCCGACTGCTCCACGAGGTCACCGGCCAGGAGCAGGTCGACGTCGGGCACCCGCACCACCAGGTCCCCGGCGGTGTGGCCCCGCCCGGGGTGGACGAGCTCGAGTGTCCGGTCGCCGAGGTCCAGGACGCGGACCGACGAGAAAGTGTCGGTGGGCAGCACCACGTTCGTGGCCAGGACGTCGTCACGGTGCGGGTCGTCGGAGGCGGCGTACCGCTCGCGCACCCGGGCGGCGCCGGATGCGAGCTCGGCGAGGGCCTCCTCATGGGCGTGCACGGGAAGGGCGCCGTACGCCTCGCGGAATGCCTCGTTGCCGAAGGTGTGGTCGAAGTGCCAGTGCGTGTTGACGACGGCGGTCACCTCGCCGACCCCGAGCCGACGTACGTCGTCCACGACGGCACGTCCTGCGGTGGTCGAGCCGTGGGTGTCCACCACCACCAACCCCCGGTCGCCCGCCACCACCGTCACGTTCGCGTCGAACCACTCGTAGCGGGCGACCCAGACCCGGTGTGCCACCTCGGTGAAGTCAGCCATGGTGGCGAGCCTAGTCCCGCGTGGCGCGCCTAGTAGACTTGGCACTCGCGGGTTCGGAGTGCCAATGTCAGGGCTTACCGGTCCCGTGCCCTGCCCGCCCCATGATCTCGACGAGGAGTGACCCAGTGTCGGAGGACCGCAAGCTCGCCGTCCTGCGTGCCATCGTGGAGGACTACGTGGCGACCGAGGAGCCCGTGGGCTCCAAGGCGCTGGTGGAACGTCACGGTCTCGGCGTGTCTCCGGCCACGGTGCGCAACGACATGGCGGCACTGGAGGACGAGGGCTTCATCCACCAGCCTCACACCAGCGCTGGTCGGGTGCCCACCGACAAGGGCTACCGCCTGTTCGTGGACCGGCTCACCACGGTGAAGCCGATGAGCGCCGCGGAGCGGCGCGCGATCTCGACCTTCCTCGACGGCGCCGTCGACCTGGACGACGTGGTGCAGCGCTCCGTGCGGACCCTGTCCCAGCTCACCCGCCAGGTGGCAGTGGTGCAGTACCCCACACTCTCGCGCAGCACCGTCCGCCACGTCGAGGTGGTCGCGCTGGCGCCCACCCGCCTGCTCGTGGTGCTGATCCTGTCCACCGGCCGCGTGGAGCAGCGACTGGTGGACACCGAAGGGCTGGCGCTGGACGACGAGCTGCTCGCGGAGCTGCGCACCCGGGTGAACGGGGCCGCCGGCGGCCAGCGGATCGCCGATGCCGGAACCGCGCTCGCCGCCCTGCCCGACGAGGTCGCGGAGCGGGAACGGCCGTTGGTCACCGCCGTCGTCGACGCCCTGGTCGAGGCCATGTCGGACCACCGCAGCGACCAGCGGGTCGCGGTGGGCGGTGCGGCCAACCTGGCCCGCTACGGCGACAGCTTCGAGACCGCTGTGCGTCCTCTGCTGGAGGCCCTGGAGGAGCACGTGGTGCTGCTCAAGCTGCTCGGTGAGGCGACCAGTGGCGGCGCCGTCACGGTGCGCATCGGAGCAGAGGGCCCCTACAGCGAGCTGGCGGCGACCAGCGTGGTCGCGACCGGCTACGGTGCCGGTCCCGACGCGCTCGCGAGCCTGGGCATCGTGGGGCCCACGCGAATGGACTATCCCGGGACGATGGCGGCCGTCAGGGCTGTCGCGCGCTACGTGTCGCGCATCCTCGACGAGGCCTGAGCCCCCATGCACATACAGATGACGGACGAGAAGGACGAAGTGTGAGCCAGGACCTGTACGAGCTGCTCGGTGTCGCCCGCGATGCCGACGGCGACGCCATCAAGAAGGCCTACCGCCGGCTGGCCAGGCAGCTGCACCCGGACGTCAACCCCGATCCGGAGACGCAGGAGAAGTTCAAGGAGGTCTCGGCCGCCTACGAGGTGCTGTCGGACCCGCAGAAGCGGGCCTACTACGACCGCGGTGGCGACCCCTTCGGCGCCGGCGGCGCCGGCGGGTTCAGCCAGGGGGCGGGCTTCTCGTTCACCGACATCATGGACGCCTTCTTCGGTGGCGGCGCCCCCGGGGCCCAGGCCGGTGGCCGCGGTCCGCGCCCCCGCACCCGGCGCGGCCAGGACGCCCTCATCGCCCTCGAGGTCGAGTTGGCGGAGGCGGCCTTCGGCGTCACGCGCGAGATCAAGGTGGACACGGCCGTGGTCTGCACCGCGTGTCACGGGGAAGGCGCGGCACCCGGCAGCACACCGGTGCCCTGCGAGACCTGCCGCGGAGCCGGCGAGGTGGCCCACGTGCAGCGCTCGTTCCTCGGCGAGATCAGGACCCTGCGCCCGTGCGCGGCCTGCCGCGGCTTCGGCACGATCATCCCCGACCCGTGCCGCGAGTGCAGTGGCGACGGCCGGGTCCGGTCGCGTCGCACCCTCAACGTGAAGATCCCGCCGGGCGTCGACGACGGCACGCGGGTGCAGCTCGCCGGACAGGGTGAGGTCGGCCCCGGTGGCGGGCCAGCCGGCGACCTCTACGTGGAGATCAGGGTGGCCGAGCACGCCACCTTCATCCGGAACGGGAACGACCTGCACTGCACCGTCTCGGTGCCGATGACGGCCGCGGCGCTCGGCACGAGCCTGTCCCTGCCGCTGCTGGAGGCAGACCTGGCCTCCGAGGACCCCGACCTGCGCACCACCTTCGACCTCGAGGTGCCGGCCGGCACTCAGTCCGGTGCCGAGCAGGTGATCCGCGGGTTCGGCGTCCCGGGGCTGCGCGGTGGCCGCGGTGACCTGATCGTCACCACGGTCGTCGAGACGCCCACCCGGCTGGACGCCCGCCAGGAGGAGCTGCTGCGCGAGCTGTCCGCGATCCGCGGCGAGGAGTCCCCCGAGGGCACCGTCAAGGACTCGCAGAAGTCCGTCTTCGGGCGGCTCCGCGACGCCTTCAACGCGCACTGAGGGTTGTCGTGTCCCTGCCGGTCCACTGGGTGCCGACCCTGGTCGACGTCCGACCCGGCGACACCGTCGAGGTGACCGGGGACGAGGCCCACCACGCCGTCGCCGTACGTCGGCTGCGCGCCGGCGAGCGGCTCGTCCTCACCGACGGCGCCGGGCTGCGCGTCACCGGCGAGGTCACCGGGGCCCACAAGCGCTCTCTGGAGGTGCGGGTCGAGGACCGGGAGAGCGTGGTCCGCGCCGGACCGTGGTTCACGGTGGTCCAGGCACTGCCCAAGGGGGAGCGCGGCGAGCTCGCCGTCGAGGTGCTGACCGAGGTCGGTGCCGACCGCATCGTGCCGTGGGCGGCCTCCCGCAGCGTCGCCGTCTGGCGCGGCGAGCGGGCGGTGAAGTCCCACGCCAAGTGGGCCGCCACCGCTCGGGAGGCGGCCAAACAGGCGCGGCGGGCCTGGTTTCCCGAGGTCGCGCCGCTCGCCTCCACCTCGGAGGTGGCCGCGCTGCTGGCCGCGGCCGACGTCGCGGTGGTGCTGCACGAGGAGGCAACCGCCACCGTCGCAGAGCTCGAGCTGCCTGCGAAGGGCCATGTCGTGGTGGTCGTGGGCCCCGAGGGCGGGATCAGTGCCGAGGAGCTGGAGACGTTCGCCGGCGTGGTGCCGGTGCGACTGGGGTCCGAGGTGCTGCGCACCTCGACCGCGGGCGTGGTGGCCCTCGGTGCGCTGATGTCGCGCACCTCGCGCTGGGGCGCTGGGACTACCGCAGGGTGAAGTCCTTGGAGTCGGTGGTGGGCCCGTGGCCCTCGCCGTCGGAAGGGTCGTCGGTCGAGGCCACGAAGGTGTAGCGCCCGGGTGCCAGGCCGGAGAGGTCGATCTCCTCGGTCTGCCAGGGGTAGAGCTTGTCCATCCAGCCCTGCGCGGTGGCGAAGCCGCTCAGTACGACGTCCTGGCCGCGACGGATCTCCCAGGGGACGTTGGCCTCGGGGGAGCTCGCCACCCCACTGGCGCGCAAGGACCCGCTCAGCCGCGAGTCCTGCTCGGGGCTGGTGACGTTGACCAGGCCCAGCACCTCCAGCGGGTCCGCGTTGGTCACCCCACCGGCGGTCGGCACCCCCAGCAGGGTGCTCGGCTCGCCGCCGAGCAGCACGGTCATCGGCGCGCGCGCCTGGATGACGGCTTGCAGCGTGTGCAGCAACTGCTGGACGGCGAGCTCGGCGTGCGCCCGGCTCATGCCCCGGGGGCGCTTGACCCACGCGCCGTCGGCCAGCTCCACGACGAGCAGGCCGTCGCTCGTCCGGACGGAGCCGAACGAACCGCGGGGAAGCAAGGTGCGGTAGTCGGGGTCCAGCACGTCACCGGAGGTGAGCAGCGCCGCAGCCTCCGCAAGCGGGTCGTCCGCGGACACCGAGCGGAATTCGCGGAAGAGGCGCGGTCCCGAGGGTGCGTCCCCGACGAAGTACACCCCGACCGTGGTCCGCTCGGCCGGCACCGACGTCGCAGGACCCTCGGCCTCGGGGTCCGCGGTCTCGGCGGGGGCGGGTGTCGGGCTGGAGGAGACAGAGGGATCCTGGGCCACGGACGAGGGGCTGTCCGCCGCGGGCCGGGTCTCGGGATCGGCGCGCTGGGCCGCGCATCCGGTGGCCGCCGCGAGGAGAGCGGTCGCGGCCAGGGTCCGCGTCAGGGAGCGGGCCAGGGGGCGGGCCAGGGCCTGGGCCTGGGAAGTTCGTCGGCGGAGTCCGGTCATGGCCACGAATCTGCCAGCAGGCGCGGGCTCGGCGCCCCTGCCACGCCGGGCCCGCGCCAGACATCGGGCGGAGAGGGGGAGACAGCGGCCTGGCGACGTGTCAAAGTGACCCCATGAGTGATCCGAGCCACACCGCCGAGTGCCTGTTCTGCGGCATCGTCAGGGGTGACGTGCCCGCCGAGGTGGTGCTCAGCACCGACACTGCCCTCTGCTTCCGCGACACCATGCCGCAGGCGCCGACCCACGTGCTGGTCGTGCCCCGCAGCCACCACGCCAACGCGGTGGAGCTCGCCCGGCACGACCCCTCGGGACTGGCCGAGCTGGTGGAGGTCGCCGACAAGGTGGCGGAGTCCGAGGGGCTGGCGGGTGACTATCGACTGGTGTTCAACACCGGTGCCGGGGCCGGGCAGTCGGTGTTCCACACCCACCTCCACGTCCTGGGTGGGCGTCCCATGAACTGGCCGCCCGGATGAGCCGCCGGGTGCGTGCCGCACTGCTGTCGGCCGTGCTTCCGCTGGCGCTGCTCACCGCCTGTGGCGGCGACGACGAGGCAGCGCCGGCGCGGAGCGACACGCCGGCGGCGGGGAGCTCGGCCGAGGACGCCTCGCACCCCCACACCGACGCACCCGTGGTCGGGGGCAAGAAGCTCCGCCCCGGCGAGGAGCGGGTGACCGTCGCGATGCAGGAGCCCTACACCGCCTCGGCGCCGACCGGGGTCGGCACCGACGACTACCGGTGCTTCCTGCTCGATCCGGGTCTGGAGGAGGACAAGTACCTCACCGGCACGCAGGTGCTGCCCGGGAACCCGGACGTCGTGCACCACGTGATCCTCTTCGAGGTGCCGCCCGACCTGGTCCGGAAGGCCGAGATCTTCGACGGCGTCGAGGACGGCCCGGGCTGGACCTGCTTCGGAGGGACCGGTCTCACCCCGTCCGCGCAGATCGACGACGCGCCGTGGCTGGCGGCCTGGGCCCCCGGGGGCAAGGAGACGGTGACCAAGCCCGGCTACGGCAAGCGGCTGGAGAAGGGCTCGCGCATCGTCATGCAGGTCCACTACAACCTGTTGGCCGGCACCCGCGCCGACGTGAGCGCCACCCAGCTGCGCCTGGCGCCGGTGAGCAAGCAGATGACGCCGCTGACGACCATGCTGCTCCCGGCTCCGGTGGAGCTGCCGTGCCGGCCCGAGCACGCCGACGGCGAGCTGTGCGACCGCGACGTGGCCCTGGCCGACGTCAAGGAGCGCTTCGGCGAGAAGGAGGGCAGCACCGCAGACATCTTGCACCTGCTCTGTGGCGAGATCGATCCCGGCGCCTGGCAGTCCTGCAAGCGGACCGTCAAGGAGCCCATGACCATCCACGGGGTCGCCGGGCACATGCACCTGCTCGGTCGACAGCTGAAGATCGAGGTGAACGCCGGCACCGATCGGGCCCGTACGGTCCTGGACATCCCGGTGTGGGACTTCGACCAGCAAGGCGGCATCCCCATCAAGCCGGTGGCCCTGCAACCCCAGGACACGGTGACGGTGAGCTGTCGCCACGTGCAGTGGCTGCGGGACCAGCTGCCCTCCTTCGAGGGACAGCCCGACCGCTACGTCGTGTGGGGCGAGGGCACCACCGACGAGATGTGCCTGGGGATGCTCCAGTACAGCAGGCCATGACCGGTGGGGCGGCGCACCTGGTGGGCGTAAACCGACTGCGCCCGGGTGATGGCCTCGGCGTAGGATTGGCCATCTCGACCTGCCGACGCGAAAGGCCGCCCGCCCGGGGCATCCATGACTGAGACGCCACTCACCACCAAGCACACCGTTGTCGTACCCGCCAGCATCAACATGGTCAGCCTGTTGGGACCCGGTGACGAGCACCTCTCGCTGATCGAGGACTCGTTCGACGCCGAGGTGCACGTGCGTGGCAACCGCATCACCTTCCACGGGGACGCGGGCGAGATCACGCTCGCCGAGCGACTCGTCGACGAGATCGTGGCGATGCTGCGCACCGGCCAGGGCATCACCACCGAGACCGTGGAGCGGATCATCGCGATGCTGCGGCAGGAGACCACCGAGCGCCCGGCCGACGTGCTCTCGCTCAACATCCTGTCCAACCGCGGCCGCACCATCCGCCCCAAGACGCTGAACCAGAAGCGCTACGTCGACTCGATCGACAAGCACACCATCACCTTCGGGATCGGGCCGGCCGGCACGGGCAAGACCTACCTGGCGATGGCCAAGGCCGTGCAAGCACTGACCAGCAAGCAGGCCACCCGCATCATCCTCACCCGTCCCGCGGTGGAGGCGGGGGAGCGGCTGGGCTACCTTCCCGGCACGCTGAGCGAGAAGATCGACCCCTACCTACGGCCGCTCTACGACGCGCTGCACGACATGATCGACCCCGAGACGATCCCCAAGCTGCTGGCCGCCGGGACCATCGAGGTGGCGCCGCTGGCCTACATGCGCGGGCGGACGCTCAACGACGCGTTCATCATCCTCGACGAGGCCCAGAACACCTCTCCCGAGCAGATGAAGATGTTCCTGACCCGGCTCGGCTTCGGCTCCAAGATCGTGGTGACCGGAGACGTCACCCAGGTCGACCTGCCCGGCGGCACCAAGTCCGGGCTCAAGGTGGTCGAGGGCATCCTAGAGGGCGTCGAGGACGTCTCGTTCAACCGGCTCACCAGCCACGACGTCGTCCGCCACCGGCTCGTCGGCAAGATCGTGGCGGCGTACGACGAGTTCGACGCGCGCAGCGAGAACGGCGTGCAGCAGGCCCAGCGTCGGGTTGCCAAGTCGAGGGAGCACCACAGTTGAGCATCGAGGTCCTCAACGAGTCCGGACACGAGCTGGACGTCAAGGCGCTCGCCGGCCTGAGCCGTTTCGTGATGGACGCCATGCGGGTCCATCCCCTGGCCGAGCTGTGCATCAAGGCCGTGGACGAGGAGACCATCGCGCAGCTCAACGAGCAGTGGATGGAGAAGGAGGGCCCCACGGACGTGCTCGCCTTCCCGATGGACGAGCTGCGTCCCGGCCTGGTCAACGAGGAGCCTGAGGAGGGCGTCCTGGGCGACCTGGTGCTGTGTCCGGAGGTGGCCCGGCGCCAGGGCGAGGCCGCAGGCCACGGCACCGAGGCGGAGATCGAGCTGCTCACCGTGCACGGCATCCTGCACCTGCTCGGCTACGACCATGCCGAGCCCGAGGAGCACAAGACGATGTTCGCGCTGCAGGACCAGCTCCTGGCCCGTTGGCGCGCCCAGACCTCAGCGCGGTGAACGAGGTCTGGCCTCCCGCCATCGCCGCCGTGCTGGTGGTGTTCGCAGGACTCTTCTCCGCTGCGGACGCAGCGCTGGCGGGATTCTCGCGAGCGCGTGCCGAGGAGCTGCTGGTCGAGGGACGGAGCGGTGCCCGCCGGGTCCTGCAGATCCTCGACAACGCTCCGCGGTACCTCAACACGGTGCTGATGCTGCGGCTGCTCTTCGAGATCGCCGCCACGGTCATCGTCTCCCTGTGGCTCCACGACCTCTTCGACGGGGCCTGGTGGCGGACCCTGGGATCGTCCCTGGCGGTGATGCTGCTGGTCTCGTTCGTCTTCATCGGGGTGGCGCCTCGCACGCTGGGACGCCAGCACGACGCCACCGTGGCCCTGCTCCTGGCACCCCCGCTGGTCGCGGTGACCCGGATCCTGGGTCCGGTCCCGCAGCTGCTCATCCTGGTGGGCAACGCGATCACGCCGGGTCGGGGCTTCCGCCGAGGTCCGTTCTCCACCGAGACGGAGCTGCGCGAGCTGGTCGACCTGGCCGAGGCCTCCGCGGTGATCGAGGAGGGCGAGCGCAAGATGATCCACTCGGTCTTCGAGCTCGGGGACACGATCGCCCGTGAGGTGATGGTGCCGCGCCCGGACATCGTGTACGTGGAGCGGCACAAGAACCTGCGCCAGACGATGTCGCTCTTCCTGCGCAGCGGATACTCCCGGGTGCCCGTGATCGGGGAGAACCTCGACGACATCGTCGGCATGGCCTACCTCAAGGACATCGTGCGGCGCGACTTCGAGGACCCCGAGGCAGAGACCGTGCAGCGCATCGAGGAGGTGATGCGGCCGGTGCACCACGTGCCGGACTCGAAGCCGGTGGACGCGTTGCTGGCCGAGATGCAGGCCTCGCGCCAGCACATCGCCGTGGTGGTCGACGAGTACGGCGGCGTCGCCGGGCTGGTGACGATCGAGGACGTGCTCGAGGAGATCGTCGGCGAGATCACCGACGAGTACGACGAGGCGGAGGACGAGATCGTGGTCACCGAGGACGGAACCCGGGTCTCGGCCCGCTATCCGGTCGACGACCTGGACGAGCTCTTCGGCATCAACGTCATCGACGACGACGTCGACACCGTGGGCGGACTGATGGCCAAGCACCTGGGCAAGGTGCCGATCCCGGGGTCCTCGGTCGAGGTGCACGGGCTGCGGTTCGAGGCCGAGCGGCCCTCTGGCCGACGCAACAAGGTGGCCACGGTGCTGATCAGCTTGGCCTCGGGAGCGCCCCACGTCGCCGACGAGGACGACGCCCCCGAGCGGCGCAGGAACGAGTATCCGGAGGAGAGCGATGTCTGACCTGTCTGCCGAGGACGCCAAGCTGGTGACGCTGGCCCGTGCGACCCGTGCCCGCGTGGGCGCGGCCCAGGGGGCGGCGGTGCGCGACAGCGACGGCCGGACCTACGCCGCGGCCACCGTGGACCTGCCCTCCCTGCAGCTCAGCGCGCTCCAGGTGTGCCTGGCCATGGCGGTCGCCTCCGGGGCCGGTGGCCTGGAGGCCGCCGTGGTGCTGGGCGCCGAGACCGACCTCGCGCCGGCCGACCGCGCGCCCCTCTCCGAGTTCGCGGGGCCGACGGTCGTGGTGCATCTGGGCGACCCCCGGGGCACGATCGTGGCCAGCACCACCTCCGCGGGCTGAGCCCACGGGCCGCCGGTCTATCCCGCGTATCAGGGGTCGCCCCAGGCGCTCTGCGCCCCTATGGTATTGAGGGTGAGCCTCGACGTAGCTCCCGAGGAGGGACAGCGCCACCTGGCCGCTGTCGCCCGGCTCCGGGCCTCGTACGCAGACCTTCCGCCCGACGCCCCGGTGCGGCTGGCCAAGAGCACCAGCAACCTGTTCCGCCCGCGCGAGCGGGCCACCCACGGCCTCGACGTCAGCGGACTGGCCGGGGTGCTGGAGGTGGACCCCGTCTCCCGCACCGCCCAGGTGCAGGGGATGTGCACCTACGAGGACCTGGTCGAGGCAACCCTGCGGCACGGACTGATGCCCCTGGTCGTGCCCCAGCTGCGCACGATCACCCTGGGCGGAGCGGTCAGCGGCCTCGGCATCGAGTCGACCAGCTTCCGCAACGGGCTGCCGCACGAGTCGGTGCTGGAGATGGACGTCTTCGTGGGTTCCGGCGAGGTGGTGACCTGTCGTCCCGGCGACGAGCTGTTCGACGCCTTCCCCAACTCCCTCGGGTCCCTGGGCTACGCCACCCGGCTCAAGATCGAGCTCGAGCCGATCGGCGGCCACGTCGCGCTGCGACACCTGCGATTCTCCGACGCCGCCGCGCTGGCCGGGGCGGTGGAGGAGGTGGTCGCCACGCGGGCGTGGCAGGGGCATCGGGTGGACGCCGTCGACGGAGTGGGGTTCTCACCCTCCGACCTGCGGCTCACGCTGGCCCGGTTCGAGGCACCCGGAGGTCGGGTGTCGGACTACACCGGGCGGCACATCTACTACCGGTCGGTGGCCGAGCGCGGCCACGACCTGCTCACCAGCCACGACTACCTGTGGCGCTGGGACACCGACTGGTTCTGGTGCAGCCGAGCCTTCGGGCTGGAGCACCCGCTGGTCAGGAGGCTCTGGCCGCGCCGCTGGCGGCGCTCCGACGTCTACCAGCGGCTGGTGGGCCTGGACCGACGCCACGGCGTCGTCGACCGGCTGGACCGCCGGGCCGGGCGGCCGGCCCGGGAGCGGGTGATCCAGGACGTGGAGGTGCCGCTGGACCGGCTGGCGGAGTTCCTGGCGTGGTTCGACTCCGAGATCGGGATGCGGCCGGTGTGGTTGTGCCCGGTGCGTCTGCGTGGCGCCAAGGCCTGGCCCACCTACCCGATGCGGCCCGGGACGACGTACCTCAACGTCGGCTTCTGGGGCACCGTGCCAGTGGGCCCGACCGCGCCGCTGGCCCCGCTCAACCGCGCCGTGGAGAGACGCGTCGGAGAGCTGTCGGGACACAAGTCCCTGTACTCCGAGGCGTTCTACGACCGCGAGACCTTCGATCGCCTGTACGGCGGTGAGCAGCTGGCGGCCATCAAGCGACGGTTCGATCCTGACGACCGACTGACCGACCTCTACGACAAGGTGGTGCGACGCCCATGAGCCTGACGTTGACCCGGACCATGACCATCGCCGAGGCGCTGGACTCGCTGCTGCGCGACGGACTGCCGGTGCGCTTCACCGCCTACGACGGCAGCTCGGCCGGTCCTGCGGACGCCTCGTTCCAGCTGGAGCTGCGCAACGAGCGTGGTCTCAGCTACATGTTGACCGCACCGGGGGACCTGGGCCTGGCCCGTGCCTACGTCTCTGGCGACCTCGACATGGTCGGGGTGCCACTTGGTGACCCCCACGCCCTGTTGAGCTTCCTGCAGGACCACACCCGGTTCCGCACTCCCAGCCCGACCGAGCTGATCTCGCTGCTGCGCGCCCTGGGGCTCTCGCACCTGGTGCCGCCGCCACCGCCGCCCCAGGAGCACCTGCCCCGCTGGCGCCGCAGCATCGAGGGGCTGCGGCACTCCCTGTCGCGCGACGCCGTGGTGATCGAGCACCACTACGACGTGTCCAACCGCTTCTACGAGATGGTGCTCGGACCTTCGATGGCCTACACCTGCGCTGTGTACCCCAGCCCCCAGGCGACGCTGGAGGAGGCGCAGCGGGCCAAGTTCGCGCTGGTCGCGGACAAGCTGGGTCTGGCCCCGGGCCAACGGCTGCTCGACGTGGGCTGCGGGTGGGGCGGCATGGTGATCCACGCGGCGCGTGAGCACGGCGTGCGAGGGCTCGGCGTGACCCTCTCCGAGGCGCAGGCAGCCTGGGCGCAGGAGGAGGTCGTCCGCGCCGGGGTGGAGGACCTGGTGGAGATCCGGCACGGCGACTACCGGGAGGTCACCGAGTCCGACTTCGACGCGGTGAGCTCGATCGGGCTCACCGAGCACATCGGGGTCAGCAACTACCCGGCGTACTTCGAGTTCCTGTCCAGCCGCCTGCGTCCGGGCGGCCGCCTCCTCAACCACTCGATCACCCGGCCGCACAACCGGCGGGTGGACACTGGCGCCTTCATCGACCGCTACGTCTTCCCCGACGGGGAGCTGACCGGATCCGGGCGGATCATCACCGCCGCCCAGGACGCCGGGCTGGAAGTGGTGCACAGCGAGAACCTGCGGCCGCACTACGCGCTGACCCTGCGGGACTGGTGCGCGAACCTGCAGGCCAACTGGGACGCCTGCGTCGCCGAGGTGGGGGAGGCCACGGCACGGGTCTGGGGCCTCTACATGGCCGGCTCGCGGCTGGCCTTCGAGCGCAACAACATCCAGCTGCACCAGGTGCTGGCGTTGCGCACCGACGCCTCAGGGAGCAACGGATTCGGGCTGCGGCCGCACTGGTGACTAGATTTGCCCGGTGAGCACCCGGGCCAGGCAGTACACCGCGCAGGTGCTGCGGCGTGAGCAGCTCTCCGCGCACCTGGTGCGACTCGTCCTGGGCGGGCCGGGTCTGGCGGAGTTCACCAGCACCGGAGTGCCCGACGAGTGGGTGGGGCTGGTGGTCCCGGGACAGTTCCAGAGCCGCTACTACACGGTGCGCGACTGGGACGGGGCGAGCCTGACCCTGGACGTGGTGATGCACGACGTCGGCCTGGTCACCGAGTGGGCCGCCGGCGAGTGCACCGGGAGCACAGTCACCATCAGCGAGCCCAAGGGCTCGTTCGCCCTGCCGCCGGACGCGGAGTGGCTCATCCTGGTCGGGGACCTGACCGCCCTGCCGGCGATGGCCCGGATCACCGAGTCCGTGGCGCTGCCGACCCGGATCTGGGCCGAGGTCCCCGACGACCTGGCCGACTACCTGCCCGCCGGCCGGGACACGACCTGGCTACGGCCCCCGGCGGGCGGCGACTCGTCCCTGGCCGAGGTGGTCGAGCGCATCGACTGGCCCCCGGGGCCGGGCTACTTCTGGATGGCGGGGGAGTCGGGGCAGATGCGGGCGATCCGCAAGCACCTGATGCGGGTCCGCAACCTCCCCGGCACGGCGTACGACGTGATGGGCTACTGGCGCGGGAACGCGGTGCGGCAGCCCCGCGCCGTGGACCCGGGTCCGATCTACCGGGCCGGCAAGGCTGCCGACCGGACCGACGAGCAGATCTGGGCGGACTACGACTCCGCCCGGGAGGACCGATGACCGAGACCACCCCGACCCACCGCAGCGGCTTCGTGTCGTTCGTCGGTCGCCCCAACGCCGGCAAGTCCACGCTGACCAACGCGATGGTGGGCAGCAAGGTCGTCATCACGTCCTCCAAGCCGCAGACCACCCGCACCGTGGTGCGGGGCATCGTGCACCGCCCCGACGCCCAGCTGATCCTGGTCGACACGCCGGGCCTGCACCGGCCCCGCACCCTGCTGGGGGAGCGGCTCAACGACCTGGTGAAGACCACCTGGGCGGAGGTGGACGTGGTCGCCGTCTGCTTCCCGGCCAACGAGAAGATCGGCCCCGGGGACCGGTTCATCGTGCGCGAGCTCGGCAAGGTGCGGCGCACCATCAAGGTCGCCATCGCCACCAAGACCGACCTGGCGACCCCCGAGCAGATCGGGCAGCACCTGCTCGACATCGCCGCGCTCGGCGTGGAGACGGACACCGAGTGGGCCGAGATCGTCCCGGTCTCTGCCGTGGACGGCAGTCAGGTGGGGCTGCTGGCGGACCTGCTGGTCGGGCTGCTGCCGGAGGGCCCGCAGCTCTACCCGGACGGTGACCTCACCGACGCCCCGGAGCAGGTCCTGGTGGCCGAGCTCATCCGGGAGGCGGCGCTGGAAGGGGTGCGCGACGAGCTGCCGCACTCCATCGCGGTCGTCGTGGACGAGATGAACCTGCGCGAGGGCCGGGACGAGGACAAGCCGCTGCTCGACATCTACGCCAACCTCTATGTCGAGCGGGACTCCCAGAAGGGCATCATGATCGGTCACAAGGGGTCCCGGCTGCGCGACGTGGGCAAGGCGGCCCGCCTCCAGATCGAGGCGCTGCTGGGCACTCCGGTCTACCTGGACCTGCAGGTCAAGATCGCCAAGGACTGGCAGCGCGACCCGCGTCAGCTGCGCAAGCTCGGCTTCTAGCCGAGCACCGGGTCAGTTCTGCGGGACCCAGCAGGTCCCGTAGTGCTGACCGGCTCGCCACTGGGAGCGGGTCGGGCGCTCCTCGGCCCAGGTGTAGTCCAGCGGGTCGTCGGCGTACTCCTGCGCGGCCGCGGTGCAGGGAGCGTCCATCCGGGCCGTCATCTGCGGAGCCGGGGGATACCTGCGGCCCGGCAGGTCGACGGTCTGCACGGCGCGCCACGAGTGCCTCTGCCCGCACGGCACGCGGCGGAACCCCTTGGTGCCGGGAGCGGCCGTGGCGCACATCGCGAACCGCTCGCGCAGGTCGGGGTCGGCCAGCGCTCCGCGCAGGCCGATCCGCAGCGGCACCAGCGCGCCGCCGCGCCCGAGCACCACGACGTCGCACCGGAACCACCTGGCGCCCGCCTCGGCGTCCGGCAGCGTCGGGGTGAACCAGACGGCAGTGAGCATGCTGAGCCGCAGCTGGTCGCGCGACCCGGAGAGGAAGCCGGGCAACCGGGCGGGGCAGCGGCGCGCGGGCTGTCGCTGGACGGCGGGGGCGTCCACCCGGCGTGTGCGCCCGCGCTGCTTGAGGTCGAGGCGGCCGACGTGGAAGGTCTGGGCGGTGTGGCGGCGGCGGCAGGGCACTGGCTTGCGCGTGGTGGTGGGGGACAGGGCGTCGTCGAGGCGCAACCGGTAGCAGGCGCCCTGCCGGGGTGCTCGGGGCCGCTTCGCCGTGGGCGCTGTCTCGGAGCTGCTCGCTGAGGGACCCCCGGGCGCCTCGTCGCCGCCCGGGTCCTCGCCCGTGCAGGCGGAGAGTGCCAGGGCCAGTGCCAGTGCCGCCAGGACGCTTCTCATGAGGGCTCCTGCACGAGTGCGGCCAGCGTGGCGCCGAGCTCGTAGCCGGACTCCACCTCGGGCTCCCCGACCTCGCCCAGGACCTCCAGCACGCCGGCGGCCTGCCGCCAGGGCAGCGCGCCGGCGATGGCGAGCACCGACCTGGTCGCCCCCGTGGTGTCGTAGCGGCCGTGCACCCACAGGCCGAACGGCTTCCGTCCGCCGGCCCCCGGGCCGGCCGAGCCGTCCTCGCTGAGCGCCCCGCCGGCCTCGAGGAAGACGGTGTCGAAGAAGTGCTTCAGGGCGCCGCTCATGTAGCCGAAGTTCGCGGTGGTCCCGAGGAGGTAGCCGTCGGCGGACAGCACGTCCTGGGCGGTGGCGGTCAGCGCGCTGCGCACGACGACCTCGACGTCGCGGACCGCCGGATCAACCGTCCCCGCGGCGACGGCCTCGCTCAACCGAGCGGCGTTCGTGCTGGGCGAGTGGTGGACCACGAGCAGGCGAGGCATGGGTCGAGCCTACGGCGGCCCGGCACGGCCCCGGCGGCGGCGTGGCGGGCCGCGACCCCGACGAGCGAGTCAGCATCCGGACCCTACGGCTGCGCCGGGGGACGTCGCGGCGTAGGGTGAGGACGTCATGATGCGACGACTGCTCCTTCGCTGCCGCAACGAGGCCTGAACCCGCCGGCCCCCTCGTTGCGGAGTGTGCCGCGCGCCGGTCGCCCGTCAGCCCCCTGCGAGGAAGCCGCCATGACCAACCTGAGCAACAGCAGCAACCGTCAGTCTCACAGCGCGATGCCGTTCGCGCGCTACCAGCCGTTCGTGCCCGTCGACCTGCCCGACCGGACCTGGCCGACGAAGAAGATCACCGCCGCTCCCCGCTGGCTCTCCACCGACCTGCGTGACGGCAACCAGGCGCTGATCGACCCGATGACGCCGCCGCGCAAGATGGCGATGTTCGAGCTGCTCGTCGCCATGGGCTACAAGGAGATCGAGGTCGGCTTCCCCAGCGCGAGCCAGACCGACTTCGACTTCGTGCGCCAGCTCATCGAGACCGACCGGATCCCCGACGACGTACAGATCTCGGTGCTCACCCAGGCGCGCGAGGACCTGATCCAGCGCACCGTGCAGTCGCTGGTCGGCGCGGACCGGGCCACGGTGCACCTCTACAACGCGACCGCTCCGCTGTTCCAGCGGGTCGTCTTCGGCGTCACCCCCGACGAGTGCCGCAACATCGCCGTGCGGGGCACCGAGATGGTGATGAAGTACGCCGAGGAGTTCCTGGGCGACCTGGTCGGCACCGGCGACTTCGGCTACCAGTACAGCCCCGAGATCTTCACCCAGTCCGACACCGACTTCGCCCTCGACGTGTGCGAGGCCGTCTCCGACGTCTGGCAGCCGGAGGCCGGCCGCGAGATCATCCTCAACCTGCCCGCCACGGTGGAGATGTCGACCCCCAACACCTACGCCGACCAGATCGAGTACTTCGGCCGCGGTCTGACCCGGCGCGAGCACAGCGCCATCAGCCTGCACCCGCACAACGACCGGGGCACGGCGGTGGCCGCGACCGAGCTGGGCCTGATGGCTGGCGCCGACCGGGTCGAGGGATGCCTCTTCGGCCACGGCGAGCGCACCGGCAACGTCTGCCTGGTCACCCTCGGCATGAACCTGTTCAGCCAGGGGATCGACCCGCAGGTCAGCTTCGCCGACATCGACGAGGTACGCCGGACGGTCGAGTACTGCACGAACCTGCCGGTCCACCCCCGTCACCCCTACGCCGGCGACCTGGTCTACACGGCGTTCTCCGGGTCGCACCAGGACGCCATCAAGAAGGGGCTGGAGGACCTGGAGCGCCAGGCCGCCGAGCGCGGCGTACCGGTCGGCGAGATGCCGTGGGAGGCGCCGTACCTGCCGATCGACCCCAAGGACGTGGGTCGGACCTACGAAGCGGTCATCCGGGTCAACAGCCAGTCGGGCAAGGGCGGGGTGGCCTACATCCTGAAGTCCGAGCACAAGCTCGACCTGCCGCGCCGGGCGCAGATCGAGTTCAGCCGGGTCATCCAGGAGCGGACCGACGCCGAGGGCGGCGAGGTCACCCCCGAGGCCATCTGGTCGGTATTCCAGGCCGAGTACCTGCACCGCGAGGAGCCCCTGCGCCTGGACTCGGTGCACACCTCCTCGTCGGCGGGGGAGAAGGACCGGCTCAGCGTCAACGTCTTCGTCGACGGCACGTCGCGCACCCTGACCGGGGAGGGCAACGGCCCGATCGCGGCGTTCGTGGCGGCGATCAACGAGCTGGTCGCAGCCGAGCAGGAGGCGGGCAACCCGGCCTACCTGGACCGGGGCGACGTGCGGGTCCTGGACTACCACGAGCACGCGCTCTCCTCCGGCGGCGACGCCATCGCGGCGGCCTACGTCGAGTGCGCCGTCGGCGACCAGGTCCTGTGGGGCGTGGCCCTGGACCCGAACATCGTCACGGCGTCCCTCAAGGCCGTGGTCAGCGCCATCAACCGCGCCTGAGACCAGCGGGGTGTGTCCACCGCTAGACGGTGGACACATCCTTGCTGGGCACTCGCTGCAGTGGGATCCGGACCCGGACCGTGGTGCCCTGGAGGTGCTCGGACTCGATGTCGATGGCGCCCCGGTGCGCGGTCACCACGGCGTGCACCAGCGAGAGACCGAGGCCGGTGCCCTGGATGTGCCGGGCCTGGGAGGTGGAGCTGCGCCAGAACCGACCGAACAGGTTGGCCTGCTCCTCCCGGGGGATGCCGAGCCCGTCGTCGCGGACGACCAGGACCGCGTGATCGTCATCGGTGGTCAGGCAGCAGCTGATCCGACCGCCGTCCTCGGTGAACTTGACCGCGTTGCTGAGCAGGTTGAGCAGGGCGCGGTCCAGCTGGCCGGAGTCCCCCTCGACCAGCACGGGCACGTCGGGGACGGTGAAGGTGACCTCGAGTCGGCGTTGGCCGACGTACCCGGCGAACCGGCGCTGGATGCCGAGGACCACCTCGGCCAGGTCGGTGCTGGCATGGTCCCAGGTCAGCGCGTCGCTGGAGAGGCCGCTGAGGGCGAGCAGGTTGTCCACCAGGGTGATCAGCCGCTCACCGTTGCGGCTGATCGCGTCCAGGACCGGCACCTGCTGCTGGGTCAGGTCTCCGAAGTCCCCGTCCTGGAGCAGCTCGGTGTAGCCCACGATGCTGCTCACCGGGGTCCGCAGCTCGTGACTGACGGTGGAGACGAAGTCGTCCTTGGCCGAGTCGAGGTCCTTGAGCCGCTCGACCACCTGGCGCTCCTTGTCCAGGGCCTTCATGAGCATCTCCTGCATCTGCACCATCTCGGTGACGTCGCTGCCGACGCACAGGTAGCCGATCAACGCGCCCGCGTGGTCCCGGACCGACGTCAGGGTCATGGAGACCAGGCTGTGTCGGCCGTCGGCGTGGGCCCAGCGCCACTCCCGGGCGGGCTCGTCGACCAGGTGCTCCACCACCAGGTCGAAGGTGGGCGCCGCGGCGTGCCCGTCCGCCCAGCCGGCCAGATCCTCGGGGGCCAGCAGGTCGAGGAAGGCCGTGCCCACAGCCTCCTCCGGCTCCTGGCCGAGCAGGGTCCGAGCGCCTGAGTTGAACAGCGTGATGCAGCCGCGCAGGTCGACCCCGATCAGCGCCGTGGTCAGCGCCGCCTGCAGCAGGTGCCTCATCAGGCCGGAGGCGTGCCGCTCCGCGGTGATGTCCAGACCGGTCAGCACCAGGTGGCTGGCCCGGTCCGCCTGGTCGCGCACCACCCCGGTGGTCCACGCGATCCGGTGCTCGACACCCCTGGTGTCCCTGGCGGTGCTCTCGCTCGAGCGGGGGATGCCGGCCCCCTCGGAGTCCTGGAACATCCTCCTGACCCCCTCGCGCAGCGACGGCGGGACCATCACCTCCCACAGGGGATGCCCGACCAGGGCCTCGTTGCGGTGGCCCAGGATCTGGGTCACCGCCGGGTTGGCGCGCAGCACCGACCCGTCCATGTCGGTCACCAGGATCATGCAGGCGGTGGTGGCCAGCATCATCTCGCTGAGCTGCCGCTCCGCCTGGAGACCGGCCATCGCGTCCCGCTCGGCGGTCAGGTCCATCAGCTGCGCGCTGTACATCGACTCGCCGTCGCCGCCGGAGAGGCGGGCGATGCTCAGGGCCACGCGGCTCGTGGGACGGTGGGTCAGGCTGCCCTCGTCGCGCCAGGCGTCGAGCTCGCCACGCTTCATCCGGTCCGCGGCCAGGCCCAGGGGGAGGTCGGTGAGCACGAGGTCGGCCAGCGCGGAGCCCACGATCTCGGCGACGTCGCGGTCCAGCAGCTCCGCGGCCCGGTGGTTGGCATCGAAGACCTCCAGCCCGGCGCGGCCGTCCCTGAGCACCAGCATCGCGACCAGGGACTCGGCGAAGTTCGTCCGGAACAGGTTGCTGCTGGCTCGCAGCCGGTCGGTGAGCCGGACACCCTGCTCGACGTTGACCGCCAGGGGGACACAGATGAGCACCATGCAGACCAGGAAGACCTGCACCAGGGACGCCGCCTCCAGTCGCCCCGAGACGTCGTCTGAGAAGCCGACCGCGAAGGGGCCGTGCTTCAGGGCGGTCGAGGACGTGGCGACCACCGCCACGATCATCAGCTGCCAGGCGACGACCCGCAGTCCGAAGCGGAACGCCGCCCACACGACGAAGGGGAGTGGGACGAACGTCAGAGCCACCTGCTGGCCCAGCCAGAACGTGGCCAGCACCGCGAGGTTGAGGGAGGTGGCCTGGAGCACCAGCTCCCAGGTCAGGATCGGCAGCAGCGGGCGGCGCAGGCTCATCACCACCGGGGCCACGACCAGCATCGCCGCCACGTGGGAGGGGGTGAGGGTCAGCAGCAGGTCGCCGAACGTCGCGGTGCTCCCCACCCAGGGCAGCACCACGGCTCCCAGCAGGCCGCCCGCGCAGGCCGAGGCGGTCGCGGCCACGGTCAGCCGGAGCACGTCGCGTTGGGTCGCCATCACGGCGAGCCCGCCCTGCCGCAGTCGCAGGACGAGGCTGAACACCACCGCCTCGACCATGAGGACCAGGGAGAGGACCAGTGCGATGCCCCACGGCCTGTCGAAGAGCAGGTTGGCGCCGGCGTTGGCCACCCCGATGGCCGGCAGCACCCACCACCACCACGAGGGGCGGGAGACGGTGGCCAGCATGGTGGCGACCCCCGCGGCCGGCCACCACGTCACGAGCGCCGTCGTGCCGGGGGAGGCCACTCCCAGAGCGAAGCAACCTGCGGCAAAGACGAGAACGACCAGGAGCAGCACGGCCCAGACGTCCTCGACCTCGCGCACCCGAGTCGACATGGGTCGAAGTGTCTCAGGCCGGACGCCGAATCATGGCGAGAATGGGCAACGTGTCCCGCCGGGTCGCTAGATTGGGTGACCATGCTGGTCTCGGAGCGCATCGGGCAGTTCTTCCTCGACACCGGCGACCGACTGGAGTACACCGAGTTCGGGGCCGGTGAGCGCTTCGTGGTGCTGCTCCACCCGCAGCTGATGACCCGCAGGGTCCAGCAGCCCCTCGCCCGGACTTTGGCGTCGCAGGGCCTGCACGTTGTCACCCTGGACCTGCTGGGCCACGGCCGGTCCGATCGGCCGGCGGATCCGCCGGCCTACTCGGTGCCCGCCTTCGCCGCCCAGGTGCTGGCGCTGCTCGACCACCTGGGCGCCGAGCGGGCCGTGGTCGGCGGCACGTCCCTAGGGGCCAACGTGGCGCTCCAGGTGGCGGTGTCGGCCCCTGACCGGGTGCGTGGGCTGGTCGTGGAGATGCCGTTGCTGGACAACGCGCTGACCGTCGGGCTCCTGGCCGGTACCCCGCTCCTGCTCGCGGCGCGTTTCGCGCCCTTCACCGTCGCCGCGGTCCGCCGCGCGACCAGGGCGGTTCCTCGCGGGGTCGTCCCGTTCTGGGCCGGGGTGTGGCTGGACTCGTGCAACCAGCGCTCCGGACCGCTCGCCGCGGTCCTGCACGGGGTGCTCTTCGGGAGCCTCGCCCCCTCGGCCGAGCAGCGACGCAGCATCGGGGTCCCGGTGCTGGTCGTGGGACACGACGCGGATCCGCTGCATCCCGTGGCCGACGCGGAGATGCTGGCCGGCGAGCTGCCCCGCAGCCGGTTCGTCCGGGCGCGCAGCATCATGGAGTGGCGCCTGGCGCCGGAGCGGCTGGACGCGGAGGCCGTGCGGTTCGTGCTCGACGCCTGGGACGTGCGCCGGACACGCCCCCGGCGACGTGGAACTGCCCACTGAGCGAGGCACAATGGTGCGGTGTCCCTCTACCGCGACGAGGCGGTCGTGCTGCGCACCCACAAGCTGGGTGAGGCCGACCGCATCATCACCCTCCTGACCCGCCACCACGGCCGGGTCCGCGCGGTCGCCAAGGGCGTACGGCGTACCACCTCGCGCTGGGGCTCCCGGCTGGAGCCGTTCACCCATGTCGACCTGCAGTTGGCGCAGGGGCGCTCCCTCGACACGATCACCCAGGCCGAGACCCTCTCACCCTTCCGGTCCGGGCTGGGGTTGGACTACGACCGCTACACCGCCGGGACCGTGATGCTCGAGACCGCGGAGCGGCTGGTGATGGAGGAGAAGGAGCCGGCGGTGCAGCAGTTCCTGCTGCTCGTGGGCGGCCTGCGCGCCATGGTGGCCGGGGAGCACAGGGCGAGCCAGGTGCTCGACTCCTACCTGCTGCGGTCGCTGTCGGTGGCCGGGTACGCGCCCTCGTTCGACCACTGCGTGCGGTGTGGCACCGGTGGCCCGCACCGCTTCTTCAACCCCGCCGCCGGCGGGGTGCTGTGCACGCTGTGCCGGGTCCCGGGCTCGGCGGCGCCGGCGGCAGAGACGCTGCTGCTGCTCGGGGCGTTGCTGTCGGGGGACTGGGCGGTGGTCGACACCGCCGATCCCCGGCACCTCAAGGAGGCCAGCACGCTGGTCTCGGCCTACCTGGCCTGGCACCTGGAGCGCGGGCTCCGCTCTCTGGAGTACGTCGAGCGCTGAGCCGCGCGAGCACGCCTCAGGCCGAGCCGTAGCGGCGGTCGCGCCGGGCGTACTCCTCGACCGCGGCCCACAGGTGGGTGCGGTCGACGTCGGGCCAGAGCACGTCGGAGAAGACGAGCTCGCTGTAGGCCGACTGCCACGTCATGTAGTTGGACAGGCGCTGCTCGCCCGAGGTGCGCCAGATGAGGTCGGCCTCGGACCACTCGGGGACGTAGAGGTGCTTGGCGATCACCTTCTCGGTGATGCGGTCCGGCTTGATCCGGCCCTCCGCGACCTCGCGGGCGATGGCCCGCACCGCGTCGGCGATCTCGGCGCGACCGCCGTAGTTGACGCACATCGTCAGGGTCAGCACGTCGTTGTCCCGGGTCAGCTCCTCGGCGATCTTCAGCTCCTTGATCACCGAGGACCACAGGCGGGGAGCCCGGCCGCCCCACCGGACCCGGACGCCCAGCTCGTGCATCTCGTCGCGGCGCCGTCGGATCACGTCGCGGTTGAAGCCCATCAGGAAGCGGACCTCCTCGGGTGAGCGCGACCAGTTCTCGGTGGAGAAGGCATAGGCGGAGATCGCCTTGACGCCGATCTCGATCGCTCCCTCCACCACGTCGAAGAGGCTCGACTCGCCCTGCTCGTGGCCTCGGGTGCGGGGCAGCCCTCGCTCCTTGGCCCATCGTCCGTTGCCGTCCATCACGATCGCGACGTGCCGGGGCACCAGCTCCGACGGCAGGCGCGGGGGCTGGGCGCCGGAGGGGTGGGGGGTGGGGGGTCGAACCTCGCGCTTCACGAGCACCGAGCCTAGTGCGGGGCCGCTCTAGGTGGTGCGGCAACCGGGGCAGGTGCCGAAGATCTCCAGGTCGTGGCTGATGTCGGCGTACCCGTGCTCCGCGGCGATGGACTGGGTCCACCGCTCCACGGCCGGCCCCTCCACCTCGACGGTGGCGCCGCACGAGCGGCACACCAGGTGGTGGTGGTGCGTGGTGGAGCACCGCCGGTAGATCGCCTCGCCGTCCTCGTTGCGCAGGATGTCGACCACGCCCGCCTCGGCCAGCGCGGCGAGCGTGCGGTAGACGGTCGCCAGCCCGACGCGCTCCCCCTTGACCGCCAGCAGGTCGTGGATCTCCTGGGCGGAGCGGAAGTCGCGATAGCTGGCCAGGGCCTCGGTCACCGCGGTCCGCTGCCTGGTGGGCCGCAGGCCCGCCCCGGCCTCGCTCGGGGGCTCAGTGCTCGTCATAGTGACTCCCGTGGGGTGCGTGACGGTGCCCGTCGTGGACGTAGTCGACGTGGTCGCCGTGGGCGATCGCCCGGTGGCCGCACTCCTCGCCGTGGACGTGCGGGTGCGTGCTGCTGGGCACGTGGTCGGACGGTTGGTCCGCGGGGAAGGGGACACGGTCCCGCTCCCGACGGCGCAGAGCCGCGCCGACCGGCCAGGCGAGCGCGAAGCACAGCAGGCTGAGCAGCACGATGGTCGCGCCCGGGGCCACGTCGGCCTGGTACGACGCCACGGCGGCCACGACGAGGCCGCCGAGGGAGGCCGTCACCCCCAGGCCCATGCTGATCAGCAGCGTGGATCGGAAGGACCTGGTCAGCTGCTGGGCGGTGGCGACCGGGATCACCATCAGCGCCGAGACCAGCAGCAGCCCCACGGTGCGCATCGCCACGGTCACCGAGACGGCTGCGAGGACCGCGATCATCAGGTTGTAGGCCCGGACGTTGAGACCGGCCACCTGGGCGAACTCCTGGTCCTGGGTGATCGCGAACAGCTGGGGGCCCAGCCCCACGCACAGCACGATGACCGCCACGGCCAGCGCGACGGTGACCAGGACGTCGGTGACCGAGGTCGTGGTGATCGACCCGAACAGGTACTGCTGGAGCCCCGCGGTGGTCTCGCCGCCGAGCCCCGCCACGAAGATCCCGCCCGCGAGCCCGCCGTAGAAGAGCAGCGCCAGGGCCAGGTCGCCGTTGGTGTTGCCGCGCTCGCGGATCACCTCGATCGCGACGGCTCCCACCACCGCGGCGGCCACGGCGGTCCAGGTCGGGGCGAACCCCGTCACCAGGCCGATGGCCACCCCGGTCACGGCGACGTGGCCCAGGCCGTCGCCCATCAGTGCCATGCGGCGCTGCACCAGGTAGGTGCCCACCGCCGGCGCCGCGAGTCCGGTGAAGAACGCGGCCAGGAGAGCCCGCTGCATGAAGGGCAGCGAGAAGAGTGCTGCCAGGTCGCTGGTCACGTGCGCTCCTCGCGGTCGAAGGACCCGGTGTCCAGGGGGGAGGCGACGTGCGGGGCGTGGTCGTGCTGCCGGGCCGGCTGGTGGTGGTGGCCGTGCGCGCCGAGCTGGGCGTGCACCTCGTGCACCTCGTGGTCGTCCAGCGGGGGGCCGTCGTAGGAGACGCGACCGTCGCGCATCACCACGCTGCGGTCGATCAGCTCCGCCAGCGGACCGAGCTCGTGGGCCACCAGGATGATGGTGGCGCCGCGCTCGGAGAGGACGCGCAGAGCGTCGGCCAGCGCCTCCTGGTTGGGCAGGTCGACCCCGGCGGTCGGCTCGTCGAGGAAGAACAGCTCCGGCTGGCCCGCGAGGGCGCGGGCGATCAGGGCCCGCTGCTGCTGTCCCCCGGACAGGGTCGCGATCCCGGCTCCGGCGAGCTGTTCCAGGCCCACGACCTCGAGGGCGTCGGAGACGATCCGTCGGTCCTGCGAGGACAGCGGCCTGAAGAGCTTGCGGCGGGTGAGCCGGCCCGAGGCCACCAGCTCCCACACCGACGCCGGCACGCCCGAGGTGGCTCCCGAGCGCTGGGGCACGAACCCGATCCGGTGCCAGGCGGAGAACGACTCCAGCGGCTCGTCGAAGAGCGAGACCGAGCCGCTGGCGAGCGGGCGGAGTCCGGTCAGGGCTCGCACCAGCGTGGACTTGCCCGAGCCGTTGGCGCCCATCAGGGCGACGAACTCCCCGGGCTCCACGCGCAGGTCGACGCCGCGGATGACCGGGCGGCCGTCGATGCTGACCGCCACGTTGCGGGCCTCGACGGGGGCAACCCCCAGTGAGGGGTCCGGGTGAGGGGTCAACATCCGTTGGCCTTGCGCAGGACCCGGAGGTTGGCCTCCATCAGCGAGACGTAGTCCTCGTCGGCGGTGTCCTCGGTCAGGCCCTCGATCGGGTCGAGCACGTCGGTCCTCACCTGCAGGTCGTCGGCCAGCGAGTCGGCCATGGCCGAGCTGGCGAGTCGTTCTGAGAAGACGGTGGTGATCCCGTTGTCGCGGACCAGGCGCTGCAGGCGCTGCAGGTCGGCCGGGGTGGGCTCGGCGCCGGGGGAGAGCCCGGCGATGGGCTCGAACTCCAGCCCGTACCGGCGCAGGTAGCCGAAGGCGTCGTGGCTGACCACCACGGTGTCCCGCTCGCAGCGCGCGAGCCCGTCGGTGAACTCCTGGTCCAGCTCGGTGAGCCGCTCCCGCAGTGCGGCCGCGTTCTGCTGGTAGTCCTCGGCGTGCTCGGGGTCGAGGTCGGCGAGCTCGTCGGCGACCTCGTCCCCCAGGTCGGCCATCAGCAACGGGTCGTGCCAGAAGTGCGGGTCCAGGTCCCCGAGGTCGCCGTGGTCATGGCCCTCGTGCCCCTCCTGCGAGCCGTGCTCGTCCCCGTCGGCCCCGGCTGCCGGCTCGAGGTCGAGGACCTCGGCCACGTCGAGCACCGCCCCGGTCGCATTCTGCTCGACCCCGGCCTCCACGGGCGGCTGGAATCCCCCGGAGACGATGACGAGGTCGGCGCGGGCGATCGCGGCGGTCTTGGCGATGGTCAGCTCGCTGTCGTGGGGCTCCTGACCGGGCTTGGTGAGGTTGACGACCTCGGCGTGGTCGCCGGCCACCTGCTCGGCGACGTAGGCCAGCGGGTAGAAGCCCGCAGCCACGGTGATCCCCTCGGAGTCATCCGCCAGGGCGCCGCAGCCGGTGAGCGCCACGGCGGCGGTCAGCAGACCGATGGCCGGAGCGGTGCGCAGCGCAGAAAGCATGAGAACGATTCTCAAGCGGGTGAGAATCGTTGTCAAAACGGCGGCTGCCCTAGGCTCGGAGGGTGATCGTGGTCAGCAGGTTCCGAGTCGACCAGTCCGATGCCGAGGTCTTCCGGGTCGAGCTCCAGGCCGCCCTGGAGGCCCTGGCCGGCCAGCGGGGCCACCTGCACGGGGCGATCGGGTGCAACGTGGACGACCCCACTCTGTGGGTGCTGTCGACGGAGTGGAAGGACGTGGGCTCCTACCGGCGGGCCCTGTCGTCCTACGACGTCAAGATCACCGCCGTGCCGGTGCTGAGCCGTGCGATCGACGAACCCAGTGCCTACGAGCGCGTGGTCCCGGGTGCCGCCCTCAACGAGCAGCGAAGCCGGTCGATAGGCTGAGTGTTCCAGGCCGGTAGCCAGCCGGCCGTGCTGCACCAGGAGCCAACACCGTGGCCAAGCCGCCCGCATCAACTGTCGACAACGTCGTCTCCCTCGCCAAGCGACGGGGCTTTGTCTTTCCCTGCGGGGAGATCTACGGCGGGACCCGGTCGGCGTGGGACTACGGGCCGCTGGGCGTTGAGCTCAAGGACAACATCAAGCGCCAGTGGTGGAAGTCCATGGTCCAGAGCCGTGACGACATGGTCGGCATCGACTCCAGCGTGATCCTGCCGCGCCAGACCTGGGAGGCCAGCGGTCACGTCGACACCTTCAACGACCCGCTGACCGAGTGCCAGTCGTGCCACAAGCGCTACCGCGCGGACCACCTGCAGGAGGCGTACGCGGAGAAGAAGGGGATCGCCGACCCGGACGACGTGGACCTCAAGGAGGTCGCCTGTGCCAACTGCGGCACCCGCGGCGCCTGGACCGAGCCGCGCCAGTTCTCCGGGATGCTGAAGACCTACCTCGGCGTCACCGAGGACGAGTCGGGCATGCACTACCTGCGGCCCGAGACCGCCCAGGGCATCTTCCTCAACTTCGCCAACGTGGTCACCTCCAGCCGCATGAAGCCCCCGTTCGGCATCGCGCAGATCGGCAAGAGCTTCCGCAACGAGATCACTCCGGGCAACTTCATCTTCCGCACCCGGGAGTTCGAGCAGATGGAGATGGAGTTCTTCGTCAAGCCCGGTGAGGACGAGGAGTGGCACCAGTACTGGATCGACGAGCGCACCCGCTGGTACACCGACCTCGGCATCAACCCCGACAACCTGCGTCACTACGAGCACGCGCAGGAGAAGCTGAGCCACTACTCCAAGCGCACCGTCGACATCGAGTACAGGTTCCGGTTCGCCGGCTCCGAGTGGGGTGAGCTCGAGGGGATCGCCAACCGGACCGACTTCGACCTCTCCACCCACTCCAAGCACTCCGGCCATGACCTGAGCTACTTCGACCAGGCCGCGGGCGAGCGCTACATGCCGTACGTGATCGAGCCGGCCGCCGGGCTTTCCCGCAGCCTGATGACCTTCCTCGTCGACGGGTACGCCGAGGACGAGGCCCCCAACACCAAGGGCGGGGTGGACAAGCGCACCGTGCTCAGGCTCGACCCGCGCCTGGCCCCGATCAAGGTCGCGGTCCTGCCGCTCAGCCGCAACAGCGACCTCAGCCCCAAGGCGAAGGCGCTCTCGGCCGAGCTGCGCCGCAACTGGAACGTCGACTTCGACGACTCCGGTGCGATCGGCCGCCGCTACCGCCGGCAGGACGAGATCGGCACGCCGTACTGCGTGACGATCGACTTCGACACCCTCGAGGACGACGCCGTCACCGTGCGCGAGCGTGACTCCATGCACCAGGAGCGGATCAGCCTCGACGGGATCACCCGCTGGTTCGCCGAGCGCCTGGTGGGCTGCTGAGGCACGATTCGCGACGGCCGCCACGCTCCGGCGACAATGAGGGCATGTCTGTCCCGCAGCTGCCCACAGCGTTGGAGCTCGGCGGCCTCACGGTCGCCACGCCGGTGGTCCTCGCCCCGATGGCGGGCATCACCAATGCCGCCTACCGGCGACTCTGTGCCGAGCAGGGGGCGGGGCTCTACGTCTGCGAGATGATCACCTCCCGCGGCCTGGTGGAGCGCGACGAGACCACCCTGAAGATGCTGGTCTTCGACGAGCGGGAGACCGTCCGCTCGGTCCAGCTCTACGGCACCGACCCGAGGTACGTGGCGAAGGCCGCGGAGATCCTGTGCGCCGAGTACGGCGTGGCCCACGTCGACCTGAACTTCGGCTGCCCCGTGCCCAAGGTGACACGCAAGGGGGGCGGTGGCGCGCTGCCCTGGAAGCGGGGGCTGCTCGCGGAGATCCTCGAGGCCGCGGTGGCCGCCACCGCGCCGTACGGCGTGCCCGTGACGATCAAGACCCGCAAGGGCCTGGACGAGGACCACCTGACCTACCTGGACGCCGGCCGCATCGCCCAGGAGACCGGTGTCGCAGCCATCGCCCTGCACGGGCGCACCGTGGCGCAGGCCTACTCCGGTGAGGCGGACTGGGAGTCGATCGCCGAGCTCGTCGACCACGTGTCGATCCCGGTGCTGGGCAACGGGGACATCTGGGAGGCCGGCGACGCGGTGCGCATGGTCACCGAGACCGGTGCCGCCGGCGTGGTGGTGGGCCGGGGCTGCCTGGGGCGCCCCTGGCTGTTCCGTGACCTGGCGGCTGCCTTCTCGGGCGGACCGTCGTCGCCGGCGCTGCCGAGCCTGGGGGAGGTGCGGACCATGATGCGGCGCCACGCCGAGCTGCTCTGCGAGCACATGGGCGAGGAGCGGGGTTGCAAGGAGTTCCGCAAGCACGTCACCTGGTACCTCAAGGGCTTCCGGGCCGGCGGCTCGCTACGCCACTCGCTGGCCCTGGTGGACTCGCTGGCGGCGCTGGACCGGTTGCTGGAGGAGCTGGACGGCGACGAGCCGTTCCCGGAGTCGGCCCTGGGCACTCCGCGGGGACGCCAGGGATCCCCGCGGAGCCGGGTGGTCATCCCCGAGGGGTGGCTGGACGACGCGGACGGCCGAGGGATGCACGTGCGCGAGGACGCCCTCGAGGTCACCGGCGGCTGACCGACGGGGGTGATGATGCCCACGACGAAAAACGTGGCACGGATGCCTCGGCCCGGTCCGTCGTGTGCTTGACTCGTCGATCTCACCCCGAAGCACGATCTGCTGCACGGGTGCGACCGTGTCAGCAATCAGCGAAGGATCAGCGCTGTGGCAAATCATCGCCACAAGCGGGACGCCAGAGCCCGCACCATGCCCCGCAACATGTCCAGAGCCGCTCTCATCGCGGCGCCGGTCGCCGTCCTGGCGACAGTCTCAGCCGTCTCGTTCGGCGTCATCACCCAGAGTCCGGAGCCCACCCGCGAGCTGCTCGCGCACACCGTGGTTCCGGCGGCGGACGCCACTCCCGTGCGTGCGCCGTCGGTCAGCCGGTCCAAGGCCCGCGTGGCTGCGGCGAAGAAGGAGAAGGTCAAGGACCGCAAGGCTGACAAGGCCGGGCTCGCACGCAAGGCCAGCGAGGCCAGCCAGGCGCGCAAGGCCGGGCTGGCCCGACAGGCCGCTCGGGAGCTCGAGCAGGAGGCGGAGGCGACTCGGATCGCACTGCGGCAGGCCGACACCCGGCTCTGGGCCACCGAGGACCTCAACATCTGGACCGGGCCGAGCGCCGACGCTGACCAGGTCGGTGTGCTGGAGGCAGGCGAGCGAGTGCTGGTGACAGGACGCAAGAGCGCCGAGCGCCAGGAGATCGTGCTCGACGGCAGGTCCCGGTGGGTCACCGCGGGCTACCTCGACGATGAGAAGCCGGTCGCCGGCATCGGCGGCGCCTGCACCAACGGCAGCTCGGTGCCCAGCGGCGTGGACCCCAACGTGACGAAGGTGCACCAGGCGGTGTGCGCGGCCTTCCCGGACGTGACCTCGTACGGCACCTTCCGCAACGACGGTGAGCACGGCCAGGGCCGGGCGGTGGACATCATGATCAGCGGTGAGCGCGGGTGGGAGATCGCGGAGTTCGTGCGGGCGAACTACGTCGCGCTCGGTGTGGAGTACCTCATCTACGCGCAGAAGATCTGGTCCGTCGAGCGCGGCGGCGAGGGCTGGCGTGGGATGTCGGACCGCGGTTCCACCACGGCCAACCACTACGACCACGTGCACGTCACGGTCTACTGAGCCTGGCCGGGCCGGTGTCGGGGGCACCCGGTAGCCTCCGATGACGATGGAGCACCTTTACGACGACTCCGCGCGTGAGCGCCTCGTCCCCGAGCCACCCAAGCGTGTCGACGCTCCCGTGCGGATGGCCTTCGAACGCGACCGGGCGCGCGTGGTGCACGCCGCCTCGTCCCGCCGGCTGGCGGCCAAGACGCAGGTGATGGGGCCGCAGGCCGACGACTTCGTGCGCAACCGGCTCACCCACAGCCTCGAGGTCGCCCAGGTCGCACGCGACCTGGCCCGGGCCCTGGGCTGTCACCCCGACATCGTGGAGACCGCCGCGCTCGCCCACGACCTCGGCCACCCGCCGTTCGGCCACAACGGCGAACGGGTGCTGGCCGAGCAGAGCCAGGAGTGCGGCGGGTTCGAGGGCAACGCCCAGACCCTGCGGCTGCTCACCCGGCTCGAGGCGAAGACCTTCGACGCGACGGGGCGCAGCGTCGGGCTCAACCTGACCCGGGCCACCCTGGACGCCTGCACCAAGTACCCATGGCCCCGGGCGTCGGCCCAGCCGCCTCACGGGGTGCACGGCGACGGGACTCCGCGGGTGGTGGTGAAGTTCGGGGTCTACGACGACGACCGCGAGGTCTTCGACTGGATGCGCGCCGGGGCCCGGGGCACCGCGCAGTGCCTGGAGGCTCAGGTGATGGACCTCGCCGACGACGTGGCGTACTCGGTGCACGACGTGGAGGACGGCGTGGTGGCGGACCGGGTGGACCTCACGCGCCTGGACCGCTCGGCGCTGTGGGAGACGGTCCGGGAGTGGTACCTGCCCGGCATGCCCGACGACCGGCTCGACCGGGTGCTCAACGACCTGCAGGCGCAGGACAGCTGGCCCCGGACGCCGTACGCTCACGGGCGTCGTGACCTGGCGGCCCTGAAGAACCTCACCAGTGACCTGATCGGTCGCTTCTGCGGAAGCGTGCAGCAGGCGACCTTCGACTCGGGCCCGGGCCCGTTCGTCCGCTACCGAGGAACCCTGGTGGTGCCGGAGCAGACCCGGCTGGAGATCGCGGTCCTCAAGGGCATCGCCGCGCACTACGTGATGAGCGCGGACGACCGCGTCGCGATGATGGCCCGCCAGCGTGAGCTGCTCGCCGAGCTGGTCGAGGCGATGTGGCAGCGCGGCCCAGAATCCCTCGACGCGCCCTTCGCGCAGGACTGGGAGGACGCCGAGGACGACAACGGGAGACGGCGCGTGGTCATCGACCAGGTTGCTTCCCTGACCGACGCCAGCGCCGTCTCCCGTCATGCCGCAGTGGTCACGGCCCGCTGAGGGGCCAGCGACTCACCTCTGCACGCTCAGGGCAACGTGCCCTGGGGGTAGGGGTTGTCCTGGAGAGCGACGTTCTCTGGGTTGAGCTGGGTCTCCAGTCCGTCCTTCTCGTCCTTGTGGCCCCCGGGCTTGACCTTCTCGGCCGCCGCGCCGGCCGCGCCGGCCAGCTTCTCCTTGACCACCGGGGCCTTGTCCTTGGCCGCGTCGGCCGCCTGCTGGGCGGTCGCCTGGACCTTGGGGTTCTGGCGAACCTTGTTGAACCCACTGCGGATCTGCTCGTAGCGCTCACGACCAGCCTTGGCGCCCAGCACGTATCCGGCCCCCATCGCCAGTAGCAGAGTTGACTTCCTCATCTGACATCACCTTTCGTCCGTGCCTTGTCGTGGTCTGAGATCTGTGTGGTTGGTGTCTCGGTGGCCTCGTCCTGGGCCGGGTCCATGCCGGACTCGAGACGGATCTTGCGGCCCTCGTCGATCTGCTTCTGCTCCTTGTCCGCGGACTTGTCCACGTTGCGGCTGTCGCGCAGCGGCAGCTGCAGCTCGACCTCGGCAGGGACCCCTGCCTCGAGCTCGCGGCCGCGCTCCAGCTCGGCGTCGATCTCGGCGCCCAGGAGCAGCGCCAGGTTGGTGATCCACAGGAAGAGCAGGGCCACGATGACGCCGGCGAGCGAGCCGTAGGTCTTGTTGTAGCTGGCGAAGTTGGCGACGTAGAACGTGAAGCCCACCGAGGCGACCACTCCGGTCAGCAGCGCCACGATGGCGCCCGGCGAGAGCCACTTGATCTTGGGGTGCTTCACGTTGGGGGTGAAGTAGTAGAGCATCGCCACGATGACCATCACCACGATCGCCAGCACCGGCCACTTCGCGATGTTCCACACCGTGACCGCGGTGCTGCCCAGTCCGATGACGTCCCCGATGGAACGTGCCAGGCCGCCGGAGACCACCAGCATGACGAGCACCAGGGCCATCAGGACGAGCAGCACCAGGGTCAGCAGGAGCATCTGGGGGCGGAGCTTCCAGATGGGTCGACCCTCTTCGACCTCGTAGATCCGGTTCATCGCCCGGGAGAAGGCGCCGACGTAGCCGGACGCGGTCCACAGGGCTCCGGCCAGACCCACGAGCAGGGCGATCCCGGCGCCTTGGGAGTTGGCAAGGTCCCGCAGGGTGGGCTCGATGTTGCCCAGCATGTCGTCGGAGACCAGGGGAGCCAGCACCTCCAGCAGGGTGTCGACCGATTCCTCGGCCTGGCCGACGACGCCCAGCATCGCGGTCAGGGCGACCGCGGCGGGCAGGATGGAGAGCACGGCGTAGTAGGTCAGGGCCGCGGCCAGATCGGTGCACTGGTCCTGGGAGAACTCCCGCACCGCCCGCTTCACGACGTACTTCAGGGAGCGCTTGTCGAGCCGTTCCATGCTCATCAGCGCCGGCTCCGCCACCATGCGATGGCCATGACAGCCACCACGACGGCGCCCACGGCGGCCAGCGGGACGGGCTGGACCCGCTCCTTGAACTGCCGCTTGACGTCCAGCTTGGTCCCCAGCTCGTCGAGGGTCTGGGCCAGGGCCTGTCGCTGTCGCTCGATATCGGCCTCGATGTCGGCCGGGTCCTTGTGGTCAGACACGGTGGTGGCCTCCCTTGACGGTGTCGATGTCTTCCTTGATGCCTTCCATGGCCTTCTCCGGCTTGACCGGGGTGGCCGCGCTCACCTTGGACTTGCCGGCCAGGCCGACTCCTGCCGCGGCGGCGAAGAGGACCGCCGCCACGATCAGGGCGGAGGCCCAGGTGGGCAGGACCAGGGCGAGCGCCGCGATGCAGGCGGTGATCACGGCCGCGAGGCCGAAGAACGCGAGCAGACCGGCGGCGCTGAACATGCCGATGCCCAGGCCGGCCCGTTTGCCCTTCTCCGTCATCTCGGCCTGTGCGAGCCGGAGCTCGGAGCGGATCAGGTCCGGCACCTGCTGGGTGAGGTCGTGGACCAGGCCCCCCACCGTGGGTTCGTCGTGGTTCCCGCCCGGGCCGGGACCGGCCGGGGGAGGTGTTTGCGGAGCGCTCATGGCCTCCCTGTGCCCTGCACCCCCCCGAGGCAAACCCGCTCCGGCTGCGGGCACAGGGATCGGCTCCGGGCACGATCCTGCTGGCGGCACCGTAGACTTAGCGCGTGGCAGGCCGCATCCGTGAGGACGACATCGCAGCGGTGCGCGAGAAGGCTCGCATCGACGAGGTGATCTCCTCCTACGTCACCCTGCGCAAGGCCGGTGGCGGCGCGCTGAAGGGGCTCTGCCCTTTCCACGACGAGAAGTCCCCCTCCTTCCACGTCACGCCCTCTCGGGGGTTCTTCCACTGCTTCGGCTGCCAGGAGGGCGGCGACGTCATCAGCTTCCTGATGAAGATCGACGGCCTCGGCTTCTCCGAGGTGGTGGAGCAGCTCGCCGACAAGTACGGCGTACAGCTGCGGCGCGAGGAGGGTGACGCCCCGCTGCAGCGCCCCAGAGGGCCTCAGCGGAGCCGGCTGATCGAGGCGCACAAGGTGGCCCAGGAGTTCTACGCCGACCAGCTCTCCCACCCCGACGCCATCGTGGCCCGCCAGTTCCTGTCCACCCGCGGCTTCGACCAGTCCGCGGCTGAGACGTTCGGCGTCGGCTTCGCCCCCCGCGACGGCGAGGCCTTGACCCGACTGCTGCGCCAGCGCGGGTTCACCGAGGAGGAGATGACCACCGCCGGCCTGGTGGCGGTCGGGCGGTCGGCCTACGACCGGTTCCGCGGCAGGCTGCTGTGGCCGATCCGCGAGGCGAACGGGGACACCATCGGGTTCGGGGCACGCCGGATCTTCGACGACGACCGGATCGACGCCAAGTACCTCAACACCTCCGAGACCCCGATCTACAAGAAGAGCCACGTGCTCTACGGCCTCGACCTGGCCCGCCGCGAGATCGCGCGCAGCTCCCAGGCGGTCGTGGTGGAGGGCTACACCGACGTGATGGCCGCCCACCTGGCCGGCGTCGGCACCGCCGTCGCCACCTGCGGCACGGCCTTCGGCGACGACCACGCCCGGGTGCTCCGCCGGTTCCTGCACGACCACGAGGAGTTCCGGGGCGAGGTGATCTTCACCTTCGACGGCGACGAGGCCGGGCAGAAGGCGGCCCTGCGGGCGTTCGGCGGGGACCAGAACTTCGTCTCCCAGACCTACGTCGCGGTGGAGCCCTCGGGCCTCGACCCGTGCGACCTGCGCATCCAGCAGGGCGACGCGGCCGTGCGGGAGCTGATCGCGCGGCGTCAGCCGCTGTACCGGTTCGTCCTGGGCAACGTGGCCAGCAAGTACGACCTGGACCGGGCCGACGGCCGGATCGACGCCCTGCGCGAGGCGGCCAAGCTGGTGGCCAGCGTGCGGGACAAGTCCAAGGTCGACGCGTTCGCGCGCGAGCTCTCGGCCATGATCGGCGTCGACGTCGATGAGGCCCGCACCGAGGTGCGCCGCGCCGCCGCGCGGGGCCGACCCGACGACAGGTCGGCTCGGCCGCAGCGAGGCCGCACGGACGGACAGGACCACCGGGGTGAGCAGGGCAGCGCCCCCGCCGGGCCGCCCCGACGCGAGCTGCCGGACCTGAGGGACCCCCGCTTCTCCATCGAGCGGGAGACGCTCAAGCTGGTGATCCAGCATCCCGAGACGGTCGGGCGAAGCGCGTCGGGCCTGGCGTCGGAGGACTTCAGCCACCCGACGTACCGGCACGTGTGGGAGGCGATCGTCGCGGCCGGGGGAGTGGCCCAGGGGGCCGCCGACCCCGGCTGGGCCGCGCGGGTGCGCAACGGGGTGTCGAACCCGATCATCTCCTCGGCGATCAGCGAGCTCGGCGTTGAGCCGGTGAGGTCCTCGGGCGAGCCGGGGGAGAGCTACGTCAACGCTCACGTGTACCGGTTGCGCGAGCTCACGGCCCTGCGCCGGATCGGCGAGCTCAAGTCGCGGCTCCAGCGCACCAACCCGGTCGACCAGGCCAGTGACTACAACAAGATGTTCGGGGAGCTGGTGGCGCTGGAGCAGCACCGCCGCGACCTGAGGGACAAGGCGGTGGGGGCATGAGGATGACCGCGCGCCGCGAGCGGCCGCCCGTAGCCCTGGTCGTGGCACCGGGCGAGCGGGTGCTGGCCTGGTGCGAGGCCGAGGACGGCACGGTGCTGGCAGGCACCAGGGATGCCGTCTACCTGGCGGCCCCCGAGCCGGCCCGGGACACGGTCCGGGTCCCGTGGGAGCAGGTGGAGGCCGCCGACTGGGACCTGGAGACCTCCACGTTCAGGCTCAGCGAGGTGGGTCAGTGGGGCCAGCCGCGGCCCGTGCACGTGCTGGTCCTGCCAGACCCCCGTCGCGTGCTCGAGCTGGTGCGGGAGCGCGTGACGGCGAGCATCGTGCTGCAGCGCCACGTGTCGCTCGGGCGGGGCCGGGGGGTCAGGGTGATCGCGCGCCGCGGCGCCACCGGCGCGAGGGAGCTGTCGTGGTTCGTGGAGTACGACGAGGGCACCGACCCCAGCGACCCGGTGGTCCGGGAGGCAGCCCGGACGGCCATCGCCGCTGCCCGCAACGAGGTCGGGCACAGCTGAGCCGCCCTGTTGAGGCGACCCGATTAGCCCGCCCAGCGCGACAGTTGCTAATCTTCTCTCCGCTGCCCGCAAGGGCAGCTGATCCCCTGTAGCTCAACTGGCAGAGCATTCGGCTGTTAACCGGAGGGTTGTTGGTTCGAGTCCAACCGGGGGAGCAAGAGAGAGGGCCTGACCTGCGGAAACGTGGGTCAGGCCCTCTTCGTTTTGGTGGCGCTGGTCTACTGGCTCCGCTCGCAGACTCACTGGATCTGCTGGCGGGTGGCGCGATCACGGAGCAACGCCTTGGCACCAGGGGCACGTCGCTGGCGGATGCTCGCCCACGCCCGCCCCGGGCAGTCAGCCACTTCCCCGCGAACGGCGCGGAGACGGGCCCGCCTCGTCCCTGGTCTTCGTCGTGTTCGACAAGCCGCTCGACGAGGGCACACGCGACCTGGACTTCTCCCTCGGCGACGACTCGGGCGCGTCCGTGGCCTCGGCGCTGCGCTTCGGCACGCACATCCCAGGTGATCGACGTAGCCCTGGCACGTGGGGTGCCGATGGTCTCCGGGCAGCGGCTCCTGGACTGGGCCGACGGACGCTACGCCTCCCGGTTCGAGGACCTGCGCTGGAGCAAGGACGAGACCACGATCCGCCGCGTCAAGGGCGTGAAGTACGCGTTCTTAGACGCGACCACGGGGGAGTACGTCGCCAGGTACGCCTCGGCCTCCTGACCGCCCACCACTGTCGTTCGAACACATGTTCTAATGGATTGGTGGCAAGAGGCGGATACGGATCGGGCAGCGGAGTCCCGCTGAGCGACCGGGTGCGCTCGGACCCGGCGGCCTCCTCGCCGACGACTCCCCCCGAGCGCTCCGGAGGCGACGGCGAAGACGCGGCCGGGCGCCCGGGGCGGCACTGCTGGGTCACGGTGCCGGTGGACGGCCCGCGCGCCCGCCCCGGACTCCTGCTGGAATGGCGCCAGGGTGCCCGCGGACGGTGGGAGGGGCGGGTGGTCTACTCCGCTCAGCTGCGGCCCGGACGATGGGCGCTGGTGGAGGAGTGGATTCCGGCGGAGCTGCTGGCCAGCGCCCCGTAGGCGGGTCGGTGCTACTCGCCCCAGCCCATGGGGAAGACCTCGAACGGCGCCGCGAACGAGGCTCCCAGCCGGGTGCCGGCTCCGCGCGCCAGGCCCTCGAGGAACTCCCTGGCGTCCCAGTTCTCCCACCCCAGCCCGTCGATGTACGCCGCGTGGGCCTCGAGCGAGGCGACGCCGGCATCGAAGTGGTCGGTGGTGTCCACGCCGTGACCGGCCTGGGGGGAGCCGAACGCCCACACCTCGCGGACACCGCCCCACGGCAGCAGCCCTTGCTCGATCTGGTCGTGGAAGACCCACCGGTTGCCCGCGTCGCGTACGGCGTCCAGCACGGCGCGGCCCACGGCGATGTGATCGGCCTGGTTGAGGTTGCGCCCACCCCAGGTGTCGCGGAAGTTCCCGGTGATCACGATGTCCGGCTGGTGCTGGCGCACCGGTGCGGCGATGGCGCGCCTCAGCGCGACGCCGTACTCCAGGACGCCGTCGGGAAGGCCGAGGAAGTCGACCTTGTCGACGCCGACGATCCGCGCCGACTCGACCTGCTCGCGCTCGCGGACCAGGCGGCAGTCCTCTGGTGCCAGCCCGTCGATGCCGGCTTCTCCGCTGGTCACCATGCAGTAGACGACCTCCTTGCCCTGCTGGGTCCAGCGCGCGACGGCGGCCGCGGCTCCGAACTCCATGTCGTCGGGGTGCGCGACGACGCACAGCGCCCGGTTCCAGTCCTCGGCCAGGGGCACCAGCTTGTCAGGCTCCATGCTGTGGAGCATGGCACGTCACGGCGACGCTGCCCACCGCTTCGTCGCCCCCGCGCTGGTGCTCGATAGGGTCTGCGATGTCACTCGGGGCGGTAGCTCAGTCGGTTAGAGCAGAGGACTCATAATCCTTGGGTCGTGGGTTCGAGCCCCACCCGCCCCACCATGAAAACCACAGGTGAGCGGCCTGTTGTCCGGGCCGGCAGCCAGCAGGCGTGGTGCGGTTGCTACGGATCTGCTAACAGCCGGCACGTGTCGGTTCATGAGTCGGCTCCCAGGGCATGGAGCAGGGCAGGGATCAGTCGGTCGTTGCGGCCCCAAGCTGGGTCAATGATGTGCAGCTCCCAGCTGGCGAGAATGAGGTCCGCCAAGCTGTCCCCTGCCCTCTCCCTGTAGCCCTCTGCCGCCGAGATCGAGTCCCGGCGACCCACCCATGTGAACTCTTCGCCTTCGTCGGTGCTGACGACGATGCTCCCGTCGCCGAGGGAGTCGGGCGAGAAGTGAAGGACGATGAGGTCGGAGAAGCGCAACGCGGACGCGATCGTCTCTGCGGTCGCCTCGTCGCAATAACCCGTGACGTAGGCCCTCTGACCGCTTCCTGCGTCGTCTACGGGCACGCCGGGCTGAGAACTGTCGGTCACGAAGCCCAAGCGGTTGATCGTCGCGAGGCCCTCGATCAGGTCGGCCGATTCGGCTGCTGGTCCGGGTGACAGGTACGTGGGGTAGTACGGATGCTTGCGCGTGAGCCAATCAGCCGTCGCCTCGCCGAATTCTGCGTGGGTGCTAATGCGGCCCCAGATGGCCAGGTCTTGGGGCGTCGGCTCAGGGATGGTCTCCTCGTCGAAGCTCATGCGCCCCACACTGCCTTTCTGAAGATGTCGACGGCACTGGTGTCGTCGTCGGGGATAACGTCGGCGTACACGTTGAGCGTCACCGACGGGTCCTTGTGGCCAAGCCGCTTCGCCACGATGTGCACCGGCACGCCGGCGCGCAGCAGGAGCGTCGCGTGAGTGTGTCGCAGCTCGTGCACGACCAGGCGGGGGAACACCGGCTCGCTTGCCGCTTCGAGCGTCTTTCGCAACGACGTCTGCAGCGAGTCGAACGCCTTCGTGATGTAGTCTGGCATCACTGGGCGGCCGTCCTCCCAGGTGAAGACCAGGCCCTCGCGGTCGGCGTACGCCGGACCCATGGCGAGCCGCTCGGTCGCCTGCTGCTTCCGCCAGGTGCGGAGCGTGTGACCATGTGGGAGTCGATCGCGATCGTGCGGCGCTCGTGGTTCTTCGGGGTCGTGGTCACGCGCTCGTTGCCGAGCTGCGTCGTGGAGACCTCCACCGCCACGGTCCCGGCGTCGAGGTCGACCCGCGCCCAAGTCAGGCCGGCGAGCTCGCCGCGGCGCCGATCGAGGCGAGATCGAGAGCATCAAGGTCGGGCGGCGCAAGGTAGTGCCCACGCACGCGATCCTGCGTCGCCTCGGCCTGCCCGACGAGATGATCGCGCAGATCATTGGGGTCAAGCTCGCTGGGCTCCCTGAGGACCCCGACGACGCCGTAGCAGTCCGTTAGCAGCAACGCGCTGACCTGGTGTTTTAGGTGCCGAAAGGGATGACTGATCCCTAGTTCAACAACAACTTCAAGGTCTGCCCGCATCCCTCTATCGCCGTGCCATCACTGACCCCTTGATCCTGGAATGGAGGACGCATGCCAGGCACGCTCTTCCGGCGATCTCCCGGCCCCCGCGTCGCCATCGTCGAACTCGCCGGAGACGATCTCGACACCGTCGTCTACGACGAACGCCACCTTCTCCCTACTGACAGGTTCGATTGGACCCACGATTCATGGGGCGGGGTCGGGGTGGACACCATCGCCGTCCAGGCTCCCACCACAGATGACTTGTTGGACGAGCTGCTCTTCCAGAACGTCACTCGCACGACAACCACGACACTGGAGAGCGAGTCGACCGCCGAACCGGCGCGCTCGGCATTCTCGAGGTCGGCCTAGGCACCGCCAGGGTCAAGGGCCGTCGTCCACCCACCGGGCCGACGGTGACGATCGAGTTCTCGGCCCCGACCGTGCTACGGGGCCACAACCGCGACCCCCTGGCCGTGGACCTGCTGGCGGACGTCGTCGATCTCGTGCTCGACGACCTTCGCGCACGGCTGCCAGACGTCCCGCAGCGCGATCAACTCGACCTTCAGCGGCTTGATCTCACGCGCGACTTTCATCGCGTCCCCTCGCCGACTGCCGTACTCGCCGCCCTGAGCCACCGCGTCACTGCATATGCGCAGGACCAGGCGAACTACCTGCGTCCCGACGGGGGAATGCAGACGATCGTGCGGGGCACCAAGCGGAACTATCTCGTTCGGGGGTATGACAAGGAGTACGAGCTTGCACGCCTGGCGCGGCGTACAAGGAACCCTGCCCACCGGGGTTTCCTGGAAGCATGGGTTGAGGTGAGCAAAGGGCAACTGCGCTTCGAGGCCCAGCTCCGCCGCTCCGAGCTCAAGAAGAGAGGGCTGCTGACCATGACGGACTGCGTCGCTGACCGGCTTGAGGAGGTTGCCGAGGTCTACTTCGAGCGCGTTGGGTGGTCCAATCCATACGGCGGAGTGCGGGTCGCCGAGCAGCTCGTCGCTCTTGCTAAGGAGCTGCGGCCCGCCGAGTACCGGAACCTGCTGACATACCTCCACGCTCAGGAGTTGGGAGTTCCCTCAGGTCTCAATCGCAACGTCGAGAGCGCAGCCCGCGCGACTGTGCGGAAGTACCACCTGATGGACCGAGACGATGGAGGCGAGCTTCGCCGACTGGATTTCAAGGACGGCCGCTAGGTCTCCACATAACCCCCCGGTTTCCAACGCGCACGCGCGGGGCGGCAAGGCCGGGATACGGCAGGCACGCTCTCTCGATGGGATCTGGATCTGTACGAAACCTGCATGGGAACGTCCGTTGCCAGAGTGGTTGCCCGCGATTGGAACCCCGTATTGAGGGGGACCAAGCCGTTGTGCCGATCGCAGCCAGCGTCTGGGTACTCACTCATCGCCCTTCTTCGGCACAGCTACTTGTCCCGCTCGGCCACCCGGTCGAGCTCTTCCTCCAAACGCAGCAACTCTCGGGTCTCGGCTTCGTAGCCGGGCTTGCCGACGTTGCGGAACGGAGTCCGGTCAGCGCTGGGCGGATTGAAGCGGTATTCAGCGTTGTTTAGCGGCTCGCCGGGGGTGCCGTCCTTCAAGGACTCCACCGCGTTACTGATGATCTGCTGCACTGCCGGTGACGAGTCTGACCACGCGCGACCCTTCATCCAAGCCAGGTCCTCAGCGGTAGCGGGAGGCATCCCGGCCACTTGCTCGTCTTGACGTTTGCCTTCGATGTGCTCGCCCAGCCGGATCTGCCAGCCGATCTGGTGAACGTGGGCGATTACGTCGCGCAGGGCTTCCTCATCGGCCACGTCCGCTGGAGACAGAATGGTCCCGTTAGAGCCCAGGTCCACGTAGAACCCGCGTTGCTTGGAGCGGTCATGGCGGCGTGACCACGTCTTGATCGCGCCAAGGGCGGAGGCGTTCTCCGCGGGGTCGGCGGGCTCGGTGCCAAACCAATAGTTCTCCAGGAGAAGAAAGCCGTGGACCTTGTCCAGTTTTCGCTGGTGGCTCGCCCACAGTTCGTCCAGCCAAACGCACCGGAAAGGTTCGCCCTCGGGTGCTGAGGTCATCTCCACACGGCGTTCATGTATAGCGATTGCCTTTCCTGACTCCTCGAGACCCAGGATGGCCAAGGAACGGGCGAGCGCGGTGTGGTCCAGACCGAGCACAGCCAGTGCGGAGGTCAGTAGGGCGTCTGCGTTGGCAAGCAGGGCGTCCTGGAGCTCCGACACCTGGTCGGGGCTGAGGTCAGGTAGTTTGCGGACCGGCACCCCATCATCTTGCAACATCGCACCGACAACCGTCCTCGTACTGTCACGAACACCAGCGAGATATCGCGGGGAAGCGGCCCGCCTCAAACGTGCAGTAATCCTTCATCCGAGATTCATCCTTGGCATCGCGACGGAGGGTCGTACCCCACCCGTGGCCACGCCAGGCCGGTCCGATACTTGAACGCCATCGGGTCGAGGTCGGCCTCCTCGACAACCCCCGGGCTTGGTGATGTGCAGCTCGCCACCGCTAGCAACCGGGGCTTGGTTGATCCGGGTGAGCTCGATCGAGTGGACGATGGCCAGAGCGTTGTTCGGGAAGCGCTCGCGGTGATGATTGACCTCGCCGATGGTCAGGATCGACTGAGCCCCGCTGGGTGGTGGGCTTTGAGGTGTCCTCGGTACCCCACTCGTCGCTCTCGATCGCGGCGTGATCTCCAGTATCCATGTCGGTGTTGAGCAGCGCCATGGACTCTTCTGAGAGGTAGCGGCGGTCGCCGGCCTCGGCGTCGAGGAAGGTGACCAGGCCGTTGACGCCCATGGTCATGAGCTGCGGCCGTCGCGCGGCTTGTGCCGGGCTCGCCTGAGTAGAAAGTGCCGCCGTGGTGGATCATCGTGGACAGGAGCTCGGCCTCGGCCTAGGTGGGGACGACGGGGGACCTGGGGGTTGGGGCACATGCTTCCTCGTGTCCGGACGACCCCGGTGCCGCACCCGGACATGCGCAGCTGCCGACGTAGCCAAGCTCAAGTGTCCGTGGGACGCTGGGCACATGGAGGAGTCAGATATGGAGATTGTCCTCGTAGATGAACGGGACAGTCACTGGGAATCAACGACGCCGCGGTTTCGCGTATATCTGCAGACGAAAGGAGCGCCTGGGCGGTCGCACTCCACGGCGACGTACGACATTATTGGTGAAGACGTTGTGCGTGTGATCGACTGGGCTGCTGCGAAGGCGGGTTCTGACAGGGCTTTTGGGGTTGCACTCGTGTACGACGATGCCTTGGCAGAGCAGACCAACCCTGGCTGTGGGCGCGGATTGATTTGGTTGGTCGGGCGAGACTTAAATGATTCGTTCTACGCGCCGTGAAGTGGGGCCAAGGGAAGCCATCCATAGGCCCCACTACGCGGTTCCTACATCATGCGCATTTCTGAGGGTGGACAGTAGCGCTTGTAACGGAGGTGCTGTTGGCCGACGGTCCGGCAACCAACGTGAGGTACGCGTCCGCGTAATACCAGTGATTCATGTTGCAGTGGATTCCGCCCGGGGCGGCTGGCAGGTACATTAGGGTGCTTGCTGCCAACGGGCCCACTGCAGCGCTGCCCGTGTTGGAGGCCCGAGGGGCATAGGGCCCGTACTCTCCCGGCTTGTACCGGTAGATATTACCGCTAGCTCGCAGCGTCCCAGACATGTTGCCCATGCAACTGTACTTTACTTTTGCGATCATTCCGGCGGCCCCGTTAGAATAATGTGGATTGTCTACGGTCACGTTGCAAGTGAGGGAGCGGGTGCCCCCGCCAAGAGATATCCCGCCCAACGTCTGCGGCCCTTCGCTGGGATTAGGACTCTTGGCTGGAGGTTCGGTCAATGTAAGGGTAAAACTCTGGCTGCCCGCAGGTTCTTCCGTGATCCTGGCTTTCGCGAAGGATGGCGTTGAAGCCGACGCCGCGATGCAGGTGGTTACCAAGCCGAGGAAAAATAGTCTTCGCATTACTGCTCCCTCCCAAGGAGCCGTTCCCTGATGGAACAGCTCACAGGAAACTACTGAGCCGGCCCTCGTGTCGGTGGGAACTTTTCAGAATGCGGACAGTGGTGTTGATTGATATTTTGACCAGCAGGCCAGCGGGCTCTCGCCGGGGGCGAGTGCCCGCACGGGGCACTTGTTCCAGGGTTCCCTGTACAACGTCAACGGTCAGGGTGACTTGTTGCGGATCCGGCTGAAGAAGGCGCGGCTTCGCGTGGTCGGCCGGGTCAGCGGTGCCGCCCGCGACGCCGTGAAGGCAGCGTCCGCGTGGAACGGGAACAGCCTCACCATCCTGTTCCAGCGCAACGGGTCCGATCGCCTCACGCTCGAGAGCTACGACTTGCGCACGGGCAAACGCACCTCCGCCATCTCAGTCGCCGCCAGTGAAGAAGTTGCGGATCACGATCTGCTTCTTTGGTCGCTGGCCGCACCCAAGCCCTGAGCACGCTGCCTATCGGGGACGGGGCAGGAGTGGGTGGGCTGGGCGGGGGAGTCCCGAGCAGCGGTGGTGCCTTACTGCGGACTCGGCGCGAGACTGCCAGGGGCAACGCATAGTGTGGCCGCATGAAGGCCCTGCTCCTGGAGAACATCCACCCTGCCGCCGTCGACGTGCTCGAGAGTCGAGGTCTGGAGGTCGAGCTGCGGTCCGAGTCCCTCTCGGAGGCGGAGCTGATCGAGGCCCTCGAGGGCGTGGCCCTGCTCGGCATCCGCTCGAACACCAAGGTGACGGCCCAGGTGCTGGCGGCCGCGCCCGAGCTGATGGCCATCGGCTGCTTCTGCATCGGTACCAACCAGGTCGACCTGCGCACAGCCTCGGAGCGTGGCGTCGCGGTCTTCAACGCTCCGTACTCCAACACCCGCAGCGTGGTGGAGCTGGTGATCGGGGAGATCATCGCCCTGGCCCGCCGCCTGCCGGAGAAGATCCAGCGCATGCACGACGGCGTCTGGGACAAGTCAGCCCGTGGCAGCCACGAGGTCCGCGGCCGGACCCTGGGCATCGTGGGCTACGGCAACATCGGCACCCAGCTGTCCAACCTCGCCGAGGCCATGGGGATGCGAGTGGTCTTCTTCGACACCGCCGACCGGCCCGCTCACGGCAACGCCCAGCGGATGCGCTCGCTGAAGGAGCTGCTGTCCGTGGCCGACGTGGTCAGCCTGCACGTGGACGGACGGCTCGGCAACGAGGGCTTCTTCGGGGCCGAGCAGTTCGCGGCCATGAAGCCGCGCGCCCTGTTCATCAACGCCTCACGGGGCATGGTCGTCGACGACCTGGCGCTGCGCGACAACCTGCTGTCCGGACACATCGCGGGTGCCGCGATCGATGTCTTCCCCGTCGAGCCCAAGGCCCAGGGGGAGCCCTTCGAGTCCGTGCTGCGGGGGCTGGACAACGTGATCCTGACCCCCCACGTGGGGGGATCGACCCAGGAGGCCCAGGAGGAGATCGGCTGGTTCGTCGCGGGCAAGCTGGTGAGCTTCGCCCAAGCCGGCAGCACCGCGCTCTCGGTCAACCTGCCCGTGGTCAACGTGACGCCCGAGGTCCACGAGCACCGGATCGGCATCCTGCACGCCAACGTCCCGGGAGTGCTGGCGGAGTTCAACTCCATGCTTGCCTCCGAGGGTGACAACGTCACCGGACAGCAGCTGGCCACGCGAGGCGACCTCGGCTACGTCGTCACCGACGCGGCGAGCGAGCTCTCCGAGGCATCACTGGAGCGCCTGCGTGCCCAGAAGCACTGTGTCTGGGTCCGTACCTGGTAGTCAGGCCTCGCTCAGGATCTTGTAGCCGGACCCCTCGCGCAGCAGCTTGAGGGTGGGGTTGTCCGTGCGCTGTCCGCCGTCGACCATGTCGTAGGTCACGGTGTAGGTGACCGTGGAGCTCTCCGGGTCGGCCTGCACCTGGGACACGGTCGCGGCGGCGACGGTGCGCCAGAAGTTCTTGTACTGGCCGAAGCCCCCGCTCGCCTTCTGGAACTCCGGGGTCAGCTGCTGCCAGCTGCTCTTGGGGTCCTGGGTGACGGTGCTGAGGTAGTCGGCCACGAACGACTCCATCTCCTGCGCCGCCTCGGCGGAGGACGCGGGCGTTGCCGAGGCGGACGGCGAGGTGGACGCCGAGGTGGACGGCGAGGTGGACGCCGACGGCGACCCCGTGACCGGTGAGGCTTCCGGGGCGCCCGTGGTCTGCGCCGACGGCGACTCCCGGTCCTCGGGCGAGGAGAGCAGGCCCACCGAGAAGGCCAGGACGCCCACGGCGAGCAGCGCGAGGACGGCGGCGAGCACCGGCCACCTCGGCCGTGCGCGCGTCGCCGTCGTACCGGGCGTGACCGGCGGGACGGCCGTGGTCTGGTCCACCCCCGAGCCCGGGCTGGTCGCGGGTGGGGGCGTGACTGCGGGAAGCGTCCTCGTCGGGCCGGGTGCCGCACGCTGCTCCCCGTCGTGCAGGAAGTCGCGCACCTGGGCCATGGACCAGCGGTCGGCCGGGTCGGTCGCCATCGTGTGCTCCAGCAGGGGTCCCAGCCACCCGGCTTCGGGGAGCCGCGGGGGTGTCTCGTGGACGATCTGGTACATCGCCCCCAGCACGTTGTCGCTCGCGTCGTACGGCGGTCGGCCGGCGAGGGCGTGGAACAGGGTCGCGCCCAGGGCCCACACGTCGCTGGCCGGCGTGGCCGAGCTCCCCGAGGCGACCTCGGGGGAGAGATAGGCAGGTGAGCCCGTGACCAGTCCGGTCTGTGTCAGTGAGGCGTCCGCCTCGGCACGGGCGATCCCGAAGTCGGTCAGCTTCGCCTCGTCCTGCGCGGTGACCAGGATGTTCGAGGGCTTCACGTCCCGGTGCACGATCCCCACCCCGTGGGCAGCAGTGAGCGCGTCGGCGGTCTGGGCCAGCAGCGCCGCCGCCCGCTCCGCAGGCAGCGGCCCGTCCTGCCGGATCACCTCGGCGAGACTGGCTCCCGGGACGTACTCCATCACCAGCCAGTGCTCGGGGCCGTCCGCCACCAGGTCGAACACGGCGACGACGTGCGGGTGGCTCAGTGCGGCGGCAAGCCTGGCCTCGCGCTCCGCGCGGGCCAGGTCGGGGGTCGAGCCGCCGGGGACCATACCGACCCGCTTGAGGGCGACCACCCGGTCCAGGACAGTGTCGCGCCCCAACCAGACCGCACCCATGCCACCGCGGGCGATCTCGCGCCCGAGTTCGTACCTGTCTGCCATCACACCCGCCACCCTAGGCAGGTGCCAGGAGATGGGGCACATCTGGCAGGCTGGGTACGCCGTCCCCGACGGCTCCGGACCATGCACTGAGGCAAGCACTGAACCATGCACTGAAAGGGACTCACCGTGGCGAGCGCCAACATCCTGGACGACCTCGAGTGGCGCGGCTTGGTCGCGCACTCGACGGACCTCGACGCGCTGCGGTCGGCGCTCGGGGAGCGCAGTGTCAGGTTCTACGTGGGGTTCGACCCGACCGCTCCGAGCCTGCACATGGGCAACCTGCTGCAGATCGTGACGCTGCTGCGCCTGCAGCGCGCGGGACACACTCCCTTCGTCCTCGTGGGCGGCGCGACCGGGATGATCGGTGATCCTCGCGACTCCGGAGAGCGGACCCTGAATCCTGAGGAGACCGTGCAGGCCTGGACCGAGCGGGTGCGCGGTCAGGTCGAGCCGTTCGTCTCCTTCGAGGGGGACAACGCCGCGACCATGGTCAACAACCTCGACTGGACCGCCGGGATGTCGGCGATCGAGTTCCTGCGAGACATCGGCAAGCACTTCCCGGTCAACCGGATGCTGGCGCGCGACGTGGTGCGCAACCGGCTCGAGGACGGCATCAGCTACACCGAGTTCAGCTACGTCCTCCTGCAGTCCATGGACTACCTCCACCTGCATCGTGCCCACGGGGTCGAGCTGCAGATCGGGGGCTCGGACCAGTGGGGGAACATCACCGGGGGAGTGGAGCTCATCCGCCGTGCGGACGGCGACCGGGTGCACGCGTTCGTCACGCCCTTGGTGACGAAGGCCGACGGCACCAAGTACGGCAAGACGGAGGGAGGCGCCCTCTGGCTCGACCCGGACATGATGTCGCCCTACGCCTTCCACCAGTTCTGGCTGAACGTGGAGGACGAGAAGGTGGTGGAGCTGCTGAAGCTGTTCACCTTCCTCGAGCACGGTGAGATCGAGGAGCTGGCAGCGCAGACGGCGGAGAAGCCGTTCCTCCGTGCGGCTCAGAAGGCCCTGGCCGACGAGGTCACCACTCTGGTGCACGGGGCGGGCGAGACGGCGGGTGCCAAGGCCGCGGCCGCCGCGCTGTTCGGGGGCGGGGAGCTGACGACGTTGAACGCCGGCAGCCTGGCGGCCGCGCTGGCGGAGGTCGGGGTTCTCGAGGTCGAGGCTGCTCAGATGCCGTCGGTGGTGGACCTGCTGGTCGGGTCGGGGCTGGCCAAGAGCAAGGGGGAGGCGCGCCGCACCATCGCGGAGGGTGGCGCCTACGTGAACAACGTGAGGGTCGAGGACCCAGACCTGATCCCGAGTGAGGCCGACCTGTTGGGCGGCGCCTGGCTGGTGCTGCGCCGGGGCAAGAAGAAGATCGCGGGCGTGCGGGCGACCTGAGCCCGCCGGCAACACCGGATTTAGCGCCCATACCCACCTCTGACCTGCGCAAACACACTTGTGGCCGCACTCACACCGGAAGGATTTGCGCAGCCTCGGGTGGTCACCTAATGTTTCTCCTCGTCGCCAGGGAGCGGCGGGGAGCAAGACCATCAGGTCGGGCTCCCGGCCCCGGGCAGACCACCTCCTCACACACCTCGGTCCGAGGTTGGCGAGTGCGCGCGATAGCGGCCTCGCAGGAATCGGACGGAAATTGTGCGCAGGAATGCGGGAAAAGGCCGGATTTGCGTCTGGCTCAAACGCCCGCTAAGTTTCACCGGGTCGAAGAGAGAAACGCGAAAGCGAATATCTCGGAAAGCCATTAGCGGAAAAGCCCGGAATTGCTTCGGGAAAGAAAGTCCGCTAAGCTAAGAACACAAGCCCCGCAGCTTGACCCGAGAGGGAAAAGCCCGGGACGCGTTTGATCCTTGAGAACTCAACAGTGTGTCATAGTCGACGAATTAGTTTGTTATGCCCCGTCAACAT
>NZ_POAG01000010.1:278287-384343 GCF_002930065.1 Nocardioides sp. 616 | reverse complement strand
GCACGGGCTGCGGCACCTGGTGGCCCGGGTCGAGGCCGGGGACGCGGTCTATGTGGAGGCGATGGTGGCCCGGGTCGCAGAGATCCTCGCCACCCAGCACGCCCAGACAGCCACCCAGACAACCGACCAGGCAGCCACCCAGGCTGGGACAGCCGGGGCTGCGTCACGGCCCAGCCGTGACGAGCTCCGGGCCGAGGCCCTGGGATGGCTGGCCCGTCCCGCGGAGCTGCTCCAGCTCCTCCTCGAACACACCACCCCCGACCAACCCGACCAGCCCGGCCAGCCCGAGCCCACCGACCCCACCGACCCCCAGGACCCCCAGGACCCCCAGGACGGCCCCGGCCTGAGCCGGGCGTTGGCGTTCCCCGCGGACCTGCTCACCGCGCTGCGCAGCATCGACCCCACCCGGCTGCGCCCCGCCGCGGTGCTCTACCTCCACCTCACCGACCACACCCTGGCCCACCCCGAGACCGGGGTGGCCCGCATCGAGGACCACGGCCCGGCCCTGGCCACCCAGGTGGCCACCTGGCTGACCCACACCCACCTCACCGTCAAACCCGACATCGACCTCGCCGAGACCATCACCAGCACCGCCTACGAACACTCCCCAGGCCTCAAGGAACGCATCCGGCTCCTGGTCGGCGCCCGCGACACCTTCCCCTGGGCCACCGGAGGCAGCAGAGGCCTCGACCACGACCACCCCACCCCCTACCGCCACAGCACACCACCCGGCCAGCCACCGGATCAGCCACCCCAGACCGGCACCCACAACTGCGCACCACTGTCCCGACGCCACCACCGGTGGAAGACCCACGCCGGGTTCCGCTCCCGTCAGGTCGCCCCGGCGACCTACGCCTGGACCACTCCCCACGGCCACCACTACCTCGTCGGGCCCCACGGCACCCGACCCCTCACCGACCGCCAGGGCCAGCGCTACCGCGACGCCACCGGCGCCGAGCTGCACCTGATCAACCACCACCTGGCTCCCGGCTGACCCACTAGCCGCTACGCGAACCCGGGAGGGCCTGGCGCGTCGCTCCGGCATCGGTGCAGTTACAAGTCGATAACACCCTCTCGTTCTTTTTGCGTTTCGGTGACATGGTGACCACCGGGACGAACACGTCCTGACCGTGCGCCGGGAACGGCGTTCCAGATGGAGGCAATATGCGAAGGACAGCAAGCGTGAGGCTCGCGGCAGCAGTCGCGGCACTCGGAATGCTCACTGCGGCCTGTGGGGGATCGGACTCGGACGACGACAACGGCGACTCCGCCGCGGCGACCGGCGGCGATCTGCGCATCTACAGCTCGGAGCCGGCCTTCCTGGTTCCCACCGCGGCAGACGACGAGCCGTCGATCTTCGTGGTCCGCCAGATGTACCGCGGCCTGGTGAAGTACAACCAGGACGGCGAGCCCGAGATGGACATCGCCGAGTCGATCGAGTCCGATGACAACAAGACCTGGACCGTCACGCTGAAGGATGGCTACACCTTCACCAACGGCGAGCCCGTCGACGCTGACTCCTTCCTGCGCGCCTGGAACTACGCCGGCAACGTGAACAACGCGCAGAACAACTCCTACTTCATGAACCGCATCGCCGGTTTCGACGAGATGCAGAAGGAGGGCGTCAAGAAGGACGCCACCTTCTCCGGTCTGAAGAAGGTCGACGACTCCTCCTTCACCATCGAGCTGTCCAGCCCGTTCTCGGGCTTCGTCTCGGTGCTGGGCTACTCCGGGTTCTTCCCGGTCGCCCAGGAGTGCCTCGACGACTTCGACGCCTGCAACTCGGCCCCCATCAGCAACGGTCCCTACAAGATCGACGGCGAGTGGGAGAACAACGTCCAGATCAAGCTCACCCGCAACGAGGACTACGCGGGCGAGGACAAGGGCAAGCCTGACAACCTCATCTACCGCATCTTCGACGACGTCGACACCGCGTACGCGGCGTTCGAGGGCGGCGAGCTCGACGTGATGTACACCGTCCCGCCGAACAAGATCTCCGAGGTCGAGCAGAACTACGGCGACACCCTGCTCAAGGAGCCGAGCTCCAGCTTCACCTACCTGGGTCTGCCGACCTACGACAAGCGCTTCCAGGACAAGAAGCTCCGTCAGGCGCTCTCCATGGCGATCGACCGCGAGTCGATCATCAACGCCATCTTCGACGGCTCCCTCGCGGCCGCCACCGGCTTCGTCGCGCCGAACTTCGACGGTGCTCGCGAGGGCATCTGCGAGTTCTGTGAGTACGACCCCGACGCCGCCAAGGCTCTGTACGACGAGTCCGAGGGCATCACGGGTCCCGTGGAGCTGTGGGCCAACGGTGGTGCCGGTCACGAGGAGTGGCTGCAGGCCATCGGTGACGGCTGGAAGAGCACGCTCGGCATCGACTACAAGCTGAAGGTCGACGTGAACGACTTCGGTGCGTACCTCAAGATCGCCGACGACAAGAAGTTCACCGGTCCGTACCGCCTCGGCTGGGGCCCGGACTACCCGGTGATGGAGACCTACCTGGCGCCGCTGTACACGACCGGCGCGAGCAGCAACAACTCCGGCTACGCCAACGCGACGTTCGACGACCTGATCAAGCAGGGCGACGGCGCCGACACCCTCGAGGACGCGATCCCGTTCTACCAGCAGGCGGAGGACCTTCTCGCCGAGGACATGCCGGTCATCCCCATGTGGTGGGGTCTGACCACCGTGGTGTGGAGCGACAACGTGACCGAGATGGTGCACAACCCGATCACGGACGTGGACTACGGCCAGCTCTCGATGAGCAGCTGACGATAGTTCGCACCATCCGGCTGGCCTAGTGGTGGCGGCGGCTCCCCTCGCGGGGGCCGTCGCCACCACGAGCCGCTCTCGAGGAGGATCCCCGCGTGGGACGTTACGTCATTCGGCGCCTGCTCCAGTTCATCCCGACTGTCCTGGGCGCCATCTTTCTGCTGCACTACCTGACATCGTTGAGCATCCAGCTCACCGGCAACCCGGTTCGGGCCCTCTTCGGCGACCGACGCCCCAGTGAGGCGCAGATGAGCGCCATGGCCGACTCGCTCGGCCTCGGGGACGAGTGCCTGACGCGGGTCGGCGACCCGTGCATCGGCCTCTACTTCGAGCGCCTCAACAACATCTTCCTGCACTTCGACCTGGGCACGAACTTCACCAGGCGCCCGGTGACCGACATCATCTCCGACGGCCTCAGCTACACCGTGAAGGTCGTGGTCATCGCGATCGTGTTCGAGGTCATCGTCGGCGTCGCAGCCGGCGTCCTCGCCGGCCTCCGCTCTGGCAGCTTCTTCGACTACCTGGTCAAGATCAGCACCGTGCTCGTGATCTCGGTGCCCGTCTTCGTCCTGGGCTTCGTGGTCCGTGACCTGTTCCTGGTCAAGGTGGGCAACTGGTTCCGCGACAGCGGGGACTGGCCAGACTGGTTCGCCTTCGGAGTGCTGAGCCCCGTCTACAAACCTGACTACCCCTGGGCCAGTCTCATCATCCCCGGCATCGTGCTGGGGGCGGTCTCGCTGGCCGCCACCGCCCGCCTGACCCGGACGAGCATCCTGGAGAACATCCGGGCCGACTACGTCCGGACCGCTCGGGCCAAGGGCCTGCCGGAGAAGCGAGTCATCGGCGTGCACACGCTGCGCAACTCGCTGATCCCGGTCGTCACCTACGTCGGTGTCGACTTCGGCACCTTGATGGGTGGTGCCATCATTACGGAAGGGATCTTCGGTGTGCCGGGGATCGGTCGAGAGATCTTCCGTGCCGTCACCCAGCACCAGCCGTCGGTCGTTCTCGGCATCGTCACGGTGCTGGTCCTGGTCTTCCTGGTGGTGAACCTCCTGGTCGACATCCTGTACGCCGTTCTCGATCCGAGGATCCGCTATGACTGACCCGTCCCTGACCCCTCCGACCATGTCGCCCGCGCTGGAGTCGCCCACGTTGGGCACGGGTCCGGAAGAGGTGACGCGCGCGTCGCAGGAGGGCAAGCCCAGCAGCCTCTGGGGAGACGCTCGACGTCAGCTGGTGCGCAGCCCCGTCTTCATGCTGTCGCTGCTCTACCTGCTCGTGGTGACCTCCATGGCCGTCTTCCCCAAGCTGTGGACCAGTCAGGACCCGTTCAACTGCTCGATCAGCCAGTCGCGACAGCCACCCACCGATGGTCACCCGTTCGGCTTCAACCTGCTGGGCTGCGACTACTACGCGCACGCGATCTACGGGGCGCGCCCGTCGCTCTCGATCGCGGTCGTCGCCACCGGCGCCGTGATCCTGATCGGTGGCGCCATCGGCCTGCTGTCGGGCTTCTTCGGTGGCTGGCTGGACGCGATCCTGTCCCGCGTCACCGACATCTTCCTGGCGCTGCCGTTCCTCCTCGGCGCCCTGGTGGTGCTGGCGATGGTGAGCTCGCGCAACATCTGGACGGTGGCCATGGTGCTGACCGTGCTGGGTTGGACCGTGATCGCGCGGATCCTGAGAGGTAGCGTCATCGAGGCGCGCAACCTCGACTACGTGCAGGCGGCCAGAGCGCTGGGTGCAACCAACAGCAGGATCATGTTCAAGCACATCTTGCCCAACACGCTCGCCCCCGTGGTCGTCTACGCGACGATCATGCTCGGCAGCTTCGTGAGCGCCGAGGCGACGCTGACGTTCCTCGGGGTCGGGCTCCAGCCGCCCTCGGCATCGTGGGGCGTGATGATCAACATGCACCAGCAGTACTTCGACACCGACCCCTGGCTGCTGCTGTTCCCGGTCGGCCTGCTGGTGGGGACGGTCCTGTCGTTCATCCTCGCGGGCGACGCACTTCGCGACGCCCTCGACCCGAAGCTCCAGTGAGGGACCGATGACTGATCACAACAAAGAGGTGCTGAGCCAGGACGGCTCGGTTTCCCAAGGTGGGCAGATGCTGCAGGAGGCGGCTCCACTGGAGGTCAAGGACCTGCACGTGGAGTTCCGGACCCGGGCCGGCGTCGCGAACGCTGTCAACGGCGTGAGCTTCCGGGTCGACCAGGGTGAGACCCTGGCGATCCTCGGGGAGTCGGGCTGTGGCAAGAGCGTGACCGCCCAGGCCGTGATGGGGATCTTGGAGTCGCCCCCGGCGGCCATCACCGGAGGCCAGATCCTCTACCGCGGCACTGACCTGCTGACCCTGCCCGCGGACGAGCGCCGCCACCACCGGGCCAACAACATCGCGATGATCTTCCAGGACGCGCTCTCCGCGCTGAACCCGGTCTTCACCGTGGGCTACCAGCTCGGCGAGCTCTTCCGGGTCCACCGGGGTCTGTCGCGCAAGGACGCCAAGGCCCGCGCCATCGAGATGCTGGACCTGGTCAAGATCCCTGCGGCCAAGCAGCGGGTCTCGGACTTCCCGCACCAGTTCTCCGGCGGCATGCGCCAGCGCGTGATGATCGCGATGGCGCTGGCGCTCGACCCCGACGTGCTGATCGCCGACGAGCCGACCACGGCCCTGGACGTCACCGTGCAGGCCCAGATCATGAAGCTGCTCGCCGAGCTCCGCGACGAGCGCAAGATGTCGCTGGTGCTCATCACCCACGACATGGGTGTGGTGGCGGACGTGGCCGACAAGATCTCGGTGATGTACGCCGGACGAGTCGTCGAGCACGCCCCGGTCTTCGACATCTACGCGCGTCCGTCCCACCCGTACACCAAGGCCCTGCTCGAGTCGATCCCGCGCCTGGACCGCAAGGGCCAGGACCTGGCGGTCATCGGGGGCCTGCCCCCGGCGTTGACCAACATCCCGCCGGGGTGCCCGTTCAACCCCCGCTGCGCCTATGCCCGCGACGTCTGCCGTCAGGACCCGCCGCCGCCGGAGTACGCCGTCGCAGTGCAGCACACGAGTGCCTGCCACTTCTGGAAGGAGGTCCGCGAAGGTGAGTGAAATCGTCCTCGAGACCCACGACCTGGTCAAGCACTTCCCGTTGACCCAGGGGATCCTGTTCAAGCGTCAAGTAGGGGCCGTGCAGGCCGTCGACGGCGTCAACATCGAGCTCCGCCGGGGGGAGACCCTCGGCATCGTCGGCGAGTCCGGCTGCGGCAAGTCGACCCTGGCCAAGCTGCTCACCGGCCTGGAGACGCCCACCTCGGGCTCCATCGTGGTCAACGGCACGGACCTGTCGACCCTCTCCCAGGAGCAGGTGCGCAAGGCGCGTCGCGACATCCAGATGGTGATGCAGGACCCGTACACGTCCCTGAACCCCCGGATGACCGTCGGCGACATCATCGGCGAGCCCTTCGAGATCCACACCGACGTCGCGCCCAAGGGGGATCGGCGCGCGAAGGTCCGCGAGCTCGTCGACCTGGTGGGCCTCAACCCCGACCACATCAACCGCTACCCCCACCAGTTCTCCGGGGGTCAGCGGCAGCGCATCGGCATCGCCCGGGCGCTGGCGCTGCGGCCGGCCATCATCGTCTGCGACGAACCCGTCAGCGCGCTCGACGTCTCGGTGCAGGCGCAGGTGATGAACCTGCTGGAGCGGCTCCAGGGCGAGTTCGACCTGTCCTACATCTTCATCGCCCACGACCTCTCGGTGGTGCGCCACATCGCCGACCGGGTGGGCGTGATGTACCTGGGCAAGGTGATGGAGGTCGGCACCGACTCCGAGATCTACGAGCACCCCACCCACCCCTACACCCAGGCGCTGCTCTCGGCCGTGCCCGTGCCCGACCCGACGTTGCGCGGGATGCGCGACGAGATCGTGCTGGAGGGGGACGTGCCCTCGCCGGCCGACCCGCCGTCGGGCTGCCGGTTCCGCACCCGGTGCTGGAAGGCACAGGACATCTGCGCCGAAGAGGTGCCGCTGCTGATCCCGCGTCCGGGGCACCCCCACCCCAGCGCCTGCCACTTCGCCGAGGAGCGCGACGTGGTCCACGCGACCGAGGTCTGAGTCGAGCGCCGGGGACGACAAGGCAGGATCACCTGCATGCGACGCCCCCGGCAACGACTGCGCCCCCTGCTCGCCGCGTTCAGCGGTGCGCTGCTCGCCCTCACCGGCTGCAGCGGGCAGGGGGACGAGTCAGGTCCGGACACGCTGGCCGCCGAGGTGGCCGCCAGCCTCTCGGAGAAGACCCTCGACGACGTGCCACTGGTGCCCGGGTCGGGCCCCGAGGTGGCCGACGAGCTCGCCGCGCTCCTCGAACCCTTCGCCGACGCCCCGGTGGCGGTGTCCCTGGCGCAGGTGACCGAGATGCCCGAGGGCGAGGGCGAGGCGGCCGGTGAGGACCGGGCCAGTGCCCTGCTGGACTGGTCCTGGGAGCTGCCCGGCGGCACCTGGGAGTACTCCTCCTCGGCCACGCTGGTCCACCAGGACGACGAGTGGGCGCTGTCCTGGGAGCCGGCCGTGCTCCACCCGGACCTGGTTCCGGGTGACACGGTGTCGCTGAGCAACGGCCGCGGTGCCCGGGGGCGGATCCTGGGTGCGGGCGGTGAGCCCATCGTCGCCGACCGGCCCGTGGTGCGCTACGGCATCGACAAGGCGCAGCTCGACCCCCGTCAGGCGGTGGCCAGCGCCCGCCAGGTGGCGACGATCCTCGGCGTGGACCGCAAGCCGTTCGTCGACCGGGTGAAGGCCTACGGGCCGAAGGCGTTCGTGGAGGCGGTGGTGCTGCGGGCCGAGGAGGCCGCCGACGTGCCCCCGGCGTTCGCCGACGTACCTGGCGCCGTGGCGATCGACGGCGAGCTGCCGCTGGCGCCCACCCGCGACTTCGCGCTGGAGCTGCTGGGCCGGGTCGGTCCCGCGACGGCGGAGCTGATCGAGGAGTCGCAGGGGCGGCTGGCCGAAGGTGACACCACCGGGCTCTCCGGCCTCCAGGCGCGCTACGACGACCAGCTGGCCGGAGCCCGGAGCACCACCGTGACGGCGACCGGCCAGGAGGGGGAGTCCCGCAGCCTGGTCACCGTCGGCGGCACCCCCGGGCGCGACCTGGCGCTGACCCTCGACCCGGCCCAGCAGACGCGCGCCGAGGAGGTCCTGGCGTCGGTCTCCGGCGCCGCCTCCGCCCTGGTGGCGGTGCGGCCCTCCGACGGCCACGTGCTGGCCGCGGCCACCGGTCCCGGGACCGATGGCCTCAACGTGGCCACCGCCGGGCAGTACGCGCCCGGCTCCACGTTCAAGCTCGCGACCGCGCTGGCGCTGATCCGCTCCGGCACCCGGCTCACCGACGTGGTGCCGTGCCCGGCCACCACCGTGGTCGACGGGCGCATCTTCAAGAACTACGACGACTACCCGGCGTCCCAGCTCGGTCCGGTGAGCCTGCGGACCGCATTCGCCCAGAGCTGCAACACCGCGTTCATCGACTCCGGGACGCGCCTGGACGAAGGGGCGCTCGCCGAGGCCGCCGGGTCGCTGGGCCTGGGCTTCGACCGCGACGTCGGCTACCCGGCGTACTTCGGACAGGTGCCGGCGCCCGAGGGCGAGACCGAGCTGGCCGCCTCCCAGATCGGCCAGGGCAAGGTGCTGGTCAGCCCGCTGGGCATGGCCTCCGCGGTCGCCTCGGTGGTGGCCGGTCGCACGGTGACTCCCGTGCTGGTCCCCGAGCACCAGGTCACCGGCGGCGCCCCGGCCCGCGAGCTGGCCGGCGGCGAGGTGGAGCAGCTGCGCACCCTGATGCGCGCGGTGGTCAGCGAGGGGTCCGGCTCGTTCCTCTCCGACCTGCCCGGGGACGTGGGTGCCAAGACCGGGACCGCGGAGTGGGGCACGCCGGGACCGGACCAGGAGCTGCCCACCCACACCTGGATGGTCGCCTTCCGCGACGACCTCGCCGTCGCCGTGTTCGTGGAGCGCGGCGAGTCGGGCTCGGGGACCGCCGGACCGCTGCTGGAGGCGTTCCTCACTAGCTGAGCACTTCGGGGCCTGCGCCGCGTACGCTGGCTGGGTGCCCAGCCCTCTGCCACTCGTGACCTGGACCGACTACGACGCAGTGCTCTTCGACCTCGACGGGGTGGTCACCCCGACGGCTGAGGTGCACATGCGTGCCTGGTCGGAGATGTTCAACGGCTTCCTCGCCGATCCCGACGCCCCCGGCGGCGGCGACCGGTCGCCGTACACCGATCAGGACTACTTCGACCACGTCGACGGCAAGCCGCGCTACGACGGGGTGCGCGACTTCCTCGCCTCCCGCGGCATCGAGCTGCCCGAGGGCTCGGCCGACGACGCCCCGGAAGCGCTGACGGTCACGGGCCTGGGCAACCGCAAGAACGACGCCTTCAACGCCGTGCTGGAGCGCGACGGCGTCAAGGCCTACCCCGGCTCCGTGCTGCTGCTGGACCACCTGCGTGACCTGGGGCTGCCGCTCGCGGTGGTCTCCTCCTCGCAGAACGCCCCCTCGGTGCTGGAGGCCGCCGGCCTGTCGGACCGCTTCCGGACCGTCGTCTCCGGCGCGGTGGCCGAGGAGCTGGGTCTGCCGGGCAAGCCCGCCCCGGACACCTTCGTGCACGCCGCCCACGAGGTCGGCGCCGCGGTGGACCGGTCCGTGGTGCTCGAGGACGCCGTCTCCGGGGTCCGTGCGGGTGCCGCAGGTGGCTTCGCCCTGGTGATCGGCGTGGACCGTGGGGCCGGCGAGCAGGTGCTCACCGACGCCGGTGCCGACCTCGTCGTCAGCGACCTGGCCGCGCTCGTGGAGGACGGAGGGCAGGACCAGTGAGCCGCCCGACCGGGGGGTTCTCCGACCCCATGGACCGGCGCCGGTTCCCGGCGGACCCGTGGCAGCTGGTGGAGACGTCGTACTCGGGCGGCGACCTGGGCGCCTGCGAAACGCTGTTCAGCGTCGGCAACGGCTACCTCGGCATGCGCGGCAACCCCGAGGAGGGGCGCGAGGCCGCCGAGCACGGCACCTTCATCAACGGCTTCCACGAGACCTGGCCGATCCAGCACGCCGAGGCGGCCTTCGGGTTCGCCCGCACCGGACAGACCATCGTCAACGTGCCGGACGCCAAGCTGATCAAGATCTACGTCGACGACGAGCCGCTGATGCTGGGCACCTCGGAGCTCGAGCACTACGAGCGACGCCTGGACTTCCGGTCCGGGATGCTGTGCCGCAGCCTCATCTGGCGCACGCCGGCGGGCAAGCGGGTCAAGGTCGAGTCCACGCGGATGGTCTCCATGGTCGAGCGGCACCTGGCCTGCATGACCCTGGAGGTGACGATGCTGACCGGGGACGCCCCGCTGGTGATCTCCTCCCAGCTGCTCAACCGCCAGGACGGGCAGGACGACTACCGCCGGGAGGGCGGTGGCTCGGGCCCGACCGACCCGCGCAAGGCCTCCGGCTTCGAGGGTCGGGTGCTGCTGCCCAGGTACCACGACGCGAGCGACGACCGGCTCGCGCTGGGCTACCAGTGCGCGCACTCGGGGATGACCATCGGCGTCGCGGTCCAGCACCGCTTCGAGACCACCGACGGGCACGAGGTGGTGATGCGCAGCAGCGACGACCTGGCCAAGGCGGTGTTCCGGGTGGAGGCCACCGAGGGCACCCCGGTCCGGCTGGAGAAGGTCGTCACCTACCACACCTCCCGCGGGGTCCGCCCGCGCGAGCTGAGGGACCGGTGTGACCGGACCCTGGACCGGGTGGCCCGCCACACGCTCCAGCACTACCGCGACAAGCAGCGCGAGTGGTACGACGGGTTCTGGGAGGCCGCCGACGTCGAGGTCGGTGCCAGCACCGAGGTCCAGCAGGCGGTGCGCTTCAACCTCTTCACCCTGGCCCAGGCCAGCGCCCGCGCGGACGGGCTGGGCATCGCCGCCAAGGGGGTGACGGGCTCGGGCTACGAGGGTCACTACTTCTGGGACACCGAGATCTACGTGATGCCGTTCCTGACCTACACCCAGCCCCAGCTGGCCCGCAACGCGCTGCACTTCCGTCGGCGGATGCTGCCGGCCGCGCGCATCCGCGCCCAGGAGATGGCCCAGAGCGGGGCTCTCTTCCCGTGGCGCACCATCAACGGCGAGGAAGCCTCGGCCTACTACGCCGCCGGCAGCGCCCAGATGCACATCAACGGCGACATCGTCTACGCGCTGATGCAGTACGTCACCGGGAGCGGGGACCACGACTTCCTCCGCCTCGACGGCGTCGACCTGCTGGTGGAGACCGCCCGGATGTGGAGCGATCTCGGCTTCTGGCGCACCAACGGCGGCGCCCCGACGTTCCACATCCACGGGGTCACCGGTCCCGACGAGTACACGACGGTGGTCAACAACAACCTCTTCACCAACCTGATGGCCCGGTTCAACCTGGACGCCGCGGCCCGCACCACCAGCCGGCTGCTCGAGGTCGACCCGGTCGCGCACGACAAGCTGGTCGGGCGGCTCGGGCTCCGCAAGGAGGAGGTCGAGGAGTGGCAGCGCTGCGCCGACGGCATGACCGTGCCCTTCGACGAGGGCCTGGGGATCCATCCCCAGGACGACTTCTTCCTCGACCGTGAGGTCTGGGACCTCTCGCGCACGCCTGCGGACCTGCGGCCCCTGATGCTGCACTACCACCCGCTGGTGATCTACCGGTTCCAGGTGCTCAAGCAGGCCGACGTGGTGCTGGCGATGTTCCTGCACGGCAACCGGTTCACGCCGGAGGAGAAGAAGGCCGACTTCGAGTACTACGACCCGATCACCACGGGTGACTCGACCCTCTCGGCAGTGGTGCAGTCGATCATGGCAGCCGAGGTCGGCTACCACGACGTCGCGATGGACTACTTCCAGCGCGCCCTGTACACCGACCTGGGGGACCTGCACCACAACACCGTCGACGGGATGCACGTGGCGTCCTCGGGCGGGGTGTGGGAGGCGCTGGTCTTCGGCTTCGCCGGGATGCGGGACCACGGGGGCCAGCTCTCCTTCGACCCGCGGCTGCCCAGCACCTGGGACTCGATCGCCTTCTCGCTCGCCTGGCAGGGGTCGAGGCTAGGGGTCCAGGTTGCCCAGGACGCGCTCTCGCTGCGGCTCGTCAAGGGCGACGGCCCGGTCGCGCTGACCGTGCGGGGCGAGCCGTACACGCTAACCTCGGACCGGACGCTGAAGATCCCGCTGCCCGACCAGGGTCCGCGCTTCGACGGCCTGCTCGGGGACAAGCCGCACAGCGGAGGGATCCGTGCCGACGGCACCCGGATCACCGCCGGAGTGCCCGATCCGGTCCAGATCAACGAACGCCACGACCCGTACTCGGAGGTCAGCTGGTCGATGGAGCCCGATCGCGGCTAGCTCGGCCGCCACAGCACGCGGTCGAGGCGCTGCCGGGGCGACCGCGGGCGGCGGTTCGTCGGCACCTGGGACTCCGCCTCCCGGATCAGCTCCCGCCAGTCCGGGTCGTCCTCGCGGGAGACGTCGGCCATGTCGCGGGCCATCCGGTGCTCCAGGCGACACAGCGTGTAGAGCTCCCGGCGTACGTCGGCCCAGATCGAGTCCCAGCTCCGGCGCGAGGCCGGGGCCAGGCCGCCCAGCTTGGACTGCACCTGACCCAGAGCCAGGTCCATCCGGCGGGTCTCCTGGACGAACGCCCGGGCCCGGGCCCGGCCATCGGGGAGGCGGACGCGTGCCGCCGGGAGGAGCACCACGATGACGGCGGCGGCGTGCCGGCTGATCGCGGAGAAGAAGGCCTCGATGCTCGGGTGCGACCCGGTCTCCCGATCAGGCTCGGCCACCATCGCCTCTCCGAGCCTGCGTGTCAGGGCCCGGCGCGATGCTGACAGTTCGGCAAGCAGTCTTTCCATGGCCCTCATCCGTCCGAGGGTTCAAGTGTCCGCCGCGGATCCGTGGCGGACAAGACTGACTGATCGGTAGCTATCCGGACGAGCGCGCGCGACGCCGGACGAGGGCGGCGACCACCAGCGCCGCGGCCGCGGCGACGAGCAGCAGCAGGCCCGCCGACTCCGGCACGGAGACGCCGAGGGTCCCGGAGAACTCCGAGGCACCGGGCTCGCCCCAGGCCTGCCCCTGCGCCTGGCCGGTGCCGCGGAGCCGGGCGGCGAGGCCCAGGACCGGCAGGCCGAGGGCCAGCAGGACCAGCCACCGTCCCAGGTCGCCGGCCAGGCGGGCCGGTCCCCGGGAGTGCCGCGCCACCACGGCGGCGCACAGCAGCAGCACCGCGCAGGTCACCGCGACCGACCCCCACAGACCGGGCTCGGTGGCCGTCCAGTGGCCCAGGCGTTCGTACGCCGACACGTCGTCGATCTCGTCGAAGCCGCCGCTGGCGGTCCCGTCCACCGAGTAGCCCACCCGGGCGAAGGCGCCCAGGGCCAGCACGGCGTACCCCCAGTTGGCCACCGTGGCGAGGCCGAGGCCCACGCCGGTGGCTGGGTCCGGGTCGGCCGGCAGCGAGGTCTCCTGGCCGCCGGCGAGCATCAGCGCGCCCAGCACGCCGGCGACCGGCAGGGCCAGCAGCAGGGTGAGCACGCCCCGCAGCGGGGCACGCCAGCGCTCTTCCCACCGGGACATCCGCGCCCCGTGCCAGTCCGCGGGGCGCACTGAGGCGAGGGCCAGGACCGCGAGCGTCAGCGCGAAGGTGGCGAGGAACGCGCTCACCGGCGCGACGCCCACCTCGCCGCCCACGTTGCCGACGTCGCGCGGCTCCAGGTTGTCGGTGGCCACCAGGAAGGGCCCGGAACCCGAGCGGAACGCCACGCTCATGCCCAGCACGGCGAGCGCCAGGAGCAGGGCGGTGGCCAGGGCGTCCAGCGCCACCGCCCGTCCCCGGCGGTGGTGCTGCGTGACCCGCTGGAAGACCAGGGCGAGGGTCGCCAGCCCGACCAGGGAGAGCGTGACCGGACTCGCGTGCGCGACGCCGGACACCTCGCCGCTGACCACGAAGGCGTCACCGCTGACGTCGCCGACCAGGACACCGCCGAAGGCCGACCCCACCAGCATCGTGGTGGTGGTCAGCACCTCGGAGGCGGACATGGAGTCCTGACGCACCAGGAGTGCGACGACCAGCGCCGTCAGGGCGGTGGCCGCGAAGCCGGCGGCGGCCGCCAGGGGCGCGCGTCGCCAGTGCGCCGGGAGCCCCGTGGCCGAGGGCGTCCCGGTCGCCGTCACGAGCACCGTCATGCCGCGACAGCCTGCCGCACCCCGGGCACGCGCGCACCAGGGACTCGAGCACTGAGACTCGAGCACTGAGACTCGCCTCCGGGGCGTCTCAGGTCGCGGGTGGCGAGTCGTCGTCGTCGGGCAGGTGCGGGTCGGCCAGCAGGTACTGGGTGAGCGGGCCGTCGAGGGACCGCTCATGGTGGTGCAGCGGCTCCGGCACCATCCGGTCCTCGGCGGTGTCCCAGAACCTGTCCACGCGCAGCGCCACCGCGTGGGTGACCTTCCCGGGCAGTCCCTGGTGCGGGAGGTAGGGATGGGGGCGCGTCGGGGCGTGCAGCTCGGCGACGTGCAGCCGCTGGGACCAGTCCGGGTCCCCGTCGCGTTGGTTCGCGACCAGGTCGACGGCCAGCTCCCGCTCGGACTCCCACACGGCGTCGAACGCCCGGTGCACCTCGCCCCAGATGTCGGACCACGGTCGGCGGACGGCGTACGCCGAGCCGTAGAGCTTGGCCTTGACCTGGTTGAGGGCGACCTCCAGCGCCCGGCACTGGGCCACGAACTCCGACGCCCGGTGCCGGCCTTCGGGGAGGCGGTGCCGGGCCGCGGGGACCAGCACCTCGTTCACCGCACCCAGGTGCCGGCTGGCACTGAGCAGGAAGGTGTCGGTCGCGGGGTACTGGTCTCGCGGACGCATGGACTCGGGGTGCGGGCGGGCGGCTTCCGCGCGATCCAGGCGCAGCGCGAGCGCCTGGTGGGTCCGGTCCAGGTCTGAAACGAGGGTCTCCATCGACGTCCCTCCTTCCTCTTGATGGTCCCTCTCCCCGCGTCGGTAGGCAAGGCCGGCGCCCGCCCCGCCTACAGTGGCGGTCCCATGAATGAGACCACCCCCGCCGCCACGCCCACCTCCACCGCAGGTGCGGTGTCGCCGGACTCGGGCCTCGCCTGGACCGAGGAGGGCGCCTGGCCGGTGGCGCCCGGAGTGCACCGGATCCCACTGCCACTGCCGCTGGACGGGCTGCGCGCCATCAACGTCTACACCGTGGAGACCGACGACGGGCTCACCCTGATCGACGGCGGCTGGGCCATCGAAGCCTCCCGCGCGGTGCTCGAGCGGTCGCTGGCGCTGCTCGGCCACACCCCCGCCGACATCCGCTCCTTCCTGGTCACCCACGCGCACCGCGACCACTACACCCAGGCGGTCGCGCTGCGCACCGAGCACGGCGCCCACGTCAGCCTGGGGATCGGCGACAAGGGGTCGCTCGACGAGATCCAGGACGGGTTCAGCTCCGGGGACCCCCATCTGGCGATGCTGCTGCGCGCCGGCGCCGCGGACGTGGCGAAGATCTGGGGCAACCACGCCGGCGAGGCCGAGCCCGACCCCTCGGTCTGGGGCTACCCGGACACCTGGCTGGAGGGCGACCACACGGTGGCCGTGGGCGAGCGCCGGATCGACGCCGTCTCCACCCCCGGTCACACCCAGGGCCACTTCGTCTTCGCCGACACCGCGGCCGGGCTGCTCTTCTCCGGCGACCACGTGCTGCCCACCATCACCCCGTCCATCGGCTTCGAGGGCGGGACCCCCGAGCAGCCCCTGGGTGACTTCATGACGTCGCTCGCCAAGGTCCGGGCTCTGCCCGACCTGCGCCTGCTCCCGGCCCACGGACCCCTGGCGCCCTCCTCGCACGCCCGGGCCGAGGAGCTGCTGGCCCACCACGAGCACCGGCTCGCGCAATGCCTGGAGCTGGTGGGCTCCGGTGAGCGGACGGCGTACGAGGTGGCGGGCGGACTGGGGTGGACCCGGCACGAGCGTCGGCTGGAGAGCCTGGACGTGTTCAACACCGCCCTGGCCACGATGGAGACCCGGGCCCACCTGGTGCTGCTGGTGGCCCGCGGCGACGTCACCGTCGCCGACGTGGACGGCGTGGACGTCTACCGGCGCGTCGGCGGCCTGGACGACGGGGCCTGAGATGGGCGGCCAGCCCGGCGACCCGCTGGTCCTCTACATCGCCGGCTGGGGACGCAGCGGGTCCACCCTGGCGGAGCGGCTGCTCGCCGAGATCGACGGCGTCACCCTGCTCGGGGAGGTCGTGCACCTGTGGGAGCGGGGCGTGCGCGAGGACCAGCTGTGCGCGTGCGAGCGCCCGTTCCACCAGTGCCCCTTCTGGAGCGAGGTGGGACGCCTCGCCTTCGGGGGGTGGGAGCAGGTCGAGGTGGACCGGATCGCCGAGCTCAAGTCGCAGGTGGACCGCCAGCGCCGGCTGCCGCGCACGGTACGGCGTCGCCCGGACGCCGCCACCCGCGCCGCCATCGACGAGTACGCCGGCTGGTTCCGCGCCGTCTACGCCGCGGCGCAGCAGGTCAGCGGCGCCCGGATCCTGGTCGACTCCAGCAAGGAGATCCCCACCGCGGTGACCCTGAGCCACCTGGAGGACCTGGATCTGCGGGTGCTGCACATCGTGCGCGACGCCCGCGGGGTGGCGCACTCCTGGGCCAAGGTGGTGGCCCGGCCCGAGGCGGACGGCGAGCCGATGCCGCGCTTCTCCCCGGCCCGCAGCACCGCCCTGTGGATGTCGGGCAACCTGACGGTCCAGGGGCTGGCCTGGCGCGGCGTCCCGGTGACCCGGCTGCGCTACGAGGACCTGGTGGCCTCCCCGGCCCAGGCGGTCGCCGGGGCCTGGGACGCGCTCGGGCTGCCTGGCCGGCCGGGGCTGCCGATGGTGGACGACCACAGCATCGAGCTGCACCCGAGCCACTCGGTGGCGGGCAACCCGATGCGGTTCCGCACCGGGATCACCGAGCTGCGCGCCGACGACGCCTGGCGCACCCAGATGTCGCGCTCGGACCGTGCGGTGGTGACCGCGATCGCGTGGCCGCTGCTGAAGCGGTTCGGCTATCTGTAGGCTGGCCGGCACAAGACAGGGGAGCACTTCGTCCGCGAGGACTCGGGTGCTGAGAGTGCGGATCCGCCGCAGACCCTAAGAACCTGCTCCGGTTAGCACCGGCGAAGGGAGTCATCACGTGAACACGCACGCCTGCACGGGCTCAAGGCTCACCACGTCCCACCGGTCGACGTTCCACCGGGCGACGGCACTGGCACTGACCGGTGCGCTGCTCGGCGCCTGCAGCCTGCTGGGGGGTGAGGACCAGAGCGCCGAGGCGGGCGGGGCGAGCGAGGTGGTGCTGGTCACCCACGACTCCTTCACGCTGCCCGAGGAGCTGCTCGCGGAGTTCCGCGAGCAGTACGGCCACGAGGTCGTGGTGCGCTCCTCCGGCGACGCCGGCGCGCTGAGCGCCAAGCTGGCGCTGACCAAGGAGAACCCCACGGGCGACGTGGCGTTCGGGGTCGACAACACCTTCGCCTCCCGAGTCCTGGACGAAGGGGTCTTCGCCCCCTACGACCCGCCGCAGGCCCCCGGCGCCGGGCGCTACGAGCTCCCCGAGGGCTCCGACCGGCTCACCCCGGTCGACGTGGCGGCCGTCTGCGTCAACATCGACGACACCTGGTTCGCCAAGCAGGACGTGGTCCCGCCGCGGACGCTGGCGGACCTGACGAAGCCGGCGTACCGGGACCTGATGGTGACCCCGGCCGCGTCGACCTCCTCGCCGGGCATGGCCTTCCTGCTGACCACGGTCGCCGCCTATGGCGAGAAGTGGCCGGCGTACTGGTCGGAGCTGCTGGACAACGGCCTCAAGGTCGTCGACGGCTGGTCGGACGCCTACTACACCGACTTCACCCAGGGGGGCGAGGGCGGGGAGCGGCCCATCGTGGTCTCCTACGACTCCTCACCCGCGTTCACCGTGCCCGAGGGGTCGGAGAAGTCCACGACCAGCGCGCTGCTGGAGACCTGCTTCCAGCAGGTGGAGTACGCCGGGGTGCTCAAGGGTGCGGCCAACCCCGAGGGCGCGAGGGACCTGGTCGCGTTCCTGCAGGAGCCGGAGACCCAGGCGGCGCTGCCGGAGAGCATGTACGTCTTCCCGGTGGTCACGGGCGTGGACCTGCCCGAGGACTGGGCCCGCTACGCCGCCCGCCCCGAGGACCCCTACACGGTCGACCCCGCCGACATTGCGGCCAACCGGGACACGTGGCTCCAGCGGTGGACCGACCTCACCACCGAGTGACTCCTCAGTGGGCGAGCGGGGTGCGGCCGCCCCGGCGGCTGCTGGTCCTGGGCGCCCTGGCAACGGGGCCGCTGCTGGTCCTCGGCGTCTTCTTCGTGCTGCCCGTCGCCGCGATGGTGAGCCGCGGCTTCGTCGTCGACGGGCAGCTCGACGTCCCGGGCGTGCTCCAGGTGCTGGCCCGACCCCGGGTGGCGCGGGTGCTGGCCTTCACCCTGGGCTCCGCGCTGGCCGGTACCGCGCTCTCGCTGCTCCTGGGACTGCCGGCGGCGTACGCGCTGAGCCGGCTCGCGCTGCCCGGACGCGCCGTGCTGCGAGCGGTGCTGCTGGTGCCGTTCGTGCTGCCCACGGTCGTCGTGGGGGTCGCCTTCCGGCAGCTGCTCGGTGAGTCCGGGCCCCTGGGCTTCCTGGGCCTGGACGGTACCCCGGTCGCGATCGTCGCGGGCCTGGCGTTCTTCAACGCAGCCGTGGTGATCCGCTCCGTGGGGGCGGCCTGGGAGGGGCTGGACCCGCGGCCGGGCGAGGCGGCGGCGGCGCTGGGGGCCTCGCCGTGGCAGGTGCTGCGCACCGTCACCCTCCCGGCCCTGCGGCCCGCGATCGTCTCCGCCGCCTCGGTGGTGTTCCTGTTCTGCGCCACCGCCTTCGGGATCGTGCTGGTGCTCGGCGGGGTGCGCTACGCCACGGTGGAGACCGAGATCTACCTGCTCACCACCACCCTGTTCGACCTGCAGGCGGCCGCCGCGCTCTCGGTGCTGCAGCTGGTGCTGATCACCGGGCTGCTGGTGCTCACCGGCCGCACCCGCAACGGCGCCACGACCGTGTCGCGTCGCGCCGTGGCGCCGAGACGCCCGAGCCGGCACGACCTCCCGGCGCTGGCGATGACCGGGGTGCTGGTGGTGTTCGTGGCGACGCCGCTGGTCACCCTCGTGGTGGGCTCGCTGCGGGTCGGGGGCGAGTGGGGCTTGGGCAACTACCGGGCCCTCTCGGGGACCGGTGAGGACCGGGCGCTGCTGGTCCCGGTGACCCAGGCGCTGGCCACCTCGCTGCGCACCGCCGCCGACGCGACCACGATGGCGCTGGTCCTCGGGCTCGTCCTGGCCGTGATGGTCACGCGTCGCTCCCACACCCGGGCCGAGCGCCGGCTGCGGTCCTGGCTCGACGGCCTGTTCATGCTCCCCCTGGGAGTCTCCGCGGTCACCCTCGGGTTCGGCTTCCTGATCGCCCTGGACCGGCCGCCGGTGGACCTGCGGGACTCGGCGCTGCTGGTGCCGATCGCCCAGGCGCTGGTGGCGCTGCCGCTGGTGGTCCGCACCCTGGTCCCGGTGCTGGCCGGCCTGGACGACCGTCAGCGCCAGGCCGCGGCCTCGCTCGGGGCCGGCCCGCTGCGCTCCTTCCTCACCGTGGACGTCCCCGCGGTCTGGAAGCCGCTGCTCGCCGCCACCGGCTTCGCGTTCGCGGCGTCGCTGGGGGAGTTCGGGGCCACCTCCTTCCTGGCCCGGGAGGAGAACCCGACCGTGCCGGTGGTGATCTTCCGCCTGATCGGCAATCCCGGCGAGATGAACTACGGCATGGCGCTGGCCGCGTCGGTGCTGCTGGCCGGCGTCACGGCCGCGGTGATGCTCGCCGTGGAGCGCCTGCGGGTGCCGGCCGTGGGAGCCTTCTAGCGACATGGCTGCCCTCCTCTCCCTCCGCGACGTCTCCGTGCGCTACGGCGACCTGGTCGCCGTCGACTCCGTCTCCCTGGACCTGCCGGGGGGCGAGGTGCTGGCCGTGCTCGGTCCCTCGGGGTGCGGCAAGTCGACCCTGCTGCGCAGCATCGCCGGGCTGGAGCCGGTCAGCGCCGGGACGGTCCGGTTCGACGGCGAGGACCTGGCCGGGCGTGCCACGCACCGGCGGGGGTTCGCGCTGATGTTCCAGGACGGGCAGCTCTTCGCCCACCTGTCGGTGGCCCGCAACGTGGGCTACGCGCTGCGGCTGCGGCGGGTCCCCCCCGCCACGGTCGCGGCGCGGGTGGCCGAGCTGCTGGAGCTGGTCGGGCTGGCCGGGTACGCCGACCGGATGCCGGCCACCCTGTCCGGGGGCGAGCGGCAGCGGGTGGCGCTGGCCCGGGCGCTCGCGGTCCAGCCCCGGCTGCTCCTGCTCGACGAGCCGCTCTCCGCGCTGGACGCCGCGCTGCGGGAGTCGCTGGCCGCCGACCTGGCCAGGATCCTGCGCGAGTCCGGGACCACGGCGCTGATGGTCACCCACGACCACGACGAGGCGTTCATCGTGGCCGACCGCATCGCGGTGATGTTCTCGGGGCGGGTCGTGCAGCAGGGACCCATCTCCGGGGTGTGGGCGGAGCCGGTGGACGCGGTCACCGCGGAGTTCCTCGGCTACGCCGGGGTGCTGCGCGACGATGCCGCGCGTCGGATGGCGGTCGCGGCGGGCCTGGAGCCGGGCGGGCTGCTGGCGCTGCGGCGCTCGGCCCTGGTGGTGGATCCCGCCGGGAGGCTGACCGGCACGGTGACCGCGGTGCTCAGCACGCCGGAGCTGCTGCGGCTCCAGGTCGACGTGCCGGGGGTCGGGCGGCTGCACGCGGTGGCCCGCCTCGATGCCCGGGTGGCGGTGGGGGAGCAGGTGCCTCTGGTGGTGGAGGCGTCCCGTATCGCCCGGATACCGGATTCGGACGCGTGAGCGTCGGGTCCCTAGACTGCCGGGGTGTATCGCCGCGCCTATGTCCTGCTCATCGGGGTGACCGTCGTGATGGGGGTCCTCGCCCTGGCCGCGTCGATCTCGCTGGATCGACCCCTGGTCGACCCTGAGGGGTTCCTGGGCCCGTCCTGGCTCCGGCTGCCGCTGCTGCTGTTCGCGGCGCTGCTGGCCGACATGCTGCCGCGGTACTTCTGGGAGGCCAAGGGCCACCCCGTGCAGGGCTGGGCCGCCATGAAGAAGCGCTGGCACACCCACTGGAACCGGGACCGGCTCACGCTCAACGTGCTGGGGATCGTCTGCTTCTACGTCACCTACGTCAGCTACCGGAACCTCAAGTCGTTCCTGCCGTTCATCACCGGCGACAAGAAGTACGACCGCGAGCTGCACGTGCTCGACCGGGCGATGTTCATGGGTCACGAGCCGGCCAACGTGCTGCACGCGATGTTCGGCACCGGGGTCAGCGCGCACGTGCTCTCCTACATCTACCTGTGGTTCCTGCCGCTGGTGCCGATCGGGGTGGCGGTCTTCCTGGTCTGGTCCCGCAACATCGCCTTCGGCTACTGGTTCGTCACCTCGCAGGTGCTGATCTGGACCCTCGGCACCGCGTCGTACTACGCGCTGCCCACCCTGGGCCCGGGGTTCCGCTACCCGTGGCTGTACGCCGACCTCCCCGAGAGCGGGACCAGCGCGCTGATGGAGTCGCTGTTCTATGCCCGCAAGGGGGTCATCCACGACGGGGTCGAGGGTGCGGTGCAGTCCGTGGCGGGGTTCGCCAGCCTGCACACCGGGGTGACCCTGCTGGTGGCGCTGATGGTGCAGTACACGGTCCGCAACCAGATCGTGAAGATCGTCTTCTGGGTCAACTTCGGCCTCACCGTGATCGCGACCCTGTACTTCGGATGGCACTACGTCGCCGACGACATCGCCGGTATCGCGATCGCCCTGGTCTCCTTCTACGTCGGCGGTCTGGCGTCGGGGCAGAAGTTCACCAAACACGGGCTGCGCTCCTATCCGACCTCGGCGACCGCCGAGATCCCGACGGCGAGCGCGTCGCCGGCGGACTCCTCCGACCGGGAGTGAGACGCGGGCGCACGTCGCGCCGCCAGCGAATTACATCGGTGTAGTAGTCAAGACGACACGCCGACAGTTGCATAACTTTGTTGGGAAAGATGTTCCCTGTGGGGCGAATGGGAACTAACGTGCCTGTTGTGTCTCGGACGGTGGGGAAGCCGCCCGAGACATCGCCGTGGGAGAGAGCTCTCTCTCCGGCGCAGGCTCACCAGCAAGGGGAACGCCCGTGCGCACCCGCAGTGCTCTCGCCGGAACAATCAGCATCCTGCTCCTGATCGCCGCCTCCGGAGGCGCCCAGGGCGCCGACGACCCGATCCCCAGCGCCGACGACGTCGCCGCAGCCGAGCGGGCCGCGGACGACAAGGCCCGGGACCTCGCCGCCGTACGCGCCGACCTGGTCCTCGCCGACCAGCGCATGCAGGGTGCCACCATCGCCGCCGCGCAGGCGGCTGAGACCTACAACCGCGCCAGCTGGGAGCTCGAGCAGGCCCGCGCAGGTGCCGAGCAGGCCCGGACCGCCGCCGACTCCGCGTCGGCCGACGTCGCGCTCCAGCAGGAGGCCTACAGCCAGACGCTGGTCCGCTCCTACGAGTCGGCCCCCGAGGTGGCCGGCATGGTCGCGATGGTGGAGTCGGACGGCATCGGGACCTACCTCGAGCGCTCGGCCACCGTCGACAACGCGGTCGATGCCCTGGAGACCCGCTACCAGGCGTTCCAGGTCGCCTCCACCCTGGCCGACAGTGCCCTGACCTCGGCCACCGAGGCCGAGGACCGCGCCGCTCGGCTGGAGGAGGAGGCCGCGACCGCCATGAGCACCGCCGTGGCGGCCGCCGACGCCGCCCAGACCGAGGCCGATGCGGTCGCCGTCCAGCGCGCCGGCCTGATCGGCGAGCTCGCCCAGCTGCAGGGCATCAGCGTCTCCCTGGCCCGGCAGCGCCAGACCCGGCTCGAGGAGCGGGCGGCCGCCGCGGCCGCCGCGGCGGAGGAGAGCCGGCGCCAGGCGGCTCAGGAGGCTGCCCAGCAGGTGGCGGCCCAGCAGGTGGCGGCCCAGCAGGTGGCGGCCCAGCAGGTGGCGGCGGAGCAGGCAGCGGCCCAGGAGGCTGCCGCGAAGCAGGCCAAGGAGAGCCAGAAGGCGACCCAGAAGCCGACCGCGTCGCCGACCCCGCGGTCCACCCCGACCGTCGTTGCGACGCCCACCCCGCGGTCCACCCCGACCCCCACGCCGCGGTCCACGCCGACGCCCACGCCGACGCCCACGCCGGCCCCGACGGTGGCGCCGACCCGGACGCCCAGTACGACGCCCAGTGCGACGCCCACCCCCACGCCCACCCCCACGCCCACACCGACGCCGGCGACCCCGCCGGCCCCGGAGACCGGCGCTGCCGCCGCGGTGGCCTTCGCGGCCCGGCAGATCGGCGATCCTTACCAGTGGGCCGCCGCAGGTCCCAACGCCTGGGACTGCTCAGGCCTCACGGCGGGCGCCTGGCAGGCCGGTGGCGTCTCGCTGCCGCACTACTCGGTCGGGCAGTACACCGCCTCGACGCCGATCCGCGCTGCGGACCTGGTCCCCGGGGACCTGGTCTTCTGGGGCTCCTCGTCCAGCCCGTCCTCGATCTACCACGTCGCCCTCTACGCCGGCAGCGGGATGATCATCCACGCCCCGCGCACCGGGCGGCCGGTGGTCCGGGAGTCGATGTACTACTGGCAGGCGCCGAACTTCTTCGCCCGTCCCTGAGGCTCGAGGACGGGGCCTCAGGACGGGCGGGGGACCACCCGGGCGGAGAGCTTCTCGGCCAGCTCGGCCGGGTCCAGGGTGCCGGCGAGGATCCGGCTCGTCGGCCAGTGGGCCGTCTCCAGGCCCGAGAGCCGGTTGAACAGCGACAGGTCGGCGGCGTACAGCGTCGCCAGGTCGGCGATCTCGTCCGGGGTCGGCGGCGTGCCGGTGACCCGGTCCGCCCCGGCGTACCGGTTGCGCAGCGGTGGCCGCTCGGCGAACCGCGGCAGCCCCAGGTGGTCGGTGACCCTGTCCACCACGACGTCGTAGTCGCGCAGCAGCTCGCGGAACTCCAGGAGCAGCCACTGGTCGCGGTCGAAGACGGAGAACCCGTGCTCGAGCTGGGCGCCGTAGTAGCCGCGGGCCACCCCGGACATGTGCTTGTAGCGCATCGCCCGCTCGCCGGGGGGCAGCTCCAGGGGCAGGGTGCTGGGTCGGAACTCGGTGATGAAGTCCGACCAGTCGGGCCAGGCGTCGTTGCGGCTGCGGAGCATCGTCCAGTGGGAGAAGAGCCGCTCGATCGGGTCGCGGAAGACCGCGATCAGCGGCATGTCCGGCTTGTACGCCGCCATCCGCTCCAGCGCCTGGGGCCACATCAGGTAGACCGGCGTCGAGTCCCCCACCATGCGGTGGATCCGGGCCCGCTTGGGCGCGGTGTAGTCGCGCTCGTAGTCCGGGTGCGCCCAGTCGTACTCCTCGTCGTTGAAGAAGTGCGCCTCCTTGCGCGGCGGGCGGCACACCAGCGGGTGCTGGGAGATGGTGCCCGACAGGGTGGAGGTGCCGGACTTCTGGGTCCCGACGATGGAGAAGTTGTAGGCGAGCCGTCCGAACGGGGTCTCCTGGTCGGCTCCGGTCGCGCTCACGCAGGTGAGGCTACGACAGGACCACGTCGTACCCGGAGTGCACCACCCCCGAATCGAACCTGCGGGCCTCGCGCAGTCTCAGCTCGGCCCGCAGGCCGGAGGGCAGCGCGCGCAGCCCGCCGCCCACCAGCACCGGGAAGGCGAACAGGTGGACCTCGTCCACCAGCCCGGCCGCCAGCGCCTGCCCGGCCAGGGTGGGGCCGCCGATGGCGAGGTCTCCCGGCGACTCCGCCTTCAGCCGGCGTACCTCGTCGGGGTCCAGGTCGCGCACGATCCGGGTGCGGGCGCTGGGTGGCTCGGCCAGGGTGGCCGAGAAGACCACCTTGTCGCAGCCGTGCCACAGCGTCGAGTAGTCCCGCTCCTGGGGCGAGACGTCCGTGCCGCCGGGCTCGGTGACCGTGGACGGCACCGTCTCCCAGGCGACCAGCACGTCGTAGATCCGGCGTCCCAGCAGCATGGTCGAGACCCCGGCCTGCAGCTTGTTGACGGCGTCGTGCACCTCGGCGTCCGGGGCGGCCCAGTCGAAGCGGCCCTCCTCGTCCGCCGCGTAGCCGTCGAGCGACGTCAGTGCCGCGTAGACCAGCCTGCCCATGTGCCTACCCCCTCATCGCGCCGCAGGTACGGTTCTGCCCATGTCGACCGAGACTGCCGCAGCGGCCACCAACAGTGCAGACAAGGACCTCCAGGACAAGGGGTACCGCCAACCGGTGGTCGAGGTCGAGGGCCTGACGCGCATCCTGGACGGGAAGTACGCCGAGGTGCGCAACCTGGTGCGCGACAACCTGGTCGACTACGCCGACATCCTCAGCGATGCCGAGACCATGAGCAGCGACGCCTTCCGCGAGCGGGTCAAGGAGGTGGTGGTCGAGATGGCCGCCACCGGTCAGACCGGCATGGGCCTGCCGAAGGAGTACGGCGGCGGCGGCGACATCGGTGCCTCCATCGCGGCGTTCGAGACGCTCGGCCTCGGCGACCTGTCGGTGCTGGTCAAGGTGGGCGTGCAGTTCGGTCTTTTCGGCGGCGCGATCCTCCAGCTCGGCACCGAGGCGCACCACGACGCGTGGCTGGCAGGCATCGTCTCCGGTGAGCTGATGGGCTCGTTCGCGATGACCGAGACCGGCCACGGGTCCAACGTGCAGGCGCTGAGGACCACCGCACGCTTCGACCCCGAGACCGACGAGTTCGTCATCGACACCCCCACCGAGTCCGCACGCAAGGACTACATCGGCAACGCGGCCAAGCACGCCGAGCTCGCGGTGGTCTTCGCCCAGCTCGAGGTGGCCGGGACCTCCCACGGGGTGCACGCGTTCGTCGTACCGGTCCGCGTCGACGGCCGCCCGGCACCCGGCGTGCGCATCGAGGACTGCGGGCCCAAGATGGGCCTCAACGGCGTCGACAACGGCCGCTTCTGGTTCGACGGGGTGCGCATCCCGCGCACCAACCTGCTGAACCGGTTCGCCGACGTCAGCCCCGAGGGGGTGTACTCCAGCCCCATCGAGAGCGCCAACCGCCGGTTCTTCACCATGCTCGGCACCCTGGTCCAGGGCCGGGTCTCGGTCGGCGGCGCCGCCATCAACGCGGCCAAGGTCGCCATGGCCATCGCCATTCGGTACGGCGACCAGCGTCGCCAGTTCGAGGCTGCCGACCCGGGTACCGAGCAGCTGCTCCTGGACTACGGCATGCACCAGCGCCGACTGCTGCCGCTGCTGGCCCGCACCTACGCGATGCACTTCGCCCAGGAGGTGGTGGCCGGACAGCTGCACGACGTCTTCTCCGGCATCACCGACAACGAGGAGGCCCGGCGCAAGCTGGAGTCCGCGGCCGCGGGCACCAAGGCGCTCGGCACCTGGCACGCGACCCGCACCATCCAGGAGTGCCGCGAGGCCTGCGGTGGCGCCGGCTATCTCTCCACCAACCGCTTCCAGGCGCTCAAGGCCGACACGGACGTGTTCACCACCTTCGAGGGCGACAACCACGTGCTGCTGCAGCTGGTGGCCAAGGGCCTGCTCACCGACTACTCCGGCGAGTTCGAGGAGATGGACCAGTTCGGCATGGTGCGCTTCGTCGCCGGGCTCGCGGTGGAGACCGTGCTGGAGAAGACCGCGGTGCACAAGCTGCTGGAGCGGATCAAGGACGTCCTGCCCGGAGGGGACGAGTGGGACCAGGAGGCCGGCCTGCTCGACCCGAACTACCAGCTGGCGATGCTGCGCTTCCGCGAGGAGCACATGCTGGGCGGGGTGGCCCGCCGGATCCGGGCCGGCGTGGGCGGCGGCGGCAACCCGGGCACCGTCTTCTCCGAGGTCCAGGACCACGTGATCGCCGCGGCCCGCGCGCACGTGGAGCGACTGGTGCTGGAGGCCTTCGTCGCCAAGACGGCGGCGCTGCCGGACGGGGACAACAAGGTCGCGCTCAACCTGCTCTGCGACCTCTTCGCGCTGACCACCATCGAGGCCGACCGGGCGTGGTTCATGGAGCACGGTCGGCTCAGCATCGCCCGCTCCAAGGCGATCACCAAGGAGGTCAACGCGCTGTGCCGCAAGGTCCGGCCGATCGCGGTCGACCTGGTGGACGCGTTCGCGATCCCGCGGGTGGTGCTGCGCTCGGAGGAGCTGCTGTCGCACGAGGCGGCGGGCGTCGACGGCTGACTCTCGCGGGTCAGGAAATCAACGTCTCCTTCATCGCGCTGGACGGGTAGACAGTGCTCACCCGGTGGCCCTCGAGCCAGGTGGTGAGCCGCTCCGCCTCCCGATCCAGCGCGGCGCGGGTGTCGGCGCCGACGTCCTCAAGCAGGTTGATCACCACGACGCCGTCCGGGTCCTGCACCCAGCAGCCCACGATCCGGCCGTCCAGCCAGACGGTCGTCCCCGCGTTGCCGTTGGTGTCGAACAACAGCGGTCCGTGCGTGCCGAGGTAGAAGCTCCGTTCCTTCCAGCCCATCACCGTCGGGTCGAGCACCGGCAGCAGCGCGCCCCAGGGCTCGACGTCCGGCTCCGGTTCGAGGTCGTCGGGCAGCACCCAGCCGGTGCCGCCGCCGTCCAGCCCGACCTCGACCGCGGCCACGTCGGCGAGGGCGGCGCGCAGAGCCGACTTCGTCGAGCCCAGCCACCACACCAGATCGGCCTCAGTGCCGGGACCGAACGTCGCGAGCCAGCGCCGAACCAGCTCCGCGTACCCCTCTCGCTCCGTGGCCGGTTCGGGCACCTCGCCGAGCCAGGCCGCCATCGTGGTCCACTGGGGCCGGGCGGTGCGCCAGTGGCCGCCGTTGTGGCCGCGCACGATCTTCGCCTCCACCCCGAGCTGGGTGAGCAGTCGCGGTGCGATCGGGTTGTTGCCGCCGTATGACGTGCCCGGCGACATCTCGATCCGGCCGGCGAGCGCCGGCACCTCCGCGCGGAGCCGTTGCGCGGAGCGCTCGACACCGTCCGCGAGATGGGCGAGCGTGGCCCTCTCGGCGGCATCGACCCAGGCGGCACCGTCCTCGGTGAGCCCGCCGAGCTCGGCGTCCTTGCCGAGGCGGACCCGATGGGCGGCGGCCACCCGCGCCGACGCGCTTCCCCAGGCTGCGGGCAGCAGGTCCCGGGGGAAGACGAACAGGGTACGACGCATCGCGAGCTGCTTGACCAGGGTGCGGTCCTGGTACAGCGCACGGTCGACGTCCTCGACCCTGAGCCCGTCGACGCGCGCCCAGAGGGAGAGGTAGACGCTCGGCGACTCCGTGGCGTGCAGGACCGTCATGGCTCGCGTCGCTGCCTCAGCGCTCTTGACGCGATGCCCAGGTGCCAGCGCGTGGCGGCGGGCGAGCCGCCGCCGACGTTCGCTGTCGGTCACGTGGCGCATGTGCACCATCCTGTCGCAGACCACTGAGCGCGATGCATCCTAGGGCGCGGCCAGTTGCCAGGGCGGGTCCATTCTCGCGTTCGAACGGCTGATCGAATACAGGTCAGAACTGTCGGAGGTCGAGCGTAGATTCTGGTCATGAGCTGGTCCGTGACCCCCGAAGAGCCCCACCCCATCCTGGGATGCGCGGCGGTCATCGACCGGGCCCTGGACGAGGTGGCCGCGCTCGACCCGATGTTCATGGGCGTGACCGCCCAGCGCGAGGCGTTGCTGCTCCTGGACCGGTTGACGTCGCGGGTGACGGTGCTGCAGACCCGGGTCATGGCGGCCTCCGGCGAGGTGGCGGCCGCCGAGGGGCACCGCGACGTCGCGTCTTGGATGACCCACCGCACCCGGCGGGACCGAGACCATCACCGCCGGTTGCAGCGCCTCGCGCTGGACTGCGACGAGCGGTGGCGCGACCTGGGCGCCGCGCTGCAGACCGGCGCGGTGAACACCGACCAGGGGCACGTGATCGCCCGCGCGCTCGGCGACCTGGACCGGGTGCTCGCAGACCTGGCCGCGGACGCCCGGGTGGCGCCGCCGGTGACCCCGGACAAGCGTGCCGAGGTCCTCGCCTTGGCACAGGCCCACCTGCTCGAGCAGGCCGCCGTGTTCGGGCCTCGCGAGCTGGCCCGGCTCGGCGCTCGGATCCTCCATGTCATCGCCCCGCACCTCGACGAGGACGCCGAGGGTCGGAGGCTGGCCGACCAGGACCGGCACGCCCGTCGGGTCACCTCCCTGAGCACCCGCGACCTGGGCGACGGCACCACGCTGGTGAAGGCACGCGTCCCCGCCCACGTCGCCACTCGTCTGGTCACCACCCTGGAGGCCTTCACCAACCCTCGCGGGACGGCGGGCGACGCCACCGGGGAGTCGGTGCCCTGCGACCTGCGGCTCGGACACGCGTTCTGCTCCCTCCTGGAAGGGCTCGACCCGTCGCGACTGCCGCTGCACGGCGGTGCCGCCACCCAGCTGGTCATCACCATCGACCTGTCCGACCTGCTGAAAGGTCTGGGCGTGGGCACCCTGGCCGGCGGGGAGACCATCAGCGCCGCTCAGGCCCGGCGCCTGGCGTGCACCGCAGATCTCGTTCCGGCGGTCCTCGGCACGAAGTCCGAACCACTCGACCTGGGCCGCACCGCCCGGCTCTTCTCACCGGCGCAGCGCAAGGCGCTGGCGCTCAGGGACCAGCAGTGCCGCGCCGACGGGTGCACCATCCCGGCTACCTGGTGCGAGGCGCACCACCTGGTCCCCTGGTCCCGGGAAGGCGCCAGTGACCTCGACAACGCGCTCCTGCTCTGCTCCTTCCACCACCACCGCATCCACGACGATCGCTACCTGCACCAACGCCTGCCCAACGGCGACGTCCGCTACAGCCGGCGCAGATAGCGGACGTCGGCCGCAGTCGGCCAGATAGCTAAGTAGGTGTGTCCCATTTGCGGACGAGACTGGACCCGGCTGCGGCACCGGTCCTGGGTCAATGAGACAAGTAGCCGATGAGCGGACGTGCGCGAAAATGCAGCCGTGACCGACAGCCCGTGGGACGCCTGGTGACACCGCTACACAAGTTGCGATTGTCCAATGGCCAGGTCCTGGGCTCCCAGCCATGGGCGCACCGTTCCAAGACATACGTCAGAAGCGAGAGTGGGTGATTAGGACGACGTCGCCGCGGCTCCTAGTGTCCGATTGTGACTTCCGCGGAAAGCGTCCAGAGCCTCCGTCTAGCCGCGGAGCCCCCTCCGCGATGGGCTCGCGTGGCGGCGCACGCCGCGGCGCTCACACCGCTGCCCTCCGCCCTGTGGAGGCTCGCTCTCGTCCTCGGCTTCTCCGGCGGGTTCACCGAGCAAGGGCTCACCGACCTCGACCCCACCGGATCCGGCCTGGTCTACCTGGTGGTCCTCAGTGTGATCAGCGAAGCTGCCGCACTGCTCACCCTCGGCCTCGTGCAGCCGTGGGGCGAAGTCGTACCGCGTTGGGTGCCCCGCTTCGGCGGTCGCCCCGTCCGCACGCGACCGGTCGTCATAGTGGCATCGGCGGGCGCGGTCGCCCTCATCCTCCTGTGGACTCAACTGCTTTTCTGGTGGAGCGTCCCACACACCGACATGACGCCGGCAGGAGTCCACGTTGTCGGCCTGCTGTACCTGCCGCTGATCGCCTGGGGACCAATGCTCGCCGCAGTCACCGTCTCCTACGCCCGACGACGCACGTCCGCGCCACCCGCGCCGAACACGCGGACGCTTGGATCGGCCACAACCGAGGCGAGAACTGGTAGCGGGCTGCCGCACTGAAAGGCTAAACGCACTCATCTGCCGTATTCCGCACGGGGTCAGGCCGCGGCTGGGGGTGCGTGCCGGGGGCGACCCTCGACGCGCCAGGCGTGCCGGATGGGACGGAACACCGGCTGCTTATCGTCCCACCCGACACGGCGCAGCTCGAGGCCATAGTGACGGCTCAGCGGCGACTGTGCTCGGATGACTGGCTGACTGGCTGACTGGCTGACTGGCCGACGGGCGAGCGCGAACACGGTGAGACCACGAACGCCCCGACTCGTTGAGTCAGGGCGTCCGAGTGGCGTGCTGGTGGGGTGCGTCAGGCGTTCTCGCCCAGGCTGTCGTCGGCGAGGTTGGCCACGTCGTCGCCGTGGCCCTCGGTCTTGAACCGCTCGAACGAGGCGTGCACCTCGGCGATCGCCTCCTCGCGACCGACCCAGTCGGCGCCTTCGACGGACTTGCCGGGCTCGAGGTCCTTGTAGACCTCGAAGAAGTGCTGGATCTCCAGGCGGTCGAACTTGGAGACGTCGCCGATGTCCTGCAGGTGCGCCATCCGCGGGTCGTGCGTCGGGACGCAGAGCACCTTGTCGTCGCCGCCGGCCTCGTCGGTCATCCGGAACATGCCGATGGCGCGGCAGGCGATGAGGCAGCCGGGGAAGGTCGGGGCGCCCAGCAGGACCAGCGCGTCGAGAGGGTCGCCGTCCTGGCCGAGGGTGTTCTCGATGTAGCCGTAGTCGGCCGGGTACGCCGTGGAGGTGAACAGCATCCGGTCCAGGCGGAGCCGGCCGCTGTTGTGGTCGACCTCGTACTTGTTGCGCTCGCCCTTGGGGATCTCGACCAGCACGTCGAACTCCAGCACGTCACTTCACCTCGTCATCATCGCGTGTATGGGGACGGCGTCCGCCGCGGTAAAGCAGGCCGAAGGCGCCGATGGGGGTCAGTGTCCCGCACAATGGCTGCATCCACACACTCGGGGAGGAATACACAGGTGTCGAGACGTGACGCGGGCCGCACTCGGGGGCGCTATCGCGGCCCAGGTCGGGTCGCGCACTGGCTACCGGTGCTGCTGGTCCTGGCACTGCTCTCCGCCGGGGTCGCGGCGGACCGGGGCGACTGGGGTCCTCGCCACCTCGGCTGGGAGGCGCCGACCGGTGCCGCAGTCGAGCCGCCGGCGGGTCTGAACCTGCCCGAGCCGGCGCCGGTGAGGACGGTCCCGCCCGCCCTGGTCGCACCCCTGGACCCTGGCGCGGTCCGGCGCGCCCTGCGCGGGCCGTTGCGCCAGGACGACCTGGGCGGGCACGTCGTCGCGCTGGTGGCCGACCTCGCCGGCAGCCCCCCGGCGTACTCCCGGGGGAGTGGGACCGTGGTGCCGGCCTCCACCACCAAGCTGCTCACCGCGGTCGCGGCCCTCGAGGCGCTCGGCCCCGAGACCACGTTCTCCACCCGGGTGGTCCAGGGCGAGCGACCGCGCGACATCGTGCTGGTGGGCGGAGGAGATCCCTACCTGGCCAGCGAGCCGGTGGCTGACGGGGGCCAGCCCGACCAGGCGGACGTGGTGACCCTGGCCCGGGAGACCGCCGAGGCGCTGCTGGCCGGCGACCGTCCGCGGCGCAAGGTGCGCCTGAGCTACGACACCTCCCTGTTCTCCGGGCCGGCGGACAACCCGCACTGGCAGCCCGACTACGTCCCGGACGAGATCGTCGCGCCGATCACCTCGCTGTGGGTCGACGGCGGCCGTGACGAGGACGGCGACGGCCGGGTGGGCGACCCGGCCCGCGTCGCTGCGGAGCGGTTCGCCGCCGCGCTGGCCGACGCCGGGGTACGAGTGGCCGGGGCGCCCACTCAGGTGACGGCCTCCGCCGCCGCGCCCGAGCTGGCCGAGGTCACCTCGGCACCGCTGGACCAGGTGGTGCAGCGGCTGATCGAGGTGAGCGACAACGAGGCGGCCGAGGTGGTGACGCGGCACGTCGGGCTGGCCACCTCGGGGGAGGGGTCGTCCGCCGCGGGGACCGCCGGCGTGCTGTCCACGCTGGCCGCGCTCGGGGTCGACGTCTCCGCCGACCAGGTGTACGACGGGTCCGGGCTCTCGCGCGAGAACCGGGTGCGCGCCCAGACGCTCCTGGCCGCGATCCGGCTGGCCGCCTCGCCGGACCACCCCGAGCTGCGGGCGGCGGTCGAAGGGCTGCCGGTGGCCGGCTTCTCCGGCTCGCTCACCTGGCGCTTCGTCGACGGCGACCCGGCGGGACCGGGGCGGGTGCGGGCCAAGACCGGCACCCTGACCGGCGTGCACGCCCTGGCCGGGCTGGCCACCGACCTCGACGGCACCCCGATGGCGTTCGTGCTGGCCGCCGACCAGGTGGCGCCCGCCTCGACCCTCGACGCGCGCCAGGCGCTGGACCAGGCGGCGGCCTCGCTGGCCGGGTGCCGGTGCCGGGCCGTTGGCTAGGGTCGCTGCATGAGCCAGGACACACCGCAGGGCGGCACCCCGATGATCGACTGGGACCTCGCGGTCCGGGTCGGCTCCCGGGTGGCCGGTGACGGCCCCGAGATCGGGGCCGGGCAGGCGGACGCCGTGGTGGCCGAGCTGCGCGCCGGCGCCACCCGCTCGACCGGGCTGGTCCGCGACTTCACCGGGCTCGAGGCCGGCTCGGCGACGGCGCCGGTGCTGGTGGTCGACCGCGCCGGGTGGGTGCAGGCCAACGCCGACGGCTTCGCCACCATCATCGAGCCGCTCGCCGGCAAGCTGATGACCGGCAAGAGCGCACCCGGCGGGTTCGGCCACGCCGTGGGGTCCCGGGTCACCGGCGCCGAGGTCGGGCTGCTGCTCGGCTTCCTCGGCGGCAAGGTGCTGGGGCAGTTCGACCCGTTCTTCGCCCCCTCCGGACGGCTGCTGCTGGTGGCGCCCAACGTGGTCGCCGTGGAGCGCGAGATCGGCGCCGACCCCCACGACTTCCGGCTCTGGGTCTGCCTGCACGAGGAGACGCACCGGGTGCAGTTCACCGCCGTGCCCTGGATGCGCGAGCACCTGTTCTCCCTGATGTCGCAGATCACCGGCACGGTGGAGCCCGACGTGGTCCTCACCGACCTGGTGCGCCGCGCCTCGGAGCTGGTGCGCGGCGCCCGTGAGGGTGGCGCGGGGCTGATGGGCGTGCTCGGCACGCCGGAGCAGCGGGCAGTCCTGGACCAGGTCACCGGCGTGATGTCGCTGCTGGAGGGCCACGCCGACGTGGTGATGGACGGGGTGGGTCCCAGCGTGATCCCGTCGGTGTCGGAGATCAGGCAGAAGTTCAACGTGCGCCGCGGCGGCGTCGGGACCCTGGACCGGCTGCTCCGTCGACTGCTGGGGCTGGACGCCAAGATGGCGCAGTACCGCGACGGCGCCGCGTTCGTCCGGCAGGTGGTCGACAAGGTCGGCATGGCCGACTTCAACGCCGTCTGGGCCGAGCCGGCGAACTTGCCGACCAAGGACGAGATCCACCAGCCGCAGGCCTGGATCTCCCGCGTCCACGGCTGACCGGCGATGGGTCCCCATCCCGCGGTCGCCGCGGTGCGCCTGGCGGTACGCCGGGCCCTGGCGGACGCGCCTGCCGTGCGCGTCGGTGCCCCGGTGCTGGTGGCCTGCAGCGGCGGGGCGGACTCGCTGGCCCTGCTGGCCGCCACGGTCTTCGAGGCCCGGGACCGGCCCTGGCAGGTCGTGGGGGTCACCGTGGACCACGGGCTGCAGGAGGGGTCACAGGCCCAGGCCGCCCGCGTGGTCGAGCAGATGGCCGAGCTCGGGGTGGCCGAGACCGTCGGGATCCGGGTGCGGGTCGACGGCGAGGGCAGCGGACCGGAGGCGGCGGCCCGCGAGGCCCGGTACGCCGTGCTGGACCAGGTCGCCGAGCGGTTCGCCGCCGCGGCGGTCCTGCTCGGCCACACCCTCGACGACCAGGCCGAGACCGTGCTGATGGGGCTGGCCCGGGGCAGCGGTGGACGCTCCATCGCGGGCATGCGCCGGGGATTCGGCCGCTACCTGCGCCCGCTGCTGGACCTGCGTCGCTCGGACACCGAGGCGGCGTGCGCGGCCCAGGGCCTGGAGTTCTGGCGCGACCCGCACAACACCGACCCGCGGTTCCTGCGGGCGCGGGTGCGCCACGACGTACTGCCGGTGCTGGAGCGCGAGCTCGGCCCCGGGGTCGCCGAGACGCTGGCCCGCACCGCGGACTCGCTGCGCACAGACATGGAGGCGCTGGACGAGATCGCGGTGAGCGCGCTCGCCGACCCGGACGCCCTCGCGGTGGCCGTGCTGGCCGCCCAGCCGGCCGCCGTACGCCGCCGGGTGCTGCGGCTGGCCGCGCTGCGTGCCGGGGCGCTGGACGCGGAGCTCTTCTCCGGTCACGTGCTGGCCCTGGACGCCCTGGTCACCGGCTGGCACGGGCAGAAGTGGATCGACCTGCCGGGCCATCTGCGGGCACGGCGGTCGGCGGGTGCGGTCGTCTTCGAGCGGACGGACTGAGCAGCAGGGCTGCAAGGTATTGTCCGCCGCATGGAATCGACCCACGTCGAGAACGATCTGGTCAACGTCCTCTTCACCGAGGCTGACATCCAGGATCGGCTCCGCGAGATGGCCCAGCAGATCGCCGCCGACTACGAAGGTCGCGACGTCCTGATGGTCGGGGTGCTCCGCGGCGCGGTGATGGTGATGGCCGACCTCGCCCGCGCACTGCCGATCCACGTCGAGATGGACTGGATGGCGATCAGCTCCTACGGCGCCGGCACCAAGTCCAGCGGCGTGGTGCGGATCCTCAAGGACCTCGACACCGACATCAGCGGCCGGCACGTGCTGATCGTGGACGAGATCATCGACACCGGCCTCACCCTCAGCTGGCTGGTCAACAGCCTCAGCACCCGCAACCCCGCCTCCATCGAGATCGCGACCCTGCTGCGCAAGCCCGAGGCGCTCGCCATGCCGGTGGAGCCGAAGTACGTCGGCTGGGACATCCCCAACGAGTTCGTGGTCGGCTACGGCCTGGACTACAAGGAGCGGTACCGCAACCTGCGCGACATCGGCACCCTGGCCCCGCACGTCTACTCCTAGAGCACGCTGGGGTCGGACAGGTACCGTTTCAGTTCGAAGCACTCCGCTCGCCCCCATCTGAAAGAAGTCCGTGAAGCGTATTTTCAAGGGTCCTTGGCTGTGGATGGTCATTGCCGCACTCGGCGTTCTGCTGGCCATTCAGTTCCTCGCGCCCAACGACGGGTACGACGAGATCACCACCTCGGAGATGAACGCCTACATCGCCGACGGCAAGGTCGACGAGGTCACCTTCGTCGACGGTGACCAGGAGATCCGCGCGACACTGGACGACGGCGCCCGCAAGGGGTCGGACAAGGTGGTGGCCTACTGGCTCGACGGGACCCAGGACGGCATCGAGGAGGCGGTCCAGCAGCAGGTGGACGAGGGGAACATCAAGGAGTACACGACCGAGGTCCCCCAGCCCAGCGTGCTCGGCTCCATCCTGATCACCCTGCTGCCCTTCGCGCTGATCGTGCTGCTGTTCATCTTCCTGATGAACCAGGCCCAGGGCGGCGGCGGCCGCGGAGTCATGCAGTTCGGCAAGAGCAAGGCCAAGCTCATCTCCAAGGACATGCCCAAGTCGACCTTCGGTGACGTCGCGGGCTGCGAAGAGGCCATCGAGGAGCTCGGCGAGATCAAGGAGTTCCTCCAGGAGCCCGCCAAGTTCCAGGCAGTCGGCGCCAAGATCCCCAAGGGTGTGCTGCTCTACGGCCCGCCCGGCACCGGTAAGACGCTGCTGGCCCGCGCGGTGGCCGGTGAGGCCGGCGTGCCCTTCTACTCCATCTCCGGCTCCGACTTCGTGGAGATGTTCGTCGGGGTCGGCGCCTCCCGGGTGCGCGACCTGTTCGAGCAGGCCAAGGAGAACGCCCCCGCGATCGTCTTCATCGACGAGATCGACGCTGTCGGACGGCACCGCGGTGCCGGCATGGGCGGCGGTCACGACGAGCGGGAGCAGACGCTCAACCAGCTGCTGGTGGAGATGGACGGGTTCGACGTCCGCGGCGGGGTCATCCTGATCGCGGCGACCAACCGTCCCGACGTGCTCGACCCCGCGCTGCTGCGCCCGGGCCGCTTCGACCGGCAGATCCAGGTCGACGCCCCGGACCTCAACGGCCGCCACATGATCCTCAAGGTGCACTCGCGCGGCAAGCCGATGTCACCCGACATCGACCTGATCAGCGTGGCCCGACGTACCCCCGGCTTCACCGGTGCCGACCTGGCCAACGTGCTCAACGAGGCGGCCCTGCTGACCGCCCGCACGAACCAGAAGATGATCACCAACGAGACCCTCGACGAGGCCATCGACCGCGTGATCGCGGGTCCGCAGCGCCGCACCAGGCTGATGGGCGAGAAGGAGAAGCTCATCACCGCCTACCACGAGGGCGGCCACGCCTTGGTGGCGGCGGCGCTGCCGGGCACCGACCCCGTGCACAAGGTGACGATCCTGCCGCGCGGACGGGCCCTGGGCTACACGATGGTGCTGCCCGACGAGGACAAGTACTCCACCACGCGCAGCGAGATGCTCGACAAGCTCGCCTACATGCTGGGCGGCCGGGCCGCGGAGGAGATGGTCTTCCACGACCCCACCACCGGGGCCGGCAACGACATCGAGAAGGCCACCAGCCTGGCCCGGGCCATGGTCACCCAGTACGGCATGACCGAGCGCCTGGGCGCCATCAAGCTCGGCGACACCCAGGGCGAGCCCTTCCTGGGTCGCGACATGGGGCACCAGCGCAACTACTCCGAGGACGTCGCGGCGGCAGTCGACGACGAGACCAAGAAGCTGCTGGCCAACGCCCACCAGGAGGCCTTCGACATCCTGGAGGAGAACCGGGACGTCCTCGACGCCCTGGTGCTGGAGCTGATGGACAAGGAGACGCTGGACAAGGCCGAGATCTCGCGGATCTTCGAGCCGCTGCGTCGCCGGCCGACCCGTCCGGCCTGGACCGGCTCGCCGCAGCGCACCCCGTCGGACATCCCGCCGGTGGAGATCCCGCAGGAGATCCGCGACCGCGCCCGCGCCGGTGCCAACGGTGCGACCATGCCCGAGGGCGAGGGCGGCGTGATCCTCACCCCGCCCAGCAGCGGCGGCGACATCCACGGTGGCGTGGAGCCCGGCGGCAGCGCCCCCCAACCTCCCACCCCGTCCGCGTGACCGACCGCATCGGGCTGGCGGCACGCGATGCGGCCGACGTCCCGGAGTTCGACCACGCACGAGCCGAGGCGGCGGTGCGCGAGCTGCTGGCCGCCATCGGCGAGGACGTCGACCGCGAGGGCCTGCGGGAGACGCCGGCCCGGGTGGCCCGGGCCTACGCCGAGCTCACCCAAGGTCTGCGCCAGCGCCCCGAGGACGTGCTGACCACCACCTTCGACATCGGGCACGACGAGATGGTGCTGGTCCGCGACATCGAGCTGTGGTCCATGTGCGAGCACCACCTGGTGCCCTTCACCGGGGTGGCCCACGTCGGGTACATCCCGGCGGAGTCGGGCAAGATCACCGGCCTGTCCAAGCTGGCCCGCCTGGTCGACGTCTTCGCCAAGCGGCCCCAGGTCCAGGAGCGGCTCACCACCCAGGTCGCCGACGCCATGGTGGAGCTCCTGGAGGCCCGCGGGGTGATCGTGGTGATCGAGGCGGAGCACCTGTGCATGACCATGCGCGGGGTGCGCAAGGCCGGAGCCCGCACCATCACCTCCGCGGTCCGCGGCATCATGCACAACGCGGCGACCCGCTCGGAGGCGATGGCCCTCATCCGGTCCGGGACCCGGTGACCCTCTCGGACCGGGGCGGTCGACCGCTGGTCATGGGCGTGGTCAACGTGACCCCGGACTCCTTCTCCGACGGTGGCCGCTGGGACGACCACGCCTCGGCCGTGGCGCACGGTCGCGAGCTGCTGGCGCACGGCGCCGACATCCTGGACATCGGGGGCGAGTCGACCCGGCCGGGGGCCACCAGGCCGCTGGTGGCCGAGGAGCTCGACCGGGTGGTGCCCGTCATCGCCGACCTCGCCGCCGCCGGGGCGGTGGTCTCGGTGGACACCATGCGCGCCGAGGTGGCCGCCGCCGCGCTGGACGCCGGCGCCACCATCGTCAACGACGTGAGCGGCGGCCTGGCCGACCCGGGGATGCTCGAGGTGATCGCCGGGTCGCAGGCCACCTACGTGGCGATGCACTGGCGGGCCCACGCCCACCACATGACGCAGTTCACCAGCTACCCCGACGGCGTCGTGGCCGGCGTCTGCCGTGAGCTCGAGGCTCGCCTGGAGGCCCTGGCCGAGGCCGGGGTGCCGGAGTCGAGGGTGATCCTGGACCCCGGCCTGGGCTTCGCCAAGACCACGGAGCAGAACTGGGAGCTGCTCGCCGGCCTTGCGCGGCTCCAGGCCCTGGGACGGCCCGTCCTGGTCGGTGCCAGCCGCAAGGCGTTCCTCGGGCAGCTCCTCGCCGGGCCGGACGGCGTACCTCCGCCTGCCCAGCGGGAGTACGCCGGGGTGGCGCTCGCGGTGCTGCTGGCCCAGCGGGGCGTCTGGGCGCTCCGCGTGCACGACGTGCGAGCCACCGCAGACGCGCTGGCCGTGTGGCAGAGACTGAGTCAGGAGCAGGGATGACCGACGAGCTGACCATCGCAGGGATCGAGGCCTTCGGCCACCACGGGGTCTTCGACTTCGAACGCCGCGAGGGCCAGGTGTTCCTCATCGATCTCACGCTCGGCCTGGACACCGCTCCGGCGGCTGCCTCGGACGACTTGCGGGACACCGTGGACTACGGGAGTCTCGTGGCCAAGGTCAAGACCGCGGTGGAGACCGATCCGGTCGACCTGATCGAGAGGCTTGCCGACCGGCTCGCGAATGTCGCCCTCGGCGACGACCGTGTTGAATGGGCGCGGGTGACCGTCCACAAGCCGGATGCACCCATCGACGCCACGTTTCGGGACGTGGCGCTGACCATCACCAGGAACAAGAGGACCGACTCGTGACCGAGACCCCCAATCCCCACATCGTCGACGCCGACTCCCTGACCGGCGAGATGCACCCCATCCGTCGGGTGGTCGTCGCCCTGGGTTCGAACCTCGGAGAGCGCCTGACCGCGCTGCAGGGCGCCCTCGACGCCATGGCGGACACCCCCGAGGTGTGGTTGACCAGCGTCTCCGGCGTCTACGAGACCGCCCCGGTCGACTCGCCCGCCGAGGCCAAGCCCTACCTCAACGTGATCGTGCTGCTCGACACCACGCTGCCCGCGCACCGCCTGATGGAGCGGGCGCTGGCCATCGAGTCGGCCTTCGGCCGCGAGCGCGGCGACGTGCGCAACGCCCCTCGGACCCTCGACGTCGACCTGATCCAGGTCGGCGACCGCCGCGCCGACGACGACATGCTGGTGCTGCCGCACCCCCGTGCCCACGAGCGCGGCTTCGTCCTCAAGCCCTGGCACGACCTCGAGCCCGACGCCGTGCTGCTGGACCACGGTCCCGTGGCCCAGCTGCTGGACAAGGTGGACCTGTCCGGCGTCACCAGGCGCGAGGACCTCAGCCTCGAGCTGCAGTAGGGCACGCTGGTGAGGGACTCTTCCGAGCCGCCCGAGGCGCCCGAGCCCGAGCCGGAGTCGACGCCGCCCGGGCGGCTGGCTCCGCTGGGCCCCGGTCCGGTCGTCGCGGCCATCGTGCTGGGTCTGGCCGGCGGCTGGGCCTGGCACCCGGTCGCGGAGCAGATGAGCGGTACCGCACCGGTGGTGGGCTGGACCCAGGGCGCGGTCCTCTTCTTCGTGACCGCCATCCTCGGCGGTCTGGCCCTGGTCACCTGGCGGGCGGTGCACGTGCGTCGCGAGCACCTCGAGGCGCGCCGGGCGGTCAACCGACTGGTGCTGGCCCGGGCCTGCATGCTGGTCGGGGCCCTGGTCGCCGGCTGCTACGTCGGCTACGCGGTCTCCTGGCTCGGCTCCCCGGCCGAGCTGGCGCAGACCCGGATGGTCCGTTCCCTGGTGGCTGCGGCAGGCGCAGCGGGCATACTTATTACCGGCAAGTTGCTTGAGCGCGCGTGTCGCGTCCCGAAGTCCGACCCTCACCCTTAACCTGAGGCTCATGACTTCCCCGTCTGCTCGTACCAGTGCCCGCCGACGCCAGCGCAGCACGCGCCTGGTGGTCGCCTCGGCGCTGCTCCTGATCGCGGCCGCCCTGGTACTCGGGTCGATCGCCACTGGCCAGTCAACCCTGGTCCTGCTCTCCGCGCTTGCTGCTGTCGTGCTCGGTGCTGCCTCCACCCGGATCACCCACTCCGAGCTGATGGCCTCCCGGCACGAGGCCGCCGAGGACCGGGCCCGCCAGGCGCAGGCCTACCGCGACATCACCGCCCGTCGTACGGCGGAGAACGTGGCGTTCGCCGACTCGATGAAGGCGCGCATCACCGAGCGCGAGGAGACCATCGGGCAGCTGGAGACCGAGCTGGGCAAGGCGCTCGAGCGCGCGGCCACCGCGACGCTCAAGATGAGCGCCGAGGCCCGTCGTGCCGACGTCGCCGAGGTCGAGGGCAAGAGGCTCGGCGAGCTGCTGGAGCAGAGCGACACCCGCGCCGCCGAGGCGATCGTGCGCGTGGCCGAGCTGGAGGCCGAGATCGACACCCTGCGGGCCGAGCTGGACGCCTGGCAGCGCGCCGCCGCGACCTCGACGTACAAGCGCGCCTGACCTCACCGCCTTCTGCAGCAGTCCCCGGACGGCTCGGACCTCCCACCACGCGTGGCGTCCGAACCGCCGGGGACTGTCTGCGTCGCGGCCGGCGTGAGGGAGAATGGTCTTGTGATTCCCGAGGACAACAGGTTCGAGAGCGACCCGGCGACAGTTCTTCCCGAGGATCCCGGGCTCCCCGAGGGGTGGGTCGCCGAGCCCCCCGACGCCACCGACGAGCGCGACGTGCTGCGTCTGACCTCGCTGCTGCGCAACCACGAGCGCGCCGGGCGCGGCTGGGCGGGCGCGTCGGAGGACGACGTGCTGGTCGAGGTCTCCGAGCACGGCCTGGCCATGCGGGAGAACCTGGTGGTGCGCGACCAGACCGGCGACATCCGCGCCTGGGGCTCGGTGCACGACCGCGCTGAGGGCCGGATGCTCTACGTGCACATCGTGGACCGCACCCTGGAGGAGGCGACGGCGCGGGCCTGCTCGCAGGTGCTGTTCACCTGGGCGGAGGCGCAGGCGCAGGCCGTCGGTGCCGCTCGCGAGGTCGCGGTGCAGCAGATCGACACCGGCTCCTTCGCCGACGACGAGCGTCAGCACCTGTGGCTGGAGGGACGGGGCTTCGAGAAGGTCCGCACCTGGTGGCAGATGAGCCGGCCGGTGACTCCCGAGGAGTCGGAGCTGGTGCCCTCACCCGAGCTGTGGGAGGAGAACGGCGTCCGGTTCCGCTCGGTGAGCCGCCAGGGCGACGGCATGCCGGACGAGGCCGACCTGCGGGCGGTCCACGAGGTGCTCGAGGGCGCCTTCACCGACCACTTCAACTCCTCCGAGGAGACGTTCGAGGAGTTCGTGCACCGGCTTCGTGAGGACCCGGGGCACCGCTGGGACCACTGGTGGCTAGCGGAGCTCCTGGACGGCGAGCAGCCGCAGGCCTGCGGCGCCCTGGTCGGCACCGTGAGCGAGTCCGCCAGCGGCACGGACGGCTCCTACGTCTCCTACCTGGGGGTGCTGGAGTCCGCTCGGGGACGCGGGGTGGCCAAGGGCCTGCTGCACACGATCATCGCCGACGCCGCGGAGCGCGGCCGGGACCGCGTGGGGCTGGAGGTCGACGCCGACTCCCCGACCGGGGCGGAGGGGCTCTACGTCGCCATGGGCTGGGTCACCAAGTACGTCACCGAGTCCTGGCACAAGGACGTGCCGGTCCGCTGACCAGCCGCCGTCAGGGCATCACCGCGTCAGGGAGGCCCGCAGCTGGCGATGCACGCCCGCCGGGGTGAGCACGCCCAGGAACCGCGGCCCCCGGCGTACGCCGATCATCGACTTGTCGTCGCGCATCATCAGCGCCAGCGCCTCCTCGAGGGTGGAGTCGAGGTCGATCGCGGCGCCCAGCTGACCCGCGGTGACCCCCTCGAGCGGCTCCAGGTGCGCCTCGTCGATCCGGGTCACCGCCAGCCGGCGCAGCCCGCGGGTGGCGCCGACGAAGTCCTCGACGAACTCGTCGGCGGGCCGGGCCAGCACCTCCTGCGGGGTGCCGTACTGGGCCAGCCGGCCGCCGTCGGCGAAGATCGCCACCCGGTCGCCCATCCGGACGGCCTCGTCGATGTCGTGGGTCACCAGGACCACCGTCTTGCCGAGCTCGCGCTGGAGTCGGCCGAACTCGTCCTGCAGCCGGGTGCGCACCACCGGGTCCACGGCGCCGAACGGCTCGTCCATCAGGAGCACCGGGGGGTCCGCGGCCAGCGCCCGGGCCACGCCCACCCGTTGCTGCTGTCCGCCGGAGAGCTGGTGGGGGTAGCGCTGCGCGTAGAGCTCGGGCTCCAGCCCGACCAGGGCCAGCAGCTCGTGCGCCCGGGCGCGGGCGGACGCCCTGGACTCGCCGTAGAGCAGGGGGACGGTCATCACGTTGGCCTCGACCCGCTGGTGCGGGAAGAGGCCCACCTGCTGGATGACGTAGCCGATGCCGCGGCGCAGGGCGTTGGGGTCGACCTGGGTGACGTCCTGGCCGTCGACCAGGATCTGACCCGTGGAGGGCTCGATGAGCCGGTTGATCATCTTCAGCGTCGTGGACTTGCCGCAGCCCGAGGGTCCCACCAGGCAGACCAGCTCGCCGCGGGCGACGTCGAGGTCCAGCTCGTGCACCGCGACCGTGCCGTCGTCATAGGTCTTGCCGACTCCGGTGAGCCGGATCATCGGCTCCTCACCCGAGCCGGTCGTGGCTGGCGCCTGGTCGGAGGCGGTAGCGTCCATGCGGTGACCATACTGGGCGCCGTGCCGTCGGCGGCGGACGAGCCGCCGTGCTACAGCCTGGCGCGCAACGACTGGTTCTGCCCGGCCTACCTGGCGGACCGCCGCTCGGAGATCCTGGACGCCACCGTGCAGCACCTGGGCATCACCGTGGCCGCGGTGCTGGTCGGCCTGCTGATCGCGGTACCGCTGGCGCTGCTGGCGCGGCGGCTGCCCCGGCTGGAGGCGGGGGTGCTGGCCGTCTCCACCGGGATCTACACCGTGCCCTCCCTGGCGCTCTTCTCGTTGCTGCTGCCCTTCACCGGCCTCTCCGCCACCACCGTGGTGATCGGCCTGGCCCTGTACGCGCTGACGATCCTGGTGCGGGCCCTGCTCGACGGGCTCCGCGCGGTGCCCGAGGCGGTCCGGGAGTCCGCGACCGGGCTGGGCTACTCCCGGTCCAGGCGCCTGCTGCGCGTGGAGCTGCCGCTGGCGCTGCCCGTGGTGATGGCAGGGCTGCGGGTGGCGACCGTCTCGACGGTGGCGCTGACCACGGTGGGCGCCCTGGTCTCCTACGGCGGCCTGGGCAACCTGCTGGTCACCGGGGTGGCGCAGTCCTTCCGGGCCCAGATCCTGACCGCCGCCGTGCTCTGCGTGGTCCTGGCGGTGCTGCTCGACGCGCTGCTGGTGCTGGCGCAGCGGGCCCTGACTCCCTGGACGCGCGCATGAGCCTGTTCGGCGAGACCCTCGACTACCTCACCCGCTCCGAGAGCTGGCTGGGCTCCGGCGGCATGCTCGACCTGCTCTGGCAGCAGCTGCTGCTGACCGGCACCGCGATGGTGCTGGCCGTGGTGCTGGGTCTGCCGCTGGCGCTCTGGCTGGGACACCGGGGCCGCGGCGGCTTCGCGATCATCAACATCTCCGGGGTGGGCCGCGCGGTGCCCACGTTCGCGCTGCTCGCGATCCTGGTGGCCGCGGACTGGCCCGGCACCGCCACCCTGGGCCCCTACGGCCGGGCCGGGCTGGCGACCCTCATCGCGCTCACCCTCTTCGCGCTGCCCCCCATCATCACCAACGGCTACGTCGCGGTCACCGAGGTGCCGGCGGAGATCAAGGAGGCGGCCCGGGGGATGGGGATGACCCGCCTGCAGCAGTTCCGGCGCGCCGAGCTCCCGCTGGCGCTTCCCCTGGTCACCGCCGGGGTACGGCTGGCACTGGTCCAGGTATGGGCCACCGCCACGATCGCGGCCCTGGTCGCGGGACCGGGGCTGGGACGGGTGATCACCGACGGCTTCTACCGCAACGACTACGGCCAGGGCATCGCCGGCGCCGTCGTCGTGGCGGTGGTCGCCCTGGTGCTGGAGGTCGGGGCGGCGCAGGCGCAGCGCACCGCCTACCGACGTACCCATCCCGCCCCGGCGACGACCTGACCGCACCACACCCACAACCACACCCACAGGGGGAAGAACGATGCACCTACGACGACTCGCGACGACCGCGACCGCACTCGCCTGCGTGGTCCTGGCGGGCGCCTGCGCCGGCGACGACCTCGCCGACGACGACGGCTCCAGCCAGGACGCCAAGGGCTCGGTGACGCTGTCCAGCCAGGACTTCCCCGAGGCGGCCCTGGTGACCGCCATGTACGCCGGGGTGCTCACCGACGCCGGCTACGACGTGGAGCCCAAGCTGGTGGGCAGCCGGTCGGTCTACATGCGGGAGTTCCCCGGCTCGGTCGACATCGTGCCGGAGTACGTGGCCGGCATCTCCGACTACCTCAACACCGCCGCGAACGGGCCGGACGCCGAGCCGATCACCAGCAACGAGCCCGGCGAGTCCATCGAGGCCGCGAGTGCGCTGCTCGACGATGCCGGGATCACCCTGCTGGAGCCGTCCGAGGCGACCTCGCAGAACGCCTACTTCGTGACCGAGGAGTACGCCGAGGCCAACGACGTCCAGGCGCTGTCCGACCTCGCGGGCAAGCAGGTGGTGCTGGCCGCGGCGCCGGACTGCGAGGGTCGCGATGACTGCGAGAAGGGGCTCCGCGAGGTCTACGACCTCGACGTCACCAAGCTGCTCCCGCTGGGCTTCGGCAGCGCCGAGACCTACCGGGCCGTGCTGGACGGCGAGGCCCAGCTGGGCCAGACCGGCACCCTGGACGGCACCCTGGAGGAGCAGGGCCTGGTGCTGCTGGAGGACGACAAGGGGATCCAGCCGGCGCAGAACCTGGTGCCGGCCGTCTCCACCGAGTTCCTCGAGGCCAACCCCGAGGTGGGGGACCGGCTGCGAGCGCTGATGGCCAAGCTCGACAACGACACGTTGGCGCCGCTGATCAACGAGGTGTCGGCCAACCGCGCCAAGCCCGAGGACGTGGCACAGCAGTTCCTGAGCGACAGCGGCCTGGTCGGCTAACCCAGCTCAGCCGAGGCAGCCTCGCGCACGGGCTCCTCGGTGCGTGGTGGGACGGTCCGGGACCGCTCCCACCACGCGCAGCCCCACATCACCACGGCGGCGGCGAGCCAGCCGGCCAGCACGTCGACGACGTAGTGCTCGGCGAAGTACACCAGCGCCAGCGCCATGGTCAGCGGATAGATCATCAGCAGCACCCGCCAGGGGCCGCTGGTCCGCCACCAGGCATACAGCACCACCAGCATGGCGATCCCGGCGTGCAGCGAGGGCATCGCGGCCACCGGGTTCCCGACCGCGGAGAAGCTGTCCTGGAAGTTGCCCGGGCCCAGGTCGTACCAGCCGCGGCCGGTGATCCGGGCGATGTCTGAGGTCAGGTAGCCGTTGCGCGAGGCCAGCCACGGCGGGGCCATCGGGTACAGCAGGTAGATGACCAGCGCGAGGATGTTCAGGGCCAGGTAGCGGCGCATGAACCGGATCCAGGCGGGCCGGTGGCGCTTCCACAGCACCGCGGCGGCCACCGGGGCGACGAAGAAGTGCGAGTAGTAGACGGTCGTCAGCACCACCTCGTACCAGGCCCGGGGCATCTGCCGCTCGCACGGGACGCCGCACAGCTGGGCCTGGAGGTACTCGGTGGGCAGGGTGCCGCCGAAGAGGGCGCGGTCGGCCTCGATCGGCGCTGTCACGTGCACCTGGGTGAGGCCGATCTCGTCGGCCAGCCCGCGGCTGTAGAGGTAGAAGGTGAGCACCAGCAGCGGGATCGACCAGTCCCGGAGGAAGCTGAGGTGGGAGCGGAGCGGGGCCTGGACGTCCCAGGCGATCAGCGCAAGCCAGATCCAGGCGAACGCCTGGTAGACCGACTTGGGCACCTCCACGAACTCGATGTAGAGCGCGAGCGCCACCGCGTAGACCAGCAGTGCGGCGACCCGCGCACGGCGCGAGGTCACCGGCGGGGCTGGGATGCTCACCTCGGTCATCGGTCCTCCTGGTGAGAAATCGTAGACGAGGGCCGCCGCTCGCCGGACCGCAGCGCCAGCGCCTCGGGTGCCACCGTCGCCGGGTCCAGCACGTGTGCGGGCACCGCCAGGGCGGAGCCGTCGGCGGTGCGGGGGACCGGTGCCCCGCCCAGGGTGGCGAGGTAGGCCATCAGCGCGGAGGCCTCGGCCACCCGGCCCTGCTCCAGCAGCCAGCCGCAGAGCCGGTGCACCGGCGGCAGTGCGGAGTGCACCAGCGAGTGGTCTCCCCACAGCTCCACCACGCCGCGGCGCAGCAGCGCGGCCCACTCCGCCTCGGCTCCGGGGAGCACCTCGAAGTAGCGCCACAGGTCGCCGGGCAGCACCCGGTCCAGGAAGACCCGGGTGACCTCGGGGTCGCCGTGGGTGCGCACCGAGCTCAGCGCCAGGCCCTTGGTGATCAGGCGGTCCTGCAGGTCGTCCATCGAGCTGCGCTGCTGGGTGATCGAGCTGCCGTCGGCACGGATGCGCCAGTGGTAGACCGGGGTGGGGAGCACGTCGAAGCGACCGGCCAGGTAGGCCCGGGTGGTGGTCGGCTGGTCCTCGTAGCGCAGGCCCTGGGGCCACGACAGGTGCTGCCCGTCCCAGAAGGAGCGCCGGTAGAGCTTGTTCCAGGCGAACACGTCGCCCAGGAGCTCCGGATGGTCCTCGATCCTGATCCCGGTCCGGGCCTGCTCGTGGAGCCGGTGCATCCACCCCGGCTCGTGCAGCCCGCGTCCGGCCGGGGGGTCGGCCTCCCAGCGCAGCACGGAGCCACAGGCGAAGTCGGAGCCGCTCGCCTCGAGCTGGCCGACGAGGTCGGCCAGCGCGTTCGGGGGCAGCACGTCGTCGGAGTCCAGGTAGGCCAGGTAGTCGCCGGTGACGGCGTCGGTGCCGGTGTTGCGGGCGGCCCCGAGCCCGGCGTTCTCGGTGCGCAGCACCCGGATCCGCGGGTCCCGGGCGGCGTACTCCCGGGCCACCTCCCCGGACCGGTCCGGCGAACCGTCGTCCACGACCACCGCCTGCCAGGCGGTGTGGGTCTGGGCCAGCAGGCTGTCCAGGCAGGCGGGGAGCCACTGCGCCACGGCGTACGCCGGGATCACGACGCCCACGCTGGCGGTACTGGGCTCTGTGCTGCGGGCAGTGCTGCGGGCTGTGCTGCGGGTCTGGCCCGCTCCGCGACTGCGTCGGGAGAAGGGCCAGGTCACGGCTCAGATGGTACGGGTCCGGTCTTGTAGGCTCCGCCCCGTGACCGGCACCGACAGAGCACCCGACGAGATCGACCCCGAAGGAGTGCCGCGGAAGGTGCTGTTCGTCGCAGGCGCAGGCCGCAGCGGCACCAGCACCCTGTCGGGGATCCTCAGCCTGCTGGGCATGCACGTGCCCAAGCCCGAGGTCGCCGCCGACGCCTCCAACCCCAAGGGGTTCGGCGAGCCGCAGTGGGCGGTGGAGCTGCACGACCGCCTGCTCGCCGAGGCCGGCGTTCAGGTCAGCGACAGCCGTCCCTCCGCGTGGTTCGAGACCGGCCGGATCGCCACCCGCGAACCGGCGCGGATCCGGGTCGCGGACTGGCTGGAGGGCCACTTCGCCGAGCACCCCGAGCTGGTGGTCAAGGACCCCAGGCTCAGCTGGTTCCTCGGCCTGTGGCGCGTCGCGGCGATCCGCACCGGCGCCACCCCGGTCTTCGCCACCATGCTGCGCCCGCCGGCCGAGGTGGTCGGGAGCAAGCAGAAGTACTACCAGAACAAGCTCGGCTCGGCGCACCTCGCGGCCAGCTGGCTCAACATGCTGCTGCACACCGAGCGGGCCACCCGCGACAGCATCGCCGGGGTCGACCCGCACGCCGGTGGCGGCCGGGTCTTCGTCCGGTACGCCGACCTGCTCGACGACTGGGTCAAGACCACGATGGCGCTGGGCCACGCGCTGGACGTGCAGTCGGTCATCCACACCCGCAGCGACCAGATCCGCGAGGTGCACCGGTTCATCGACCCGAGCCTGCGCCGGGTCACCGGCACCCTGGACGACCTGGCGCTGCCGCCGCGGCTGCACGAGCTGACCGCCGAGACCTGGGAGCAGCTCAACCTGCTGGCCGACGAGGGCGGCGACACCCCGGCGGCGCACCAGACCTTCGACCAGCTGCGGGAGGCCTACACCTCGCTCTACGAGGAGTCCGAGGCGATCAGCAAGTCCTCGGTCGTGGCGGCCCGGATCGCCCAGGCCCGGGAGTCGGCCGCAGCGGCCCAGGACCACGCGCACGAGCGCTCGATCTCCGACCTGGTGCCGCACGAGGTGCGCGCCAAGATCCCCCCGTCGGTGCGCAAGGGCGTGCGCAAGGCACTGGGCCGGACCCGGGACCAGCAGTGATCCCGATCGGCTCCGGCGAGGGCCTGAAGAACCTCGAGGGTCACTCGGACTTCGACGTGGTCTGGCCGTGGCGCCGCCCCGGGGGGCTGCGCCGGGGCGCCACCGCGGTGCTGCGGGTGCGCAACGAGGCGCCCAGCCTGCGGTTCGTGCTGCCGCCCCTGCTGCGTGCGGTGGACCACGTGCTGCTGGTGGACAACAACTCCGACGACGGCACCGGAGCCGAGGCCCTGCGGGTCGCGGCCGAGAGCGGTCACGCGGACCGGTTCACCCTCAAGCACTACCCCTTCGACGTGGCGCGGGCCGGCGCGGAGCACCTGGCCCAGCACGAGCGGTCGGTGCACTCCCTGGCGTACTTCTACAACTGGTGCTTCTCCCACGTCGAGACCCGCTACAGCTGGAAGTGGGACGGCGACATGGTGCTGACCACCGAGGGCGAGGTCTCGCTGGCCGACCTCTCCTGGCAGGTGGGCAACACCGACGCGGTGGTCCGCGTCCCCCGGCACGGCCTCTACCTGGAGTCCGACTCGCGCGCGCACCTGGACCTCGGGCTGCGCAACATCGAGGAGTGGGGCTTCCCGATGGGGCCGGACTTCGTCTACGCCAAGGCACCCGAGTGGGAGATCCGCACCACGCCGGAGCGGTTCGAGATGTTCGCCCTGCCGCAGGGCCTCTGCGTGGAGCTGAAGTACCTCGACGGGGACGAGTTCGCCCACTGGACCGACCCGCAGTCCTTCGCCACCAGCCTGCGCAACCGGCGCAAGCGCCGGGAGTGGACCGTCTTCAACGCCCTCAACGAGGGCACCGTCCCCGAGGGCGTGGTCACGCTGGAGGCGCCGGCGGGCATGCACGTCGTGGACTACGTCACCAAGGAGTGGCTGCCCCGCGTGCCGCGGCCCTTCGTGGTCGACGACCCCGCCCACGCCCGCGGCTGACGCGGGGCCCGGCCCATGGTCGGCCCTCGCCGGTGAGTCTGTGGCCCAGGTCACGCCCGGGGAGGTTTCGCGATCCGGGGCCGCGACGTAGCCTCTGCCTTGACACATCAAAGAGCAACATCGAAGAGCAACATCGAAGAGCAACTTCGAACAGCAACTTCATGGCACATCGTCTGGTACCCACACCGGCCCGCAGCGCTCGTCGCTGAGGGTGGGCGGAGGGACCGAAACGAGAGGCTCCTGAAAATGAACACCACCCTCCGGGTGGGCGTGGTCGGCGCGGGTCGCGTCGGTGCCGTCCTCTCTGCTGCCCTGCGCGCGGCCGGCCACGACATCGTCTCCGCCGCCGGTGAATCCGACGCCTCTCGCAGCCGGATCGCGGCACTGCTGCCCGGCGTACCGGTGGAGAAGCCGAGCGTGGTCGCCCGCGACTGCGACCTGCTGCTGCTGACCGTGCCGGACGACATGCTCGGCAACGTGGTCTCGATGCTGGCCGCCTCGGGCGCGCTCCACGAGGGTCAGTACGTCGCGCACACCTCGGGCCGGCACGGGCTCGCCGTGCTCGACCAGGCGGTCGCCGTCGGTGCCCGGCCGATCGCCCTGCACCCCGCGATGACCTTCACCGGCACCGCGGTTGACCTGCCGAGGCTCTCGGGCTGCGTCTTCGGGGTCACCTCCGGCGAGGCGGAGCGCGAGCTCACCGAGTCCCTGGTCGCCGACCTCGGCGGCCGCCCGATGTGGGTGCCCGAGGACCGCCGCACGCTCTACCACGCCGGTCTGGCACACGGAGCCAACCACCTGGTGACCCTGGTCGCCGAGGCGATGGAGATGCTGCGGGCGGCCGGTGCGGACGACCCGGCGGGCACGCTGCGCCCGCTGATGACCGCGGCCCTGGACAACGCGCTGGCCGACGGCGACGCGGCGCTGACCGGCCCCATCGTGCGTGGCGACGTGCAGACGGTGGCCGCCCACCTGGCCGAGATCGAGGCTGCGGCTCCGCAGACGCTGTCCTCCTACGTCGCGATGGCCCGCTCCACCCTGGACCGCGTGGTCACCGACTCCCGGCTGCTGCCCATCCGTGCGGAGCGGATCCGCCGGCTGCTCGACGGGGTGCCGCACCCGGTGCGCAGCCCCCGCAGCTCCCGCAGCTCTGCGAGCAGGACCGCTCGATGAGCGATCGGCCCAGCCTGGCCCGCAGCCGCGAGGAGCTCGTCGCCCTGCTCGCCCCGGCGCGCGCCCAGGGCAGCCGGGTGGGCTACGTGCCCACCATGGGTGCCCTGCACGAGGGGCACGCCAGCCTGGTCCGCGAGGCGCGGGCGCAGGTGGGTGAGTCCGGCCGGGTCGTGGTCAGCATCTTCGTCAACCCGTTGCAGTTCGCCCCGGGCGAGGACCTGGACCGCTATCCGCGCACCCTGGAGGCCGACCTCGACCTGTGCGCCGCCGAGGGGGTCGACGTCGTCTTCGCCCCGAGCCCGGAGGAGGTCTACCCCGGCGGGGTCGCTGCTGGCGAGACGTCCGAGACCACCACGGTCGACCCCGGTCCGCTGGCCACCCAGCTCGAGGGACGGGTCCGGCCGACCCACTTCCGCGGCGTGCTCACGGTGGTGGCGAAGTTCTTCGGCCTGGTCCGGCCCGACGTGGCGGTGTTCGGCCAGAAGGACTACCAGCAGCTGGTGCTGGTCCGGGCCATGGCGACCGACCTGTGCATGGGCGTGGACGTGATCGGCGCCGAGACGGTGCGCGAGCCCGACGGCCTGGCCCTGAGCAGCCGCAACCGCTACCTGGACAGCGAGCAGCGCTTCGAGGCCGCCTCCCTGAACCTGGTGCTCCGGGCCGCGCAGGAGTCGGCGCAGTGGGGCCAGGACGTGGCCCTGGAGTCGGCCCGCGCCGAGCTGCGCCGGACCAAGGGCATCGACCTGGACTACCTGGAGATCCGGGCGGCCGACCTCTCGCCCCTGCCCGCCGAGGTGCCCGAGGGCACCGAGGCCCGCATCCTCATCGCCGCGCGTCTGGGCAGCACGCGGCTGATCGACAACCTGCCCATCACCCTGGGGGCCTCTCGCGCCCCTGAAGCACAAGAAGGAGTCCGTTGATGTTGCGCACGATGATGAAGAGCAAGATCCATCGGGCCACTGTGACCCAGGCAGACCTGCACTACGTCGGTTCTGTGACCGTCGACGAGGACCTGCTCGACGCCGCCGACCTGCTGGCCGGTGAGCTGGTGCACATCGTGGACGTCACCAACGGCGCCCGCCTGGAGACCTACACCATCGCCGGCGAGCGTGGCTCGGGCGTGATCGGCATCAACGGTGCCGCCGCCCGCCTGGTGCACCCCGGAGACACGGTGATCCTGATCGGCTACGGCCAGATGGAGACCGCCGAGGCCAAGACCTACGAGCCGAGCGTGGTCTTCGTCGACCTCGACAACAAGATCATGGGCACCGGGTTCGACCCCGCCGAGACGTTCGGGGACCCGACGCTCAAGCGCGGCGACCTCATCGGCCGCTGATCGTGACGACGCCGGGCCGGGTCCCGTCGCGGCTAGCCGCGCCCCGGCCCGGCTGGACCACCCGCGCCGACGTGGTGGTGGTCGGCTCCGGGATCGCCGGGCTGACCGCCGCGCTGCGCATCGACGCGGCCGACCCGCTGCTCAAGGTGCTGGTGGTCACCAAGGACGTGCTCAGCGCCGGGTCCACCCAGTGGGCCCAGGGCGGCATCGCGGCCGCGCTCGGGCCCGGCGACACCCCCGACCAGCACGAGCTCGACACCCTGGTCGCCGGTGCCGGGGCGTGCGACGTGGACGCCGTACGGGTGCTGGTCAACGAGGGGCCCGAGGCCGTGCGCGAGCTGATCGGGCTGGGCACCGAGTTCGACCACCACCCCGACGGGGAGCTGAGCCTGACCCGTGAGGGCGGGCACCACCGCGACCGGATCGCGCACGCCGGCGGCGACGCCACCGGCGCCGAGATCCAGCGGGCGCTGATCGCCGCGGTCGAGCGGGCACCGCAGATCGAGGTCATCCAGCACGCTCTCGCGGTCGACCTGCTGCTCGCCGAGGACGGCGGCGTCGCGGGGCTGACCCTGCACGTGCTAGGCGAGGGCCAGCGCGACGGCGTCGGAGCCGTGCACGCCCGCGCGGTGGTGCTGGCCAGTGGCGGGCTCGGCCAGGTCTTCTCCTCCTCCACCAACCCCGCGGTGGCGACCGGGGACGGCATGGCCCTGGCCCTGCGCGCCGGCGCGGTGCTGCGCGACACCGAGTTCGTCCAGTTCCACCCCACCGTGATGTACCTCGGCCCGGACTCCTCGGGTCAGCAGCCGCTCATCTCCGAGGCGGTGCGCGGAGAGGGAGCCTTCCTGGTGGACTTCGAGGGCAACCGGCTGATGACGGGCCTGCACCCGCTCGGCGACCTGGCCCCCCGCGACGTGGTGGCCAAGGCCATCACCCGGCGGATGCTGGCCACCGGACGCCCGCACATGTGGCTCGACGCCCGGCACCTGGGGGAGGAGTTCTGGGAACGGCGCTTCCCCACCATCCTCGGGGTCTGCCGCTCCCACGGGGTCGACCCGGTGACCGAGCTCATCCCCGTCGCCCCGGCCCAGCACTACGCCTCCGGCGGAGTCGCCACCGACCTGCACGGCCGGTCCAGCGTGCCCGGCCTCTACGCCACCGGCGAGGTGGCCTGCTCGGGGGTGCACGGCGCCAACCGGCTGGCGTCGAACTCGCTGCTGGAGGGCCTGGTCTTCTCGCGGCGCATCGCCGAGGTGCTGCCTGGTGAGCTGCGCAGCTGGCGCGACTCCGCCGTACGACGCCAGCAGCACGACCAGCCGGACCGGCAGGGCGCCTGGCTGGTCTCCGGCGCCCAGCGCCGCGCGCTCCAGGAGCTGATGACCCGGCACGTCGGGGTGCTGCGCCACCACGACGGCCTCACCGAGGCGCTGACCCAGCTGCACGGGCTGGCACCCGGTCCCGACGAGGGGTCGGACCTCAGGTCGGTGACCCCGGGTGTGGACTCCTGGGAGACCACCAACCTGCTCACCCTCTCGGTGGCGCTGGCCCAGGCGGCCCTGCTGCGCACCGAGACCCGCGGCTCGCACTGGCGCGAGGACTTCGCCCAGCGGGACCCCCGCGTCGCGGGCCACATCGACGCCCGGCTCGCGGACGGCGTGGTGAGCGTGACGCACCGGCCCTCGCGCTCCACGGACCCCTCAGAACCCTCCGACGCCGCCTCCGACGCCACCGCGCAGACTGGAGCCACCGCATGAGCCTCGACCCGACCGTCCGTCCCGCCCCCGCGTCGTACCACCCGGTCTCCGAGGCGGTCACCGCCGAGCTGCGGGCGGCGGGCCTGGACCCGGACGCCGTGACCCGGGCCATCCTGGCGGCCCTGGCCGAGGACCTGCCCGCCGGTGACCCCACCAGCGAGGCCACCATCGCCGCTGAGCAGCAGGGCGTGGCGCACTTCAACGCCCGGGAGCCCGGCGTCGTGGCGGGCCTGGGCATCGCAGCGGCCGTCTTCGAGGTCGTCATGGGCGACTCGGTGACCGTCTCCGACCGGGTTCCCGACGGCGCGGCCGTGGTCGCCGGCGACCGGGTGCTCTCGGTCTCCGGGCCCACCCGAGGACTGCTCACCGCCGAGCGGACCGCCCTCAACTTCGCCAGTCACCTCTCCGGCGTCGCCACCGCGACGTCGCAGTGGGTCGCGGCGCTCGAGGGCACCCGCGCCCGGGTGCTGGACACCCGCAAGACCCTGCCCGGCTGGCGCGCCCTGCAGAAGTACGCCGTGCGCTGCGGTGGCGGGGTCAACCACCGGTTCAGCCTGAGCGACCTGGCGATGGTCAAGGACAACCACGTCGTGGCCGCCGGCGGCGTGCTTCCCGCCCTGGCGGCGGTGCGCGCCAGGTTCCCCGGACTGCCGGTGGAGGTCGAGGTCACCGACCTGGACCAGCTGCGGGAGCTGCTCGACGCCGGGTGCGACCGGATCCTGCTGGACAACATGGACTCGGAGACGATGGCCGAGGCCGTGCGCATCGCCGACGGCCGCGCCGCACTGGAGGCCTCCGGCGGGCTGACGATCGAGCGCGCGCGTGAGGTGGCCCTGACCGGGGTCGACTTCATCTCCGTCGGGGCGCTGACGCACTCGGTCAAGGTCTTCGACCTCGGGATGGACCTGCTGTGAGCACCCTCCTCGCTGCCGACATCGGCAACAGCTACACCGTGCTCGGGCTGCTGCGCGGCGAGGACGTGGTGGCGCACTGGCGCGTCTCCACCGACGACCGGCGCACCGCCGACGAGTGGGCGGTGCTGGTGCGTGGGCTGCTCGCCGAGGCCGAGGACGGGCACAGCCTCGACGGGGTGGCGGTCTGCGCGACGGTGCCGTCGGTGCTCGCGGAATGGCGAGAAATGCTGGTGCGGCATTTCGGCGATCTCGCCTCGGTGGTGGTCGAGCCAGGGGTGCGCACGGGAATGCCGGTGCTGATGGACAATCCCCGCGAGGTGGGTGCCGACCGCATCCTCAATTCGCTGGCCGCATCCCGGATCTTCGGCGGCCCGGCCATTGTGGTCGATTTCGGGACCGCCACCACGTTCGACGTGGTCTCGGCGGCCGGGGCGTACGTCGGAGGTGCGATCGCGCCGGGAATCGAGATATCGCTCCAGGCGCTGGGGCGGCGCGGCGCCCAGCTGCGGGAGGTGGAGCTCAAGAAGCCGCGCTCGGTGATCGCCAAGAACACGGTCGAGGCATTGCAGTCGGGAATGCTCTTCGGTGTCGCCGCGCAGGTCGAAGGACTCGTGGCGCGGATGATCCAAGAGCTGGGCGAGGACGCCTCCGACGTGTGCGTGCTGGCCACCGGGCACCTGGCTGCGCTCGTGCTCGACGAGTGCTCCTGCTTCACCGACCACGCGCCGTGGCTCACGCTGCAGGGCTTGCGAATGGTCTTCGAACGCAATTGCTGATTTGCGCATCGGGATTTGTCGATGTTTATCCGCGAGGCATCGATTTGCGCAATCACCGACTTTCGTCGTCACTGGTGGATGTGGCACTATCGAGACATCTGATCAAGTGTTCTGCTTCGAAAAGGAATTCAAAATGGCGCAAAAGGTCAACATCGTCCTCGTGGACGACATCGACGGCAGCGAGGCGACCGAGACCGTCTCGTTCGCGCTGGACGGCACCAATTACGAGATCGACCTGAACGACGAGAATGCCGCCGCTCTGCGCGAGGCGCTGAGTGGATATGTCGGCCACGCCCGCAAGAGCGGTGGCGGGGGGCGCAAGAACGCACGACGCGGTTCGGCCGCCGCCTCCGGGGGCGTCAGCGCCAAGGACATCCGGGCCTGGGCCCGGGAGCAGGGTCACGAGCTCTCCGAGCGCGGTCGGGTGCCCGCGGAGATCCGCGAGGCCTACGAGGCTGCGCACTGACCTCGGAGCCACTGAACCCGGAGCCACTGACCACGCAGCCGCTGCGCGTCGGCTACCTGGTCCAGAGCCACGCCCACCCGCACCAGCTCTCCCGGCTCGTCGCCACGCTGCTGCGTGAGGACCCCGCGGGGGTCGTGGTGCTCAACCACGACCGCGACGGCTGCGAGCTCGCCGACTGGTTGCACGCTCACGAGCGGGTGGGTGTGGTGCTCGGGCCGGGGGGCCGGGGCGACGCGGGCCTGGTGCTGCGGTGGCTCGACGCGGCGCGCTGGCTCGGGGGGCGCGGGGTGACCCACGTGGTGACCATCTCGGGCCAGGACTACCCGCTGCGGCCGCTGCCCGAGCTGCACCGGGCGCTGGCCGAGTCCGGTGACGGGTTCGCCGAGCACTTCCCGGTGCTGCGCGCCGGCAGCCACTGGCCGCTGCGCGAGGGTCGCTCGCGCTACCTCTACTCCTGGCGCTCCCTGCGGCCGCTGGGCCCGCGGGCCAAGGCCCGGCTGCGCCCGCTGCAGCTGGTCAACCGGCTGCAGCCGTGGTGGCGCGTCAACGTCTCCTACGACCGGCTGCGGGTGGGTCGGCGTACCGGCAGCGGGCTGCCGGCGGGCTGGGAGCCGTGGGGCGGCAGCTTCTTCACCAACCTCTCCTGGCGGGCCGTGGAGCGGGTGCTCGCCGCGGCCGAGGACGAGTCGGTGATGGCCTGGGCCCGGCGCAGCCTGGTGGTGGACGAGGCGTTCCTGCAGACGGTGCTGGTCAACGACGGCTCGTTCGCCCTGGTCGACACCGCCGGGCGCTACTACGACTTCTCCGGCACCCGGCACGGCAGCCCTCGCACCCTGGCCACCCTCGACGACGTACGCCGGGCGCGCGCCAGCGGCGCGTTCTTCGGTCGCAAGTGGGACCCGGACGCCCCGGAGCAGGTCTGGGCGACGCTGGACGCCGGGCTCGCGCCCTCGGCTGAGCGCAGCCCCGAAGCGTGGCGCTGAGTGGGGGACGGCCCTTCCGCCCCTGTTCGCTGTGAGCGGACCGCTCTGGTGTGGTCGGTGGGAACACGTAGGCTGTGGACAGAGTTGGAACACACGTCCGCACCTTTGCGTCCGCGGCGCCTCACGGCGGCCGGGCGTCTCGTGTTCGGCAACGACGAAACACCTGTGCACAGCTAAGAATCGAGGCGCACATGTTCGAGCGGTTCACCGACCGAGCCCGACGAGTTGTCGTGCTGGCCCAAGAAGAGGCCCGCATGCTCTCCCACAACTACATCGGTACCGAGCACATCCTGCTCGGCCTCATCCACGAGGGCGAGGGCGTGGCCGCCAAGGCTCTGGAGTCCCTCGACATCTCGCTGGAGGCCGTGCGCGCCCAGGTCGAGGAGATCATCGGCCAGGGCCAGCAGGCACCCTCGGGCCACATCCCGTTCACCCCGCGCGCCAAGAAGGTGCTCGAGCTCTCCCTGCGCGAGGCGCTGCAGCTCGGTCACTCCTACATCGGCACCGAGCACATCCTGCTCGGCCTGATCCGCGAGGGCGAGGGCGTCGCGGCCCAGGTGCTGCAGAAGCTGGGCGCCGACCTCAACCGGGTCCGCCAGCAGGTCATCCAGCTCCTCTCCGGCTTCCAGGGCAAGGAGTCGGCCGGTGCCGCCACCGGTGCCGGCACGGCCGGCGGCGAGGCCCCGTCGTCCTCGCTGGTCCTGGACCAGTTCGGCCGCAACCTGACCCAGGCCGCCCGCGAGGGCAAGCTCGACCCGGTCATCGGCCGTGGGCAGGAGATCGAGCGCGTGATGCAGATCCTGTCGCGCCGCACGAAGAACAACCCCGTGCTGATCGGGGAGCCCGGCGTGGGCAAGACCACGATCGTGGAGGGCCTGGCCCAGGACATCGTCCGCGGCAACGTGCCCGAGACGCTCAAGGACAAGCAGATCTACACCCTCGACCTGGGTGCCCTGGTGGCCGGCAGCCGCTACCGCGGTGACTTCGAGGAGCGCCTGAAGAAGGTGCTCAAGGAGATCCGCACGCGCGGCGACATCGTGCTGTTCATCGACGAGATCCACACCCTGGTGGGTGCGGGTGCCGCCGAGGGTGCCATCGACGCCGCCAGCATCCTCAAGCCGATGCTGGCCCGGGGCGAGCTGCAGACCATCGGCGCCACCACTCTCGACGAGTACCGCAAGTACCTCGAGAAGGACGCCGCCCTGGAGCGCCGCTTCCAGCCGATCCAGGTGGCCGAGCCGTCGATCGCCCACACGATCGAGATGCTCAAGGGCCTGCGCGACCGCTACGAGGCGCACCACCGGGTGACCATCACCGACGAGGCGCTGGTCTCCGCGGCCACCCTGGCCGACCGCTACATCTCCGACCGGTTCCTCCCGGACAAGGCCATCGACCTGATCGACGAGGCCGGCTCCAGGCTCCGGATCCGCCGGATGACCGCGCCGCCGGACCTGCGTGCCTTTGACGAGCAGATCGCCGAGGTGCGTCAGCGCAAGGAGGGCGCCATCGACGGCCAGGACTTCGAGGCCGCGGCCAGCCTGCGCGACGAGGAGAAGCAGCTCATCGCCAAGAAGGCCGAGCGCGAGAAGCAGTGGCGCGCCGGTGACATGGACGAGATCGCCGAGGTCGACGAGGAGCTGATCGCCGAGGTGCTGGCGGTCGCGACCGGAATCCCGATCGTCAAGCTCTCCGAGGCGGAGTCCACCCGCCTGCTCAACATGGAGGAGGAGCTCCACAAGCGGGTCATCGGACAGGAGGAGGCCGTCAAGGCTCTCTCCCGCGCGATCCGACGTACCCGTGCCGGGCTCAAGGACCCCAAGCGTCCCGGTGGGTCGTTCATCTTCGCCGGCCCCTCCGGCGTCGGCAAGACCTGGCTGTCCAAGACGCTGGCCGACTTCCTGTTCGGCGACGAGGACTCGCTCATCCAGCTCGACATGAGCGAGTTCAGCGAGAAGCACACCGTCTCGCGGCTCTTCGGATCGCCTCCCGGCTACGTCGGCTACGAAGAGGGTGGCCAGCTCACCGAGAAGGTGCGGCGCAAGCCGTTCTCGGTGGTGCTGTTCGACGAGGTCGAGAAGGCCCACCCGGACATCTTCAACAGCCTGCTGCAGATCCTGGAGGAAGGTCGCCTGACCGACTCCCAGGGCCGGGTGGTCGACTTCAAGAACACCGTCATCATCATGACCACCAACCTCGGCACCAGGGACATCGCCAAGTCCGTCAACCTGGGCTTCGCCCAGACCGGTGACGCGGCGGGCTCCTACGACCGGATGAAGAGCAAGGTGTCGGAGGAGCTCAAGCAGCACTTCCGCCCCGAGTTCCTCAACCGCGTGGACGAGATCATCGTCTTCCCGCCGCTGTCGCAGGAGCAGATCGTCTCCATGGTCGACAACATGATCGACGCGGTGGAGAAGCGGCTCAAGGACCGGGACATGCAGCTCGAGCTGACCCCGGCCGCCAAGCAGCTGCTCGCGACCCGGGGCTTCGACCCGGTGCTCGGTGCCCGGCCGCTGCGCCGCACCGTGCAGCGCGAGATCGAGGACACCCTGGCCGAGAAGATGCTCTTCGGGGAGATCGGCCCCGGCCAGATCATCCTGGTCGACGTCGAGGGCGAGGGTCCGACCGCGACCTTCACCTTCGAGGGGCAGAAGGTCAGCAAGCTGCCCGACATGCCGCCGCTCGAGACGGTCGACGTGGCCGGACCTCCCTCGGAGGGACCGGACGACTCCGCGGGCCCGGTGGACATCACCAAGTCCGAGGACTAGAGGCTCACCGACCTCACCACGACGGCGCTCCGACCTCTCCAGGTCGGGGCGCCGTCGTCATGTGTCCCCGTCGTCATGTGTCCCCGTCGTCAGGGCAGGCGGTATCCCAGGTCTCCCGCCGGCACCACCAGGCCGTCGACGACCAGGGCCGCCAGGCAGCGCTCCCGCTGCTCCGGGTCGTGCCAGGCCGCCTCGATGCCGAGCGCGGCCACCGGCCCGGGGCTGTCGCGTAGCACCGCCATGATCCGGCCCCGGCACTGCCGGTCGGTACCGGCCCAGGCCTGTCCGCGCCGCGGCGGCCCGTCGTACGCCGGGTGGCCGGCCGCCCGCCACGCACAGAGGTCGGCGACCGGGCAGGAGCCACAGTCCGGCTTGGTAGCTCGACAGACCAGCGCTCCGAGCTCCATCACCGCCACCGACCAGGTGGCCGCCGTGGCGGGGTCCTGGGGCAGCAGCTCCTGGGCTGCGACTCGCTCGCCCCGGGTCACCGACGCGCCTGCGAGCTCCTCGCCGAGGAGCGCGCGCGCGAAGACCCGACGCACGTTGGTGTCCAGCACCTCGTGGCGCTGGCCGAAGGCGAACGCGGCGATCGCCGCGGACGTGTAGTCCCCGACGCCCGGCAGCGCCAGCAGCTGGGCGCGGTCGGTGGGAACCTCCCCGCCGTGGCGCTCGCAGATGGCGACCGCGCTGGCGTGCAGCCGCAGCGCCCGTCGGGGATAGCCCAGACGGCCCCACATGCGCAGCGCCTCCCCGACCGGCTCCCGGGCCAGCAGCGCCGGGGTCGGCCAGCGCTCCAGCCAGGCCTGGTGCACCGGCAGCACCCGCGCCACCGGGGTCTGCTGCAGCATGAACTCCGAGACCATCACCGACCACGGCGACGCCTCGCCGGTGCGCCACGGCAGGTCCCGGGCATGGTCGTCGTACCAGTCGAGGATCGGTCCGTGCAGGGCACTCATCGCAGCCGATGCTAGCCACCCCCGGAGTGGCACCCGCACTCCTGGCCTCGCGCTGGCTACGGTGACGGCCATGACCGCGCTGACCGCTCCCAAGGGCCCCTTGCCCGCAAGGGTCTACTGGTTCCGCCGCCTGGCGCTGTTGGCGGTGGTCTTTGTGCTGATCTTCGGGGCCGCGCGGCTCCTGGGCGGCAGCAGCGATCAGAAGTCCGACGGCGGGGTGAGCGCCACGACCGTCTCCGGCGAGTCCAAGGACCAGTCAGGGGCGGAGGCCGGAGCCGACCCCGCCGAGTCGCCGGCCCCCGCGACGACCGGCGGGCAGGACCAGCAGCCCGTGGTGGAGACGCCGGCGCCGAGCCCGACGCCGCCCCCGCTGCCCGCGCCCACCGGTCCCTGCGCCAACGAGGACGTGGTGGTGACCCCGGTGCTGGGTGAGGTGCGCGGCGGCGGTCAGGTCGAGATCGGGCTGAACCTGCGAACCAAGACGACCCCTGCGTGCACCTGGCAGGTCTCCGGCGACACCGTCACGGTCAAGATCACCTCCGGCAGCGACGACATCTGGCAGAGCAGGCACTGCCCCCAGGTGCTGCCGGTGCAGGACGTGGTCATCTACCAGGCCAGCGACACCGTGGTGCCGATGAGGTGGAACGGTCGCCGCTCCAGCGAGGACTGCTCGGCGCAGAACGACTGGGCGCGCGTGGGGTTCTACCACGTGGTGGCAGCCGCGTACGCGGGTGAGCCGACGGACGTGCAGTTCGAGCTGCGGGTGCCGCTCCCGGTGGTGGAGACCCGCACCGTGGCGCCCGAGCCCGAGCAGGTCAAGAAGAACAAGAACAAGAAGAAGAACAAGAACAAGACGCAGAGCACGCCGTCGGTCCAGCCCTCAGGCGCCGTGGAGCCGAACGACCCCAGCTGAGGCGCCGGCGACCGGGGTCAGACGTAGCGCTCCAGGATGCTGGACTCCGCGAGCCGGGAGAGGCCCTCGCGGACGCTGCGGGCCCGTAGCTCGCCGACACCGTCGACGGCCTGCAGGTCGTCGATCCCCGCGGAGAGCAGCTGCTGGAGCCCGCCGAAGTGCTCCACCAGCCGGTCGACCACCGGGCTGGGCAGGCGCGGCACCTTGGCGAGCAGCCGGTAGCCACGAGGAGCGACCGCCCCGTCGAGGTGGTCGCCGGCGGTCATCCCGAGCGCCTTGGCGACCGCGGCGGGGTCCACCAGCTCGGTGGGGGAGAGCAGCTCGAGCTCGGTGAGCAGCTCGCCCGGGGTCTTGGCGTTCTTGCCCGGCGGCAGGTAGTCGCGGATGACCAGCTCGCGGTCGGCGTCGACCCCGGTGACCAGCTCCTCCAGCTGCAGCGAGAGCAGTCGGCCGTCGGTCCCGAGCTCCAGGACGTAGTCCTCGATCTCGCGGGCGATGCGGGTGACCATCTCCAGCCGCTGCGCCACCACCGCGACGTCCCGGACGGTGACGAGGTCCTCGATCTCCAGCGCGGAGAGCGTGGAGGAGACCTCGTCCAGGCGCAGCTTGTAGCGCTCCAGCGTCGCCAGCGCCTGGTTGGCGCGGGAGAGGATCTGGCCCGAGTCCTCCAGCACGTAGCGGGTCTCGCCGACGTACACGGCGATGATCTGCATCGACTGCGAGACCGAGATCACCGGGAAGCGGGTCTGGCGTGCCACCCGGTCGGCGGTGCGGTGCCGGGTGCCGGTCTCGTCGGAGTGGATGGTGGCGTCGGGCATCAGGTGCACCGCGGCGCGGTGGATGCGCGAGATGTGGTTGTCGATGATGATGGCGCCGTCCATCTTCGCCAGCTCGCGGAGCCCGGTGGCGGTGAACGGGACGTCCAGGGTGAAACCACCGCTGGAGATGGAGTCGACCAGCTTGTCGTGACCGACCACGATCAGGGCCCCGGTGCGACCCCGCAGGATGCGCTCCAGGCCGTCGCGCAGGATGGTCCCCGGGGCGATGGAGGCCAGGGCTGCGCGCAGACGCAGGCTCTCGTCACTGCGCTCGATGCCCACCATGACGTTCCTCCATCAGCGATTCCCATGACAACACCCCCGTCACAGGGGGTGTCGTGCGTCAGTCTAGGGGACGCAGTGCGCCGTGCCTGCCGTTCGTGAGGCGCAGCAGCGCCAGTGCTGAGGCGACGTCGCCCACGTCGAGGACCTGCATGCCGTCGATGGTCCAGGACTCCGGCGACCGGGGGCCCGAGGGCTTGGTCCGCTCGCTCGGCACCACCGCGACCTTGAACCCCAGACGGGCCGCCTCCGCGAGCCGCTGAGGCAGGTCGCGGACCCGCCGCAGCTCGCCGGCCAGGCCGATCTCGCCCATCGCCACGACACCGAGCGGGGCCGGGATGCCGAAGGTGGCGCCCGCCACCGCGACGGCGATGGCCAGGTCGCTGGCGGGCTCGGTGAGCCGGGCGCCGCCCACGGTGGAGACGAAGACGTCATGGTTGTGCAGCCGGATGCCGCAGTGCTGCTGGAGCACGGCCAGCACCATCGAGACCCGGGAGGAGTCCACGCCCGAGACGGTGCGCCTGGGCCGTTCCGCCGCCGTGGGGGTGACCAGCGCCTGGACCTCTGCCAGCAGCGGGCGCCTGCCCTCCATGGTCACGGCGACGCAGGTGCCGGGCACCTGCTTGCTGTGGTGCTCCACGAACAGGCCGGTGGGGTCCGAGACCGCCTTGATGCCCTCGGCGGACAGGTCGAAGCAGCCGACCTCGTCGACCGGGCCGAACCGGTTCTTCATCGCCCGCACCATCCGGAAGCGGGAGTTGCGGTCACCCTCGAAGTGCAGGACGACGTCCACCACGTGCTCGAGCACCCGAGGACCGGCGATCGAGCCGTCCTTGGTGACGTGGCCGATCAGCACCATCGTGATGTTCCGCGTCTTGGCCACCCGGATCAGCGCGGCCGCGACCTCCTTGACCTGGGTGACCCCGCCGGGGACGCCCTCGATGCCGGAGGCCCCGATGGTCTGGATGGAGTCGACCACCACCAGGGTCGGGCGCACCTGCTCGATGTGGGTCAGCACCGCGCCGAGGTCGGTCTCCGCGGCCAGGTAGAGCTCGTCGTGCACCGCGCTGGTCCGGTCGGCCCGCAGGCGCACCTGGGAGGCGGACTCCTCACCGGTGATGTAGAGCGTGCGGTGCTTGTAGCGCGCGGTCTGGGCGGCCACCTCGAGCAGCAGGGTGCTCTTGCCGACCCCGGGCTCGCCGGCCAGCAGGATCGCCGCCCCGGGCACCAGACCACCGCCCAGCACCCGGTCCAGCTCGGGGACCCCGCTGGAGCGGAACGCCGACTCCGCCACCGAGACCTGGCCGATCGGCACCGCCGGCGTGGTCACCGGGGCCGAGGCGGTGCGCATGGTGGGGGCGGCGGCCTCGGCCACCGAGCCCCAGGCCTGGCACTCCCCGCACCGGCCGACCCACTTGGCCGTCTCCCACCCGCACTCGGAGCAGCGGTAGGCGGGACGGGAACGGGCCTGTTTGCTCATGGCCGCAAACGTAGGCCACCCCACCGACAGTGCTGGCTACGGTGCCTCGGAGCGCCTATGCTGACGTGGCTTGGAACGATCCAGAGGAGTGACGTGTCGGACCGTGGTGCCCAGGGGCCGCTGGCCTTCCCCAGCCTGCCGGTGAATCCGCCGACGCTGGCCGACGTCGCCGAGCGAGCCGGCGTCTCGCGGCAGACGGTCTCCAACGCGGTCAACAACCCCGCGCTGCTGCGCACCGACACCCTGGTCCGGGTGCAGCAGGCCATCGCGGAGCTGGGCTACTCGCCCAACCGGGCGGCGCGCAGCCTGCGCACCAGGGCCTCGCACCTGGTGGGGCTGCGGTTCACCCCCGCCCAGGAGGGCACGGCCAACGCGCTGATGGACCGGTTCGTGCACTCCCTGGTCGCCGCGACCGCCCAGGCGGGGTACCACGTGCTGCTCTTCGCAGACGACGACACCGAGCCGCTGTCGGCCTACGACCACCTGCTGCGCTCCACCGCGGTGGACGCCTTCATCGTCACCGACACCTACCTCGGAGCCCCGCAGGCCGCGTGGCTCACCCAGCAACGCGCCCCGTTCGTCGCCTTCGGCCGGCCCTGGGAGGACCCGCACGCCAGCCACGCGTGGGTCGACGTCGACGGTGCCGCCGGCGCGGCGCTGGCCTGCGAACACCTGCTCGACCAGGGGCACACCCGGGTCGCGTGGATCGGCTGGCGCAAGGACTCCTTCATCGGCGAGGACCGGCGCTCGGGCTGGACCCGGGCGATGCACGCTCGCGGGCTGCCCACCTCCGGGCTCGCCTCCCGGGTCGAGGACACGGTGGCCAGTGGGCGGGAGGCCGCCGCGGTGCTGATCGACGAAGCGCACCCCACCGCCTTCGTCTGCGCCTCAGACACCCTCGCCCTGGGTGTGCTCCAGACGTTGTTCGACCGGGGCATGGTGGCCGGGCGCGACCTGGCCGTGGTCGGCTTCGACGACTCCCAGGTGGCCCAGGTGGTGCCGCCGGGACTGACCTCGGTGCGGCAGCCGCTGGAGCAGGTGGCGGTGGAGGTGGTCCGGGCCCTGCAGCAGCTGCTGGCCACGCCGCCGCTGGCGATGCCCGGAGTGCTGCTGACCCCCACCCTGAGCGTCCGCGGTTCGAGCACCGGACCCTGATCCGCGAGGCGCTAGAAGCGGCGCCACCACAGGTTGAGCGCGTAGTCGACCTCGGTGCCACCGTCGCCGGCCCAGTGCTCGGCCAGCACGGCCTCGGCGGTCGGCCGGTCCAGCTCGATGCGCACCACGGCCTCGAGGTCGGCTGCGGAGTCGAACGCCAGCCGGGTCTCGACCGGCACCCGCTGCCAGCCGCGGGTGGACCAGAAGCGCTCCACCGCGACCGGGTCGACGCGGGGATAGCCCCGGCGGAACCAGCGCCCGAAGGTGGATCGGGTGGGGTCGTTGTCGATCACGAACGCCGTGCCCCCGCGGCGTACCACGCGGGACAGCTCGTCGAGCCCGGGCTCGCACCCGGGACCGAAGAAGTAGGCCAGTCGGGCCTGGGCCACGTCGACGCTGGCCTCGGGCAGCGGCAGCGCCTGGGCGGTGCCCTGGCGCACCTCCACGCCTGTCAGCCGTCGGGTACGCCGACGGGCCAGGGCGGCCAGGGCCGGCATCGGCTCCACCCCGATCACCCGCTCGGCCTGCTCGGCCCAGCGCGGCAGGTGGAAGCCCGTCCCGCAGCCCACGTCGAGGAACGTCCGGCCGAGCCAGGGCGCGACGGCCGCCATCGCCGCCTCCAGGAGCCCGTCGGGGTCCAGAGCGCGGTTCTCCAGCTCGTAGGTCTCCGGGTGCTGCCAGATGTTGGGGCTCGGCACCGCCCCGGGCGGCGCCGGGATCAGATCCGGACCAGCCCGTTGGGGGTCTGGAACTGCACCGCTTGCAGGCCGGGCGTGCCGTGCGGCGCCACCCACTCGACGTACAGCTTGTCGGGCGTCTCCAGCGAGGCCCCCAGCCATTCGCTCACCCGCTGCGGGTCGCCGGCGAGCTCGACCTTGGCCATCGAGATCTTGCCGTCGCCGCCGCGGCTGGGGTGCAGCTCCGCGGGCGACTCCCACTTGATGAAGAACGGCAGCTGCGGGTCGGTGATCAGCCCGTTGATGCCGATCTGCCGCCAGCGCAGCTCGGTGCCGTCGGGGCGGTGCCGGTTGCCGAGGGCCGCCGCGCGACCGAGCCGATGCTCGATGCTCGCCAGGTCGTCGACCGCGACGCACCACCCGAGCCAGCCGCCGCCGAGTGCCGAGCGGGCACGTACGGCCTGGCCGAACGGGGCCTTGTCCGACGCCGGGTGGTCGAGCACCTCGACCACCTCGACGTAGGTGTCGTCTGCCAGAGGCAGGATCATGTTGCGGGTGCCGAACCGCGGATGCACGCCGCCATCGGTGAACTCGCGTCCGAGCAGTCCCCCGATGCGCGCGGCCGTGCTAGCCAGTCCATCGGGACCGGCGGCGTAGGAGATGTGGTCCAAGCGCATGTCAAGCATTCTTGCCACCCCCGGTCCGGGGGCTCGCAGCGGGGGTCGGGTCTCTTGACGTCGAGGTTCTCGCGGGGCCTGTGATATGCGAGCTCAGTGCGGGTCGGCGGGGTGGATCGCGAGCTGCGAGCGCGAGCGCAGGTGGGCCTCGCAGTGCCGGACCAGCTCGGCGTACCCGGCCTCGCCCATCAGCTCGGTGAGCTCGGGGGCGTTGGTGACGAAGAGCGGCTCCGGGGCCACGTGGGCCTCGGTGTTGCCCGAGCAGTACCAGTCCAGGTCGTGGCCACCCGGCCCCCAGCCGCGACGGTCGTACTCCCCGATGGAGACCTCGGTGTAGGAGGTGCCGTCCTGCTGCTCGACGGTGCGGTAGGTGCGCCGGATCGGCAGCTGCCAGCAGACGTCGGGCTTGGTCTCCAGGGGGTTGCGTCCGGTCTGCAGGGCCAGCCCGTGCAGCGCGCAGCCCGCGCCGCCCTGTCCGGGAGCCGCGCCCGGCGGCCGGAAGTCGACCCGGTTGTGGAACACGCACGCGGACTGGCCGTCAACCTCGATGGTCAGGGTCTTGCGCTCCCCGTCGGCGTCGAGCTCGACCCAGTCCTCGGCGCCGACCTCGCGGCCGGGGTGGAACTGCCACTGCTCGGGGGTGAGCTGGGCGACGAAGCCGGCCACCCGCTGCTCGTCGTCGGCGTCGGAGAAGTGGGCGCCCAAGGTGCAGCAGCCGGTGTCGGGGGAGTCGGCGTAGATGCCCGCGCAGCCTTGTCCGAAGATGCACATGTAGGAGGAGGTGAGCCACGTCAGGTCGCAGCGGAAGACCTGGTCCTCATCACCCGGGTCGGCGAACTCGACGAACGCTCGGGGAAAGACCAGGTCGACTTCGGGCACGTGGACAATTCTAGTGAGTGCCCGGCAGGGCGCTCCGTGCCCGGTACGTTGGGAGCCATGCGCCTCGGAGTCCTCGACATCGGCTCCAACACGGGTCATCTCCTCGTGGTGGACGCCCACGCAGGCGCGGCACCGCTCCCGGCGTTCTCCTACAAGGAGCCGCTGCGGCTGGCCGAGCACCTCGACGCCGCGGGCGCCGTCGGGCAGGCCGGGGTGGACGCGCTGACCGAGTTCACCGCGCAGGCCATGGTGGTGGCCGAGGAGAAGGGCTGCGAGGAGATGCTGGCCTTCGCCACCTCCGCGGTCCGCGACGCCACGAACTCCGAGGACGTGCTGCACCACGTCGCGGCGCGCACCGGCACCACCATCGAGGTCCTGTCGGGGGTGGACGAGGCACGGCTGACGTTCCTGGCCGTACGCCGCTGGTTCGGGTGGTCCGCCGGCAGGCTGGCCGTGTTCGACATCGGCGGCGGCTCCCTGGAGATCGCGGCCGGCGCCGACGAGGCACCCGACGTGGCCTGGTCGCTCCCGCTGGGGGCGGCCCGGCTGGCCCGGGACTGGTTCCCGGCCCAGGCGCCGGATGACGACGAGCTCCGCGCGCTGCGGCGCCGGATCCGCACCGAGATCGCCCGCGACGCCGGCACCCTGCGCCGCGGCGGCGTACCGCACCGGGCGGCCGCCACGTCCAAGACGTTCCGATCCCTGGCCCGGATCTGCGGCGCGGCGCCCTCGGCCGAGGGGCACCTGGTGCCTCGGGTGCTGCGCGGGGACGACCTGACGGGCTGGTTGCCCAAGCTCACCGCCATGTCGCCCGAGGAGCTCACCGCGCTGCCGGGGGTCTCACCCAGCCGCAGCCACCAGATCGTGCCGGGAGCCCTGGTCGCCGAGGCGGTGATGGACATCTTCGGTCTCGCCGAGCTCGAGATCTGTCCCTGGGCGCTGCGCGAGGGCGTCATCTTGGAGCGGTTCGACCAGATGTCGGTACTGGGCTAGGCACGGCGAGGGACCATGGAGGACGAGATGACCTCACACACCCAGATCGGCCTGTCCACGGCCTCGGTCTTTCCTGAGTCCACCGCACACGGGTTCGCCTATGCCGCGAGCGTGGGGTACGACGCCGTCGAGGTGATGGTGGGGATGGACGCCCTGTCCCAGCAGACCGCCGCGCTGCGTCAGCTCTCCGAGCACCACCAGATGCCGGTCTGCTCGGTGCACGCGCCCTGCTTGCTGTGGACCCAGCGGGTCTGGGGCACCGAGCCCTGGGGCAAGCTGGAGCGCTCTGCCACGATGGCCCAGGCGCTCGGCGCCGACGTCGTGGTGGTGCACCCGCCGTTCCGCTGGCAGCGGGAGTACGCCGCGGGGTTCGAGGACGGCATCGCGGCGCTGGAGGCCTCCACCGGCATCGCCTTCGCGGTGGAGAACATGTATCCCTGGCGGGCCTCGTCCCGGCGGCGCGCCCCGAAGGGGATGGAGATGTACCTGCCCCACTGGGACCCCTCCCTGGGCAGCTACGCCAACACCACCATCGACCTCTCGCACGCCGCGATCGCGCGCTCCGACGTGATCGAGATGGCGGACCGGATGGGGGACCGGCTGCGGCACGTGCACCTGACCGACGGCAGCGGCAGCGCCAAGGACGAGCACCTGGTGCCCGGCCGGGGCGCGATGGGCGCCGGGGCCTTCCTGGAGCACCTGGCCGGTTCGGCGTTCCGCGGCCACGTGGTGCTGGAGATCAACACCCGGCGCTGCGACACCCGGGAGGAGCGGCTCGCGGACCTCGTGGAGTCGTTGGAGTTCGCCCGCGAGCACCTGGGCGTCAAGGCCCGTTAGACGAGAGGCGCACCCGTGGAACCCACCGTGGAGGTCTCCGGCCTGACCGTGGTGCGCGGCGGCCGGACGGTCCTGGACGGGCTCGACCTGTCGATCGGCACTGGCATCACCGGCCTGCTGGGCCCCTCCGGATCGGGCAAGACGACCCTGATGCGCTCCCTGGTCGGGGTGCAGCGCATGGCCGCCGGCAGCGTCCGGGTGCTGGGGGAGGAGGTGGGGACGCCGGGGCTGCGCAGCCGGACCGGCTACGTCACCCAGGCCGCCAGCGTCTACGACGACCTCAACGTGCGCGAGAACCTGCGCTTCTTCGCCGCGGTCCTGGGGCGAGGCGAGGAGGACGTGGCACGGGTGGTCGCCCAGGTGGACCTCTCCGAACAGCTCGAGCAGGTGGTCGGCCGGCTCAGCGGGGGCCAGCGCTCGCGGGTGAGCCTGGCGACGGCGCTGCTGGGCCGGCCGGACCTGCTGGTGCTCGACGAGCCGACCGTCGGCCTGGACCCGGTGCTCCGCGAGCGGCTCTGGGACCTGTTCCACTCCATCGCCTCGGACGGTGCGACGCTCATGGTCTCCAGCCACGTGATGGACGAGGCGACGCGCTGCGACCGGCTGCTGCTGATGCGCGAGGGGCGCATCATCGCTGACGCCTCGCCGGCCGAGATCCTGCGCCGCACCGGCGCCCCGGACATGGAGCGGGCCTTCCTGCACCTGGTGGAGCAGTCGCGATGAGCCCCCGGATCACCCTCGCGGTGGCCTCCCGGGTGCTCGTCCAGGTGCGTCGCGACCGCCGGACCGCAGCGATGCTGCTGCTCCTGCCGGGCTTGTTGATGACCGTGCTGTGGTGGGTCTACGACGACGTGCGGGGCGACGTCTTCGACCAGATCGGGCCGGCTCTGCTCGCGATCTTCCCCTTCTTCGTGATGTTCCTGGTGACCAGCGTGACGACGCTGCGGGAGCGCTCGAGCGGCACCCTGGAGCGACTGCTGGCGATGCCGATGGGGCGGCTGGACTTCCTGCTCGGCTATGCGTTGGCGTTCGGGCTGCTGGCCGCGCTGCAGTCGGTGCTTGCGGTGGGTCTGAGCGTGGGCGTGCTGGGGCTGGAGGTGCAGGGCCCGGTCTGGCTGCTGGCGCTGGTGGCCGTCGTCGACGCGATCCTCGGCACCGCGCTGGGCCTGTGCGTGAGCGCGTTCGCCCAGACGGAGTTCCAGGCGGTCCAGTTCATGCCCGCGGTGGTGGTGCCCCAGATCCTGCTCTGCGGCCTGCTGGTGCCGCGCGAGCAGATGCCCGCGGTGCTGGAGGCCATCAGCAACGTGCTTCCCCTGTCCTACGCCGTGGACGCGATGCAGCAGCTCGTGGCCACCGAGGAGACCGGCGAGGTCTGGCGCAACGTGGCGGTGGTCGTCGCGTTCGCCCTGGGCGTGTTGGGACTCGGAGCCGCCACGCTGCGTCGACGTACCCCGTAACGTGGCGCCCATGTCCTTGCTGCGTCAGCCCATCCTGGTGCTCTCCCGCTCCGAGCAGATCAAGAAGGCCGTCACCGCTTGGCCGGCGACCGCGTCGGTGGTGGCGGGCTACGTGCCCGGCGAGACCACCGAGGACGCGGTCCAGGCCGCGGCCGCCCTGGTCGGGAGCGGGCTGTCGGTGACCCTGGACTTCCTCGGCGAGGACACCCGCGACGTGGCCCAGGCCGACGCGTGCGTGGCGGCGTACGTCGACCTGCTGGGCCAGCTCTCCGTGCTCGGCCTGGCGCGCCAGGCCGAGGTGAGCGTCAAGCTGAGCGCCGTGGGACAGGCGTTGCCGCGCGATGGCCAGCAGGTGGCGCTCGAGCACGCGCGCACGATCTGCCGCGCGGCCCGCAACGCCGGCACCACGGTGACCCTCGACATGGAGGACCACACCACCACCGACGCCACCCTGGAGATCCTGCAGGAGCTGCGCAAGGACTTCCCCGAGACCGGCGCGGTGCTCCAGGCGGCGCTGCACCGCACCGAGTCGGACTGCCGGGCGCTCGCGCACGAGGGCTCCCGGGTGCGGCTGTGCAAGGGCGCCTACCTGGAGCCCGAGCAGGTCGCCCACCAGAGCCGGCACGAGATCGACAAGGCCTACGTGCGCTGCCTGAAGATCCTGCTCGCGGGGCAGGGCTACCCGATGATCGCCACGCACGACCCGCGGATGGTGCAGATCGGCGGCTCGCTGGCCAGCCGGTACGGCCGGACCCAGGGGACCTACGAGTTCCAGATGCTCTACGGCGTCCGCACCGGCGAGCAGCGACGGCTGGCGGAGGCGGGCGAGACGGTGCGCGTCTACGTGCCCTACGGCGCCCAGTGGTACGGCTACCTGATGCGCCGCCTCGCGGAGCGGCCCGGCAACGTCTCGCTGTTCCTCAGGTCGCTGATCTCCGGGAAGTAGCCGAGCGGTTGGGGGCACAATGGCGGTCATGAGCCTCCCCAGCACGCACCAGACCGCGATCATCGGCGCCGGAGTGATGGGGGAGACCCTGCTCTCGGGACTGGTCCGCGCCGGTCGCCGGGTGGACACCCTGCTGGTCGGCGAGAAGCGGGCCGAGCGGGCCGCGGAGCTCGAGGAGCGGTACGGCGTGACCGTGCTGGGCAACGTGGCCGCCGCCAAGGCGGCGGACACCCTGGCCCTGGTGGTCAAGCCTCAGGACATGGGCGAGCTGCTGGCCGAGATCGCGCCGGTGCTGCGACCGGGCCAGCTGCTGGTCTCGCTGGCCGCCGGGATCACCACCGCCTACATCGAGGCCCGGGTGCCCGCCGACGTCGCGGTGGTCCGGGTGATGCCCAACACCCCCGCGCTGGTGGACGAGGGGATGGCGGCGATCTCGCCGGGATCCCACTGCGGCGACGCGGACCTGGCCGAGGCCGAGGCGCTGATGGGCTCCTGCGGCAAGGTGCTGCGCGTCCCGGAGAAGCAGATGGACGCGGTCACCGCGATCTCCGGCTCCGGTCCGGCGTACGTCTTCTACGTGGTGGAGTCGATGATCGAGGCGGGAGTGCACCTGGGACTGCCCCGCGCGACCGCGAGCGAGCTGGTGGTGCAGACCGTGCTCGGCTCCGCGGTGATGCTGCGCGAGACCGGCACCCACCCCGCGGTGCTCCGCGAGCAGGTCACCTCCCCGGCGGGCACCACCGCCGCCGCCCTGCGCGAGCTGGAGATCCACAAGGTGCGGGCCGCGTTCCTGGCGGCGATGGAGGCCGCCCGCGACCGCTCGCGCGAGCTGGCCGCGCAGGACTGAGGCGGTCCGGCTCAGCCGCGCTCAGCCGGCGAACGGGTCGGGCAGCAGGCCCGGGGTGCGGGCCAGGATCTCCTGGGCCGCGGCCCGGTGCTTGTGCTCCACGAGCACCTCGTGGCGGGTGGCGACCACCGTCCGGACCGAGGAGAAGTCGCGTCGGCCCCGGGTCGCGGCGTAGCCGGCCAGGCCCCACACGATGCCGAACGCCGCGCCGAAGAGCGCCGCCGAGGCCATCAGCGCCCACCAACCGCCCTCCTCGACGAACAGGCCGAGCAGCAGGCCGACCAGCAGGCCCAGCCACAAGCCCGAGGCGGCCCCCGCCAGCGCTACCCGGCCCCAGGTCAGACGCCCGGTGATCCGCTCCACCTGCTTGAGGTCGGTGCCGACGATCATGCAGTTCTCGACCGGGAACTGGGCGTCGGCGAGGTGGTCCACGGCCCGCTGGGCCTCCTCGTAGGTGCCGTAGACGGCCAGCGACTGGGGGAACGCCAGCGCCAGGCCGGAGATCTGGATGGAACGGGGGTTCGTGGGATCGGACATGGTCCCAGTCTGCCCGCTGGCGCGGCTGCGGCACAGAGCAGCGCCGGGCGGGAGTAGCGTGCGACCCATGAGGGAGTGCCAGGGACCTGCCACGGTCGTGTTCGACAAGACCCTGACGGAGTACGACTTCGGTGTCGACCACCCGATGTCGCCGTTGCGGGTCGACCTGACGATGAGGTTGGCCGAGCAGCTCGGCGTCCTGGACCGCGGGCTCCGCGTGGTGCCCGCGCCGGTCGCCAGCCTCGACCTGATCGCCACGGTCCACACGGAGGCGCTGATCGAGGCGGTCACCCGGGCCGGGCGGATGTCCGGAGGCGTGGATCTCGTGCACGGCCTCGGGACCGACGACAACCCGGTGTTCCGCGACATGCACCACGCCTCGGCCCACGTGGTCGGCGCCAGCGTCGAGGCGTTCCGCCAGGTCTGGACCGGGGAGTCGCTGCACAGCGCCAGCGTGGTCGGCGGCCTGCACCACGCGATGCCGGACCGGGCCAGCGGCTTCTGCATCTACAACGACGTGGCGGTCGGCATCCAGTGGATGCTCGACCAGGGCGCGCAGCGCATCGCCTACGTCGACGTCGACGCGCACCACGGCGACGGCGTGGAGAAGATCTTCTACAACGATCCGCGGGTGCTCACCATCTCGCTGCACGAGACGGGACAGATGCTCTTCCCGGGCACGGGGTTCCCCGGAGACTCCGGCGGCAAGGCGGCCGAGGGCTCGGCGGTCAACGTGGCGCTGCCCCCGGGTACCGCGGACGCGGGCTGGCTACGGGCCTTCCACGCCGTGGTGCCGCCGCTGCTGCGGGAGTTCGACCCGGAGTTCCTGGTCACCCAGCACGGGTGCGACTCCCACATGGAGGACCCGCTCACCCACCTGATGCTCACCGTCGACGGCCAGCGGGCGGCGTACCTGGCGCTGCACGACCTGGCGCACGAGCTGACGCAGGGCCGCTGGGTGGTCACCGGCGGGGGCGGCTACGCGGTGCCGGGGGTGGTGCCGCGTGCCTGGACCCACCTGCTGGCCATCGTCGGTGGCTCCCCGATCGACCCGCACGTCGAGACGCCCCTGGAGTGGCGCGACCACGTCATCGAGCTGCTCGGGGACGGGGCGCCGTTCCGGATGACCGATGGCCGTACGCCGGCCTATCGTGACTGGCGCGAGGGCTACGACCCGCAGACCTGGCTGGACCGTGCAATCCACGCGACCAGGATGGAGGTCTTCCCTCTGCACGGCCTCGATCCGTACGCTTGAGCACTACGCATCCCGTGACAAAAAGTCGGAAATCAACGCGACACGCCGCAAGGAACAAGTTTCACTAGTCATTCCCTTCCCCACCGGTCACTCGAACCCCTATTCTCACCACATGCGCCGCACGTCCTGTGCGCACCGGTGGGGAAGCCGGTGCCCGTGAGGCCAGCAAGGATGGTGCAGCCATGGCCAACTCCGCGGACAGGTCGGACGTCAAGTTCCTGACCATCGCAGAAGTCGCCGCGATGATGCGGGTCTCCAAGATGACGGTCTATCGCCTGGTCCACAGTGGGGAGCTGCCCGCCGTGCGCGTGGGTCGTTCCTTCCGGGTCACCGAGGACGACGTCGACGAGTACCTGCGCAAGAGCTTCTTCAACGCCGGCTGATCGCAAGCCGGAGTGCCGGTGCTGCCCACGTGGCGGCACCCGATTCTCCTCCTCCTGGCTCGGGCCAGTAGGCTTGCCCGGTCGGTCAGGCAGCCTGTCCGACCGACCTGTTGCCCGTTGAAAGGTTTCCCTGTGGGTTCTGTCATCAAGAAGCGGCGCAAGCGCATGGCTAAGAAGAAGCACCGCAAGCTTCTGAAGAAGACGCGCGTCCAGCGCCGCAAGCTCGGCAAGTAGGGCCTTAGATCGTGGGGCGGGTCGTGCTGGTCACCGGGATCTCCCGGGACATCGGCCGCCGCTTCGCGCGGTTTGCCGCCGCCGACCCCTCCATCGATCGCATCATCGGCGTTGACGTCGTCCCGCCCCGCGGCGACATCGGCAACGTCTCCTTCGTGCGTGCCGACATCCGCAACCCGGTCATCGCCAAGGTCATCGCTCGCGAGGACGTCGACACCGTCGTCCACATGAGCGTGATCGCGACCCCCGGCGGGTCCGGTGGACGCAACGCGATGAAGGAGATCAACGTCATCGGCTCGATGCAGCTGCTGGCGGCCTGCCAGCGCGCGGCGAGCGTGAAGCACCTGGTGGTCAAGTCCTCCACCACGGTCTACGGCGCGAGCAGCCGGGACCCGGCGATGTTCACCGAGGACATGGGCCCCAAGAAGCTCCCGCGGGCCGGCTACTCCCGCGACGTGCACGAGATCGAGGGCTACGTGCGCGGCTTCGCGCGTCGTCGGCCCGACGTCCGGGTGACCACCCTGCGGTGCGCCAACGTCATGGGCCCCCACGTGGTGTCGCCGATGTCGGCGTTCTTCCGGCTGCCCACCATCCCGATGGTGCTCGGCTACGACCCACGGCTGCAGTTCCTGCACGAGCAGGACCTGAACGCCGTCCTGCGCCACTCGGTCGTCAACGACGTCGAGGGCACCTTCAACATCGCCGGAGACGGTGTGCTGATGCTCTCCCAGGCCATCCGTCGCCTCGGCAAGCTGCCGCTCCCGGTGCCGGGGTTCGCCGTGGCTCCGGTCGGCTCGGTGCTTCGGTCCCGGCTGCGGGCCGAGTTCTCCCCCGAGCAGCTCTCCCTGCTCACCTACGGACGTGGTGTTGACACCACCCGGATGCGCGACATGCTGGGGTTCCACCCGACGTACACGACCGGCGAGGCCTTCGCCGACTTCGGACGCAGCCTCGGGTTGGGGACCAGCCCAGGTCCGGCACCCGTAGGAGGGACGGCGTGAGCGACGCGGAGATCATCCCCATCGGCACGGGCGGACGGCCCGGCCGGGGGATGGGGCGCGACAAGCCCTCCGCGGCCGCGCGCAGCCTGGCCAACGGCGCCAAGCCGAGGGCACCGCGGGCTGCCGCCGAGCCCCCTGGGAAGCCGGCCGTTGGGCCGGCCGCTGAGCCGGCCGCTGGGCCCGCTCCCGAGACCCCCCGGGCCGGCGCCACCACCAAGGACCGCGAGCCGCTGGACGGCATCCCGGTCGCGGACTGGCTGGCGGCCATCGAGTCCGGCGCCCGAGAGGTCTTCGGGCCCGACTGGGAGCGTCGCCTCGCCGAGCTCCTGGCCTTCCTGCGCCGACGCCTGGAGGGTGAGTACCTGGTCGACGACTTCGGCTTCGACCGCGAGCTCACCGAGCGGCTCTTCCTGGCGATGGTCCGGCCGCTGGCCGAGAAGTGGTTCCGGATCGAGGTCCGTGGGATCGAGAACATCCCCGCCGAGGGCGGGGCGCTGGTGGTGTCCAACCACTCCGGCACCATCCCGGTGGACAGCCTGATGACCATGGTCGCCGTGCACGACCACGCCGGCCGCAACCTCCGTCCGCTGGGCGCCGACCTGGTCTTCCGGCTGCCCGTCGTCGCCGGTCTGGCTCGTCGGATGGGGGCCACCCTGGCCTGTCAGGCCGACGCGGAGCGGATGCTCAACGGCGGCGAGCTGGTCGGAGTGTGGCCCGAGGGGTTCAAGGGGATCGGCAAGCCCTTCTCCGAGCGCTACAAGCTGCAGCGCTTCGGCCGCGGGGGGTTCGTCTCCGCGGCACTGCGCACGGGCGTGCCCATCGTGCCGCTGTCGGTGGTGGGTGCCGAGGAGATCTATCCGATCGTCGGCAACCTGTCGACCCTGGCCCGGCTGCTCAACCTGCCCTATCTGCCGATCACGCCGTTCTTCCCGCTGCTCGGCCCCCTCGGGCTGGTTCCGCTGCCGTCGAAGTGGCTGATGGAGTTCGGCGAGCCGATCCGCACCGACACCTTCGGCGAGCTCGAGGCCGAGGACCCGATGCTGGTGTTCGAGGTGACCGACCAGGTGCGCGAGACCATCCAGCAGACCCTGTTCAAGCTGCTGCGCGAGCGCAACTCCGTCTTCGGCTGACCGGCGGACGCTGGTCGGCTCAAGGCCCGGTCAGGGCCTGGTCACGGCTGATCACGGCCGCTGGCCGCCGGACGGGCTGGACCCCAGGCTGCCGAGGATCGTCCCGACCGCCCCTCCCAGCTGGTCCACCGCGGCGCCCAGACTGCCGCCCAGCTTCTCGCCGAGCAGCCCGGTGGTGGCGGTCTCCAGGACCTCGCCGATGGTGCCGACCAGGCCGCCGCTCGACTCCGGGGCGCCCGAGCTCGTCGGTGGGTCACCGACCACGATCGTGGTGACGTCGTCGACGAGGGTCGTGGGTGTCGGGGTGGCCTGCACCGTCGGGCCAGGGGCCTGGGTCCTGCTGGGCCCGCTGCTGCTGCTCTCGGTGGGAGCGGCGGGCCGTGACGTGGTTGCCGTGGGCTGGGAGGTCGGGTGGGGCCCGGTGGTCGGCTGGCCGGAGTCGGTGGGCGCACCGCTGCTGCTGGGCTCGGCGGTCGCGCTCGGGACGCTGGTGGCGGGCCCGCTCCTGGCGGCGTCGACGCGGACGTCCCCCTCGGACCGGCCGACTGCACCGTTGCCGCGGGCCAGCGGGGCGGGTGCGGGGGCAGCGAAGGTGACCCCGTCGGGCTCGTACAGGCTGCTGGTCATGGGTCCGCTGGCGGCGAGGAAGACGGGGAACTCGGTGATCCCCCCGCCGGCGCACCCGGGGCAGGCCTGCCGGGCAAGCGCATCGATGCGCAGCAGCTGGTCGGCGGCGGTCGCGAGCTCGTCGGCGGCCTCGCCGGGCACCAGCTCCGAGAGCGCCTCGAGGCGAGCCATGCTCCGACCGGTGAACTCGAGCAGGGCCACCACGGAGCCCTCGCGCTGGGTGTCGGCGTAGTTCTCCAGCAGCAGGGTGCCGGCTTCGTCGGACTGGTCGGAGAACGACTGCAGCGCGCTGGCGGTGGCCTGACGGCTCTCCCAGCTGTCGCGGACCAGCAGGTCCTCCACCTCGTTGAGCCGGAGCTCCGCCTTGGCAAGCAGCAGCTCGCCCTTGTCCTGCTCGCCCAGGACCAGCCCGGCCTGCGCGGACTCCATGACCCTCTTGACCGGGTAGAGCGAGTCGCCCGGCAGGGCGGCCTGCGCGGAGAGGGCGAGGCTGCCGGTGGCGCTGAGTGCTGCGGCGACCGTGAGGATCGCCGCCACCCGGCGGTCCCGGGTGGTACGGGGCCGCGTCACCACGGTCAGGGTCGGACGCTGCGGGGCGGTCGGTGCCGGCAGCAGGACGGTGTCCGCCTCGGCCATCAGGCGCTCGCGGAGGCTGGTGACGAAGTGGGCGCGAGGATCAGGGAGCTCGACGGCGCGCAGCTGTCCGACGACCGCCAGCAGCCGGTCCTGGTCGGCGTGGGAGCCGGAGGACTCGGTCTGGGCAGGGGTCTGGGCAGAGCCCTGAGCGTGGCCGGACTCCACGACCGACTGGAACCGCTCGGCGGCCCTGCCCGCCCTGAATACCGCTCTCATCGCTCTAGTCCTAGGTCCGAAGGGTCGTCCAGACCCGGGTCGGGAAGGGTCGTCACCGGGAACAACGGCTGGGCCGAGGCCGGGGTTATGCACGTCCGCCGCCTCAACATTGCCTCGCCTCCGGGGGGAGCGCCTTGGCCAGGTTGCGGATCGCCCGCAGCTGCAGCTGCTTGACGGCGCCGGCGGAGCGCTCGAGCACGTCCGCGGTCTCGGCGATGCTCATCCCCTGGAGGAAGCGCAGCACCAGGCAGTCCCGCTGCTCGTCGGGGAGGTCGCGAAGGGCGCCGAGGAGCGCCACGTTGGTGAGCCGGTCGAGCACCTCGCGCTCCGGCCCCTCGGTCGCGTCGTCGTGGACCCCCATGTCCTCGGTCGCCACCTCGAGACGGGTCCGGCCGGCGCGGTAGTGGTCGGTGGTCAGGTTGCGCGCGATGGTCATCAGCCAGGCACCGAAGTCGCGTCCCTGCCACCGGAAGTCGTTCATCGACCGCAGGGCGCGGAAGAAGGTCTCCGAGGTGAGGTCCTCGGCCAGGGAGGTCGAGGAGGTGCGGCTGTGCAGAAAGCGGTACACGCGTAGGTGGTAGTGGTCGAAGAGCAGGCCGAACGCCTCCTTGTCGCCGGCTCGGGCCAGCTCGACCAGGGCGATCAGCCGGGTCCGCTCCGCCTCGGACTCCGCGGAGGAGGTGGCGAGCGAGGAGTCGCCGTACCTGAGGCCACCAGGGCCACCAGGGCCACCAGGGCCACCAGGGCCACCGAGGCCACCACCGGGACGGCTGTCACCGCTGGGGGCGAGCGCCTCGGAGAGCAGCGGCCAGGGACCGCCCACGCCAGCGGTTGCCACGCGGGGCACCGGATGCTGGCACGCGAGCACGGCCAGGCGCAGCGCATGGAGGCCACTCGCCACGTCGTAGCTGTTGTCTCGGGACACCCGGTCATCCCCTCCCCAGAGGTGCAACGCGCCTCAGGCTACGGCGAGCGGGACGCCTTGGGAAGGGTGTCGGTGCGGGAGCGGCTCAGTGGTGACGCCGGCGGACCGAGACCCCGGCCGCGACCCCGCCGGCGAGGGCGCCGGCGACGGCTCCCGAGAGCACGCCGATGCGGGCCGCCTTGCGCCCGGTGCGGTAGTCGCGGACCCGCCAGCCGTGCTGTCGGGCGTGGTTGCGCAGCTGGGGGTCCGGGTTGATGGCGACCGGGTCGCCGACCAGGCCGAGCATGGGCAGGTCGTTGTAGGAGTCGGAGTACGCCGAGCAGTGCGAGAGGTCGAGTCCCTCCCGGGCCGCGAGGGCCTTGATCGCCTCGGCCTTGGCGGGTCCGTGCAGCAGGTCGCCCACCAGCTGGCCGGTGTAGACGCCGTCGACGTGCTCGGAGACGGTGCCCATCGCGCCGGTCAGGCCCAGGCGCCGGGCGATGATCGAGGCGATCTCGATGGGGGCGGCGGTCACCAGCCAGACCCGCTGGCCCCGATCCAGGTGCATCTGGGCCAGGGCGCGGGTGCCGGGCCAGATCCGGTGCGCCATCGCCTCGTCGAAGATCTCCTCGCCCAGCTCCTCGAGCTCGGCCACGGTGTGCCCGGCGATGAAGCTCAGGGCGGAGCTGCGGGTCTGAGCGATGTGCTCGGGATCCTCCACGCCCCGGATCCGGAAGTAGGCCTGCTTGTACATCGCGCCGGCGATGTCGCGGGTGGTGAAGAACTCGCGGCGGTACAGCCCGCGCGCCAGGTGGAAGATGCTGGCGCCCTGCATCACGGTGTTGTCGACGTCGAAGAAGGCGGCGCTGGTGGGGTCCACCGGCGTGCTCAGCGCCGTCTCCACCTCGGCGGAGGCGGCGGCGGCCTCCCCGGCCAGGGCGGACCGGCGGCGCAGGTCGGCGGGGCGGGCCGGCTGACGGCGGTGCTTCTCCGGAGGCGTCACGCGTCTCACAGTAGTAGGGCGCGGCGACGGGCGGTTGTGGAAGTATCGGTCCCATGCCGCGCCAGACAGACGTCGCCGCCCTCGTGGCCGACGCCGCCGCCGAGTCCCCAGACCGACTCGCGCTGGTCGAGGTCGGCGGACGCAGCCTGACCTGGTCCCAGCTCGACGACGAGGTGGGGCGCGCGGCCGCCGGTCTCGGGGAGCTGGGCCTGGTGGCCGGGCACCGGGTGATGATCGTGCTGGGCAACCGGCTGGAGTTCGTGACGACCTACCTGGGGGTGCTCCGCGCCCAGGTGGTGGCGGTGCCGGTGAACCCGGGGTCCACCGCCTACGAGCTGCTCCGGATGATCGCCGACTCCGGGTCCCGGCTGATCGTCTGCGACGCCGCCACCAGCGGCGCCGTGCGGGAGGCGGTGCAGCAGCTGCGGGCCGCCCTCGGTGGCACCCCCGTGCCCGGCAGCGAGCTGGAGGACCAGCTGCTCGAGCGGGCCCGCGACCCACAGGTGGTCGTGATCGGTGAGCACGCCGGCGAGCGCGAGACGACGTACGCCGACCTCGTCTCCCGGCCCGCGCGGACGGTGCCGCCGCTGCAGGACCCGGAGAAGCTGGCGACGCTGCTCTACACCAGCGGCGCCAGCGGCCGGCCCCGCGCCGCGATGCTGTCGCACCGGGCGCTGCTGGCCAACATCGAGCAGGTCGCGGCGGTCGAGCCGTCGATGATGCACGGCGACGACGTGGTCCTCGGCGTGCTCCCGCTCTTCCACGTCTACGGCCTCAACGCGGTGCTCGGCGGGGTGCTGAGGCACCGCGCCAAGCTGGTGCTGGTGGACCGCTTCGAGCCCGAGCCGGTGCTGGACCTGATCGACGACGAGGCGATCTCGGTGGTGCCGGTGGCGCCGCCGGTCTTCGGCTACTGGCTGCCCATGGAGCACCTGCGCGACCGGCTGGGACCGGTCCGCCTGGTGCTCTCGGGATCCGCGCCGCTGTCGGCCGAGGTGATGGACAAGTTCTCCGAGGTCTCCGGGGTGCCGGTGCACCAGGGGTACGGCCTGACCGAGGCGTCGCCGGTGGTGACCAGCACCCTGTGCAGCACCCACCCGCAGAGCGGGTCGGTGGGGGCGGCGCTGCCCGGCATCGAGCTGCGGCTGGTCGACGAGCACACCGGCCACCTGGAGGGCGACGACCCGGGCGAGATCCAGATCCGCGGCGCCAACCTCTTCAGCGGCTACTGGCCCGACGGCTCGGGCGGTCCGGATGCGGAGGGCTGGTGGTCCACCGGGGACGTCGGCTACCTCGACCCCCGCGGCGACCTGTTCCTGGTTGACCGGGTCCGGGAGCTGGTGATCGTCTCGGGGTTCAACGTCTATCCCTCCGAGGTGGAGGACGTGATCCGCGAGGTCGCCGAGGTCGCCGAGGTGGCCGTCATCGGGGCCTCCGACGAGGAGACCGGCGAGGCGGTCGTCGCCTACGTCGTGGCGGCCGGCGACGCAGCCCCGGGCGAGCTGCAGGACGCGGTCCGCGCCCAGGTGGCGCGCAAGCTGGCCCGGTTCAAGCAGCCGGCCCGCATCGAGGTGGTGCAGACCCTGCCGCAGACGGCCACCGGCAAGATCCAGAAGGGCCGGCTGCGCGGCATCGAGCGGCGCCGCGCCCTCGGGCTGCTGGAGTAGTGGTGGCCAGCGAGGCAGCCGCCCGGGTCACGCTGTACGGCCGCGCCGACTGCCACCTGTGCGAGGAGGCCCGGCAGGTCATCGCGCGGGTCTGTGCCGAGACCGGCGACACCTGGGTGGAGGTCGACGTCGACGAGGACCCCGCCCTGGCGGCCCGGTTCGACGAGGAGGTCCCGGTGACCTTCGTGGACGGTCGCCAGCACGACTTCTGGCGGGTGGACGAGGCGCGGCTCCGGGCGGCGCTGGCGCGCTGAGCCGAAGGGGCACCCCGGCGGGGTGTCATATCTCACCTGTGGTAGCAAGACGCTGCGACTGATTTTGTTCTCGCGTTCACAAACTCCTAAGGTGGCATTTGCCGACCGATTGGGAGGCCTCGATCAACCGGGGCCGATCTGTGGGCTGGAAAGAAGAGCCAGTGAGCGCACGGACGTCTGCCGAGAGCGCCCGGGACATTCCCGAGGCCACGGTGGCCCGACTTCCGATCTACCTCCGAGCTCTCACGAGTCTCTCGGAGTCCGGAACGGCCACCTGCTCCAGCGAGCAGCTAGCAGCCGCGGCGGGCGTGAACAGCGCCAAGCTGCGCAAGGACCTCTCCCACCTGGGCAGCTACGGCACCCGCGGCGTGGGCTACGACGTGGACTACCTGCGTTACCAGATCGCGCGCGAGATCGGCGTGACCCAGGACTGGCCGGTCGTCATCGTCGGCATCGGCAACCTCGGCCACGCCCTCGCCAACTACTCCGGCTTCCGCAGCCGCGGATTCCGAGTCGTGGCGCTGCTGGACGCCGACCCACAGCGGCACTCCGAGACCGTCGCCGGCGTCGTGGTCCGGCCCTTCGACGACCTGGAGCGGATCGTGCGCGACAACGGCGTCGCGATCGGGGTCATCGCGACACCGGCCCACGCCGCCCAGGACGTCGCCGACCGGATGGTCGCAGCCGGCGTCACCAGCATCCTGAACTTCGCACCGAGCGTGCTGTCGGTGCCCGAGGGGGTGGACGTGCGCAAGGTCGACCTCTCGATCGAGCTGCAGATCCTCGCCTACCATGAACAGCGCAAGTCGCAGCCGCCAGGCGGCGCGGAGCTGGCCGCAGGGCTGGCTGACGGGCTACCCGGCGAGCTGCCCGGCGAGCTGGTGGCGGAAGGGAGCTCCTCATGAGCGTCCTCGTCGTGGGGATCTCCCACAAGTCGGCCCCGGTGGCCCTGCTCGAGCGCCTCGCGCTCGACGCCGAAGGCGTCTCCAAGCTCATCGCAGACGTGGCGGGCTGCGACCACGTCGTCGAGGCGACGGTCATCTCCACCTGCAACCGCCTGGAGGTCTACGCCGACGTGGACCGGTTCCACGGCAGCATCGAGGACGTCTCGCGGCTGCTGGTGGACCGTGCCGGAGCGTCCACCGACGCCCTGGTGCCGCACCTGTACGTGCACTACGACGACGGCGCGGTCTCGCACCTGTTCCACGTGGCCGCGGGTCTGGACTCGATGGTCGTGGGCGAGGGCCAGATCCTCGGTCAGGCCCGGGAGGCCCTGAGACTGGGGCAGGAGATGGGCACCGTCGGCCCCGCTCTCAACGTGCTGTTCCAGCAGGCCCTGCGGGTCGGCAAGCGCTCGCACGCCGAGACCGGCATCGACTCGGCCGCGCCCTCGCTGGTCACCGCGGCGCTGCACCGCACCACCGAGCCCCACGGGGGCGTCGCGGGCGCCTCGGTGGTCATCGTGGGAGCCGGTTCCATGGCTGCCCTGGCCACCGCCACGGTCACCCGGATGGGGGCCGGACGGGTGGTCGTCGCCAACCGATCCCTGGAGAACGCCGAGCGGCTGGCCGCCGAGCACGGCGCCGAGGCCGTGCCGCTGGCCTCGCTGGACCTCGCCCTGGCGGACGCCGACGTGCTGATCACCTGCACCGGAGCCACCGGCATCCTGGTCACCGCCCCGATGCTGGCGACGGCCCGCGGGGCCCGTACCGACCGGCTCACCATCATCGACCTGGCACTGCCGCACGACGTCGACCCCGACGTCGTCGCGCTCCCGGGCGTCGAGCTCACCGGGCTGGCCCAGCTGGCCGAGATGCTCGACGACTCCGACGCGATCCGCGACGTCGCGGACGTCCGGCGGATCGTCACCCAGGAGCTCAGCGCGTTCGTCTCAGCCCGTCACGCGGCCAGTGTCACCCCCACCGTGGTCGCGCTGCGCACCATGGCGACCGGCGTCGTGGAGTCGGAGATGGAGCGCCTCGGCTCCCGGCTGCCCGACCTCGACCCGGGGATCCGTGCCGAGGTGCAGCGCACCGTGCACCGGGTCGCGGAGAAGCTGCTGCACCAGCCGACCGTGCGGGTCAAGGAGCTGGCCAACGAGACCGGCGCGGTCTCCTACGCCACCGCCCTGGCCGAGCTCTTCGCCCTCGATCCCGAGTCCGTCGACGCCGTCACCCGGGTCGGCGTGCCCGCCTCCGACCTCTCCACCGAGCCGGCTGGGGGTGAGCTGTCGTGAGCCGCACCGTGCGTCTGGGGACCCGCGCCTCCGCCCTGGCCACCACCCAGTCCGGGATGGTCGCCGAGATGGTCCGGTCCCGGCTGGGCCGCGAGGTCGAGCTGGTCGAGGTCACCACCGAGGGCGACGTCAACCGGTCCCCGCTGGCCCAGATGGGCGGCACCGGCGTCTTCGTCAGCGCGCTGCGCGACGCCCTGCTGGACGGCCGGGTGGACATGGCCGTGCACTCGCTCAAGGACCTCCCCACCACGCCCGCCGAGGGCATCGCCCTGGTCGCCGTACCGGTGCGCGAGGACCCGCGTGACGTGGTGGTCGCTCGCGACGGACTGACCCTGGGGGAGCTCCCCACGGGCAGCGTCATCGGCACCGGATCGCCCCGGCGCGCCGCACAGCTGGCCGCCCTGGGCCTGGGCGTGGAGATCGTGGGTATCCGCGGCAACGTGGGCACCCGGATCGCCAAGGTGACCTCCGGCGAGGTCGACGCCGTGGTGCTGGCCCGAGCCGGCCTGGCGCGACTGGGCAGGCTGGACGAGGCCACCGAGGTGCTCGACCCGCTGCAGATGCTGCCCGCTCCCGGGCAGGGCGCCCTGGCCATCGAGTGCCGCGCGGACGACACCGACCTGCTCGCCGCACTCGGCCAGCTCGACGACCCCCGCACCAGGGCCGCGGTGACCGCCGAGCGCGCCGTGCTGGCGACCCTCGAGGCCGGCTGCAGCGCGCCGCTCGGCGCGCTCGCCGAGGTCGTCGAGGGTGAGGACGCGGACGAGCTCTGGATCCGCGCCGTCGCCCTGTCCCATGACGGGGCGGTGGCCGTGCGGATGAGCAGTACCGGACCCCCTGAAGACGCAGGAGGCGTGGGCGTCCGCCTGGGGAGCGAGATGCTCGCCGAAGGCGCCGCAGACCTGATGGAAGCACCGATCCTGATCGAAGCACCAGTGAGGAAGCAGCACTCATGACTCGAGGCAACACCCCCACCAAGACGATCCCCACCGGCTGGGTCTCCTTCGTCGGCAGTGGGCCCGGCGACCCCGGCCTGCTCACGCTTCGTGCCGTGGAGCTGCTCAAGGAGGCGGAGGTGGTCATCACCGAGGCCCCCGAGCACGAGGCGCTGGTCCGCACGGTGCTCGGCCTGCCGATCCCCGTCGAGCCCAAGGAGGGCGAGGCGGCCCCCGCGATCGCCGTCGGCCCGGAGTTCGTGGACGGCGGGTTCGGCGAGGACGGCCAGCCGCTGACCCACGCCTCCCGTGGCCGTGTCGTGGTGCGCCACGGCAAGAAGGCGCGGGTGGTCCGACTGATGACCGGCGACCCGTTCCTCTACGCCTCCGGCCCCGAGGAGGCCCAGGCGTGCGTCAAGGCAGGCATCGGCTTCGACATCGTGCCCGGCGTCTCCGCGGTGCAGGCGGTGCCGGCGTACGCCGGGATCCCGCTGACCGACAAGACGCACCGCGAGGTCGCCGTGGTGACCTGCGGCGGCGCCGTCGACTGGAGCCACTACGCCGACGACCGCACCCTGGTGCTGCTCTCCGGCGTGGGCTCCATCGGTGAGACCGCCAAGGCGCTGATGGCTGCCGGGCGCTCGGCCCAGACCCCGGTCGCGGTCACCCGCGTCGGCACCACCACCGAGCAGGCCACCACCATCTCCACCCTCGAGCACGTCGCCGTCGACGTGCGCACCATGCGGGTCGCGCCGCCGGCGATCATCGTCGTGGGCGACGTGGTCAACCTGCGCGAGACGCTGTCGTGGTTCGAGACCAAGCCGCTCTTCGGCTGGCGGGTGCTGGTGCCGCGCACCAAGGAGCAGGCCGGCTCGGTCTCGCGCCGGCTGCGTGCCTTCGGCGCGGTGCCCGAGGAGGTGCCGACCATCTCGGTCGAGCCGCCGCGCAACCCGTTGCAGATGGACAAGGCCGTCCGGGGCCTGGTGGAGGGCCGCTACGAGTGGATCGCCTTCACCTCGGTCAACGCGGTCAAGGCGGTGCGCGAGAAGTTCGAGGAGTACGGCCTGGACGCCCGCGCCTTCTCCGGCCTGAAGATCGCCGCGGTCGGCGACAAGACCGCCGACGCCATCGCGGCCTGGGGACTGCGTGCCGACCTGGTGCCCACCGGCGAGCAGTCGGCCGCCGGGCTGCTGGCCGAGTGGCCGCCGTACGACGAGCTGCTGGACCCGATCAACCGGGTCTTCCTGCCGCGCGCCGACATCGCCACCGAGACCCTGGTCGCCGGCTTGGTCGACCTCGGCTGGGAGTGCGACGACGTGACGGCGTACCGCACGGTGCGCGCCACCCCGCCGCCGGCGCCGACCCGGGACGCCATCAAGACCGGCAAGTTCGACGCCGTGGTGTTCACCTCCTCCTCGACCGTGCGCAACCTGGTCGGCATCGCCGGCAAGCCGCACCCCTCGACGGTGATCGCGGTCATCGGGCCGGCGACGGCGAAGACGGCCGAGGAGCACGGCCTGCGGGTCGACGTGATCTCTCCGAACCCGGACGTCGACGAGCTGGTCGACGCGCTGGCCGACTTCGGGACCGCGCGCCGGCTGGCGATGGTGGAGGCCGGCCAGCCGGTCACCAAGCCGTCGGACCGCAAGGCCTCGGGTCGCCGCAAGGTGGGCTCGAAGTAGTGGTCGACACGCCGCCCGAGGGCACGCCCCGCACGTTCGAGCCGCTGACCGGCCCGTTGGTGCGCCCCCGGCGACTGCGCACCACCCCGGCGCTGCGCCGGATGGTCGCCGAGGTCGCGGTGGAGCCGCGCCAGCTGGTGCTGCCGCTCTTCGTGCGGGAGGGCATCAGCGAGCCGCGACCCATCTCCTCGATGCCGGGCGTCTTCCAGCACACCCGCTCCTCGCTCGTGGCGGCCGCCGCCGAGGCCGCGGAGCTCGGGCTCGGCGGGGTCATGCTCTTCGGCATCCCCGAGGTCAAGGACGCCGTCGGCTCCGGGGCGATCGACCCCTCGGGGATCCTCAACCTGGCGATCAACGACGTCGTCGCCGAGGTGGGGGACGGGCTGACGGTGATGAGCGACCTGTGCCTGGACGAGTTCACCGACCACGGCCACTGCGGGCTGCTGACCCCGGACGGCCGGATTGACAACGACAAGACGCTCGGCGCCTACGCCGAGATGGCGCTGGCGCAGGCCGACGCTGGCGTCGACATGGTCGGACCCAGCGGGATGATGGACGGCCAGGTCGGGGTGATCCGCGCGGCGCTGGACGCCGTGCAGCACACCGAGGTCTCGATCCTGGCCTACAGCGCGAAGTACGCCTCGGCGTTCTACGGTCCGTTCCGCGAGGCCGTGGACTCCAGCCTCGTCGGCGACCGGCGTACCTACCAGCAGGACCCGGCCAACGCGCTGGAGGGCGTCCGCGAGGCGCTGCTCGACGTGGCCCAGGGGGCCGACCTGGTGATGGTGAAGCCCGCGCTGGCCTACCTCGACGTGCTGCGTCGGGTGCGCGACGCGGTCGACGTCCCGGTGGCGGCGTACAACATCTCCGGTGAGTACGCGATGGTGGAGGCTGCGGCCGCCAACGGGTGGATCGACCGCGAGGCGGCCATCCTGGAGACGCTCACCTCGATCCGCCGAGCGGGCGCCGACGTCATCCTCACCTACTGGGCCGCCGAGGCCGCCCGGCTGCTGCGCCGCTGAGGCGGTCAACCGACGTCGGGTGCCCCTGAGGCCGGAAGGCCCAGCCGGTCCCGCACGCAGGCGACGAGCCGCTCGGTCTCCTCGGCCCCGATGCCCTCGGCCAGGCACAGGTCGAGAGCCTGCGCGCAGGCCAGGAGCAGCTCAGCCTCCTCGGCTCCAGCGTCCTCGGCGCCGCACAGGGTGCGGATCTCGGCGTCGGTGAGGAGCGTCCCGGCCCGCGTCCCGCCCAGCGTCTCGGCCAGCGTGGCGGGGAGCGGCGGCAGCGTGGGTGTCTCCGCAGTCGGCGGCGCGCTGGTGGTCGGGCTGTCGCTGGGCGTCGGCTCCACGGTGCCGGTGGGGGTGCCGGTGGGGGAGGGTGTCCCCGTGGGGGCGCCGGTCGCCTGCGTGGTTTCGCCCGCGGCGGCCACAGGCGGCGTCACGGTCGGTGTCGGTGTCACGGTCGGTGTCGGTGTCGCGGTCACGGTCGGTGTCGGCGTCACGGCTGGTTTCGGCGTGGGCGTCGGTGTCGGTGTCGGTGTCGGCGTCAGGCTGGGCTCACCACTCGGGGTCCACGTCGGTCTGGGGGTGGGCCCGGTGAACTGGGGAGACAGCTCGAGGACCGGCTGTGCGGTGGCCTGGCGCCGGGATCGCCGGTCGGCGTCCGACGCCAGCCGCAGCTGGGCGTCCGGCCTGCGGCCGGGGCGCGGCCCGGTCCCGGTGCGCAGCGGACCGTCGGCCAGCAGCGTGCCGCGCGGGTCGTCCCCCGGAGCCGGGGGCAGGAACTGCTGCTCGACGTAGGCCGCCATCACCCCGAGCACCACGTCGACGTACTCGTCGCTGGGGTTGTAGCGGTACAGCACGGCCCGTCGGCCGGAGTCGTCGGCCAGCGACTCCGCACCGGCGCAGAGGTGGACCCCCGCAGCCAGGGCGGCGTCGTCGAGGTCCTGGGGGTCGCGGCGGCCGTCGCCGTCGCCGTCCACTCCCACCATCGACCAGGTCGAGGGGATGAACTGCATGGGGCCGACGGCGCGGTCGAAGGCGGCGTCGGTGTCGACCGACCCGCCGTCGGTGTCGGTGATGCGTGCCGTGCGCCGGCTGCCGTCCAACCGGACGCCGTAGATCGCGGGCACGGCCCGACCGCCGGCGTCCAGGGCGCCGCCGCCGTAGCGCCCGTGGTCGGACTCCACGCGGCCGATCGCGGCGAGCAGGGTCCAGGGCAGGTGGCACGCGGGGTCGGCGACGTCGAGCACCGCCGCGGCCCGTTGATAGGCGGCCAGCGCCTCGGAGGGGATCCCGGTGCCGGTCACGCCGATCGCGGAACGGACCACCCCGCGGGGGCCGGGCGCTGCCGGCTTCTGGGCCTTGGAGACGCTCCCCGGGCCCTTGACCGGCTCCCGGGGGACCAGGAGCGCCTCCGGCGTCCCCGCCGGGCCGGGGCCCTGGGCGCCGCCGACCAGGAACGCCGTCCAGCCCGCGCCCAGCACGCTGAAGAGGACGAGCAGCACCAGGGGCAGCAGCGTCGGGCTCTGCAGGGTGGGTACCGGACGGACTGGTGGCATGGGTGCCTCCCAAGTTGGTCTCCTCCTGTGATTCTGCGCTCCTGCACCACTGCCCGTGAAGGGCCTGGATTCGGGGGACTTTGGTCCCTTGCGCGACACTGAGGCAGTGACTCACCGATCCCCGACCGCTTCGGCGGACCTGTTCGCGCGGGCGCGCAAGGTGATCCCCGGCGGGGTCAACTCGCCGGTCCGCGCCTTCAACGCCGTGGGCGGCACGCCGCGCTTCATGCGCTCCGCCGCGGGCGCCTGGCTCAGAGACGTCGACGGCGACGAGTACGTCGACCTGGTCGGCTCCTGGGGCCCGATGCTGCTCGGCCACGCGCACCCCGAGGTGCAGGCCGCCGTCCAGGCCGCGGTCGCCCGCGGCACGTCGTACGGCACCCCGACCGAGCCCGAGGTGGAGCTCGCCGAGGAGATCGTGGCGCGCACCCCGGTGGACGCGGTGCGCCTGGTCTCCAGCGGCACCGAGGCGACCATGTCGGCGATCCGGCTGGCCCGCGGCTTCACCGGCCGTGAGGTGATCGTGAAGTTCGCCGGCTGCTACCACGGCCACGTCGACTCGCTGCTGGCCGAGGCCGGCTCCGGGGTCGCCACCTTCGCCCTGCCCGGCACCCCCGGGGTGCCGCGCTCCTCCACCGACCTGACCCTGGTGCTGCCCTACAACGACCGTGCCGCGGTGACCGCCGCCTTCGCCGAGCACGGGCCGGCGATCGCCGCGGTGATCACCGAGGCCACACCGGGCAACATGGGCATCGTGCCCCCGGAGCCGGGCTTCAACGAGTTCCTGGCGCGCACCTGTCGCGAGGCCGGGTCGCTGTTCATCTCCGACGAGGTGATGACCGGGTTCCGGGCCACCCGTCAGGGCGGCTGGGGGCTGGACGGCGCCGTGGAGGGTTGGACGCCCGACCTGATGACCTTCGGCAAGGTGATGGGAGGCGGCTTCCCCGCTGCCGCCTTCGGTGGCCGTGCCGACGTGATGTCCCGCCTCGCTCCCGAGGGCCCGGTCTACCAGGCCGGCACGCTCTCGGGGAACCCGATCGCCACCACCGCCGGGCTGGCCACGCTGCGCCTGGCCGACGACGACGTCTACGCCCACCTGACCAAGGTCGGCGAGACGATCAAGACCGCGACGAGCGACGCGCTCGCCGCGGCCGGGGTGCCGCACCGGGTGCAGTCGGCCGGCACGATGTTCTCGGTCTTCTTCGCCGCTGGTGAGGTCCGCGACTTCGTCGGCGCCTGCGCGCAGGACACCGCGGCCTACGCGGCGTTCTTCCACTCCATGCTGGAGGCGGGCGTCTACCTGCCGCCGTCGGCCTACGAGTGCTGGTTCGTCTCCGCGGCCCACGACGACCGCGCCGTGACCACGGTGCTGGAAGCCCTGCCTGCCGCGGCTCGCGCCGCGGCGGCCGTCTCGGAAGGAAGCTGATGGCTCCCGACACGCAGCGCACCCTGGTCCACCTGCTCCGCCACGGCGAGGTGTACAACCCCGAGGGCATCCTCTACGGCCGCCGCGACGGGTTCCACCTCTCCGAGCTGGGACAGCAGATGGCGCAGCGCGTCGCGGACGTGGTGGGCGACCGCGACATCGTCCACATCCGCACCTCCCCGCTGGAGCGGGCCCGGGAGACCGGCGCCCCCCTGGCACAGGCCCGCGGCCTGGAGATGGTCGTCGACGAGCGGGTCATCGAGTCCACGAACATGTTCGAGGGCATCAGCTTCGGCGAGGGCGCCAAGACGCTGCTCAAGCGGCCCGGGCTGTGGCGGCACCTGTACAACCCGTTCAAGCCCTCGTGGGGCGAGCCGTACGAGCACATGGCGGCCCGGATGATGGCCGCGGTGTACGACGCCCGCGACGCTTCCCGCGGTCACGAGGCGGTGATCGTCTCCCACCAGCTGCCGATCTGGACCACCCGGCTGCACCTGGAGAACAAGTCGTTCGTGCACGACCCGCGCAAGCGCCAGTGCACGCTCTGCTCGCTCACCACGCTGCACTTCGACGGCGACGAGCTGACCCGGGTCAGCTTCTCCGAGCCCGCCGGTGACCTGATCCCGGTCAAGGACAAGAACGCGCCGTTCTCGGCCGGTGGCGCACCCGCGGAGAAGCGCCCCTGACCGTGTTGCGCACCTCGCGAGTCGTCCTCGTCCCCCTGCTGGCCTGCCTGCTGCTCCTGGCGGGCTGCTCGAGCCTGTCCGGGACCGGCGACAAGGGCTACATCACCGCCGACGGCCAGGTCACCACGATCCCGCCCGAGGAGCGCGGTGAGCCGGTCGAGCTCACCGGCGAGGACCTCGACGGCCGACCGCTCGACCTGGCCGACTTCCGGGGCCGGGTCACCGTGCTCAACGTCTGGGGCTCCTGGTGCAACCAGTGCCGCACCGAGATGCCGGACCTGGTCGCGGCCGCCGCCGAGACCGAGGAGACCGCCCACTTCGTCGGGATCAACATCCGCGACTCCTCCACCGCCCAGGCCAAGGGCTTCGTCCGCACCTGGGGCATCACCTACCCGTCGTTCTACTCGCCCGACGGCAGGGCGCTGCTGCCGTTCAACAAGACCATCCCACCGAGGGCGACCCCCTCGACGGTGGTGCTGGACGCCGAGGGCCGGGTGGCCGCCTCGATCATCGGGGTGCTGCCCTCCAAGCTGACGCTCACGGACGTGGTCGAGGACGTGGTCGCGGAGGGCGGCGGCAGCGATGGGTGACTGGTTCGGTGAGACCGCCGCGTCGGGCTCCCTGGCCCTGGCGGTCCCGGTCGCGCTGGTCGCGGGCCTGGTCTCGTTCTTCTCCCCGTGCGTGATCCCGCTGCTCCCGGGCTACCTCTCCTACGCCACCGGGCTCTCCGGCGCCGACCTGGCCGACGGCGAGGGCGACCGGCAGCGCGGCCGGATGCTGCTCGGCTCGGTCCTCTTCGTGCTCGGCTTCTCGGTGGTCTTCGTGGCCCTCGGCACGTTGTCGGGCGCGCTGGGGGACTGGCTGGTCACCTGGGAGCGCGAGATCACGGTCGTCCTGGGCGCCCTGACGATCGTGCTCGGGCTGGCGTTCGCCGGCCTCGTCCCCTGGCTGCAGCGCGACCTGCGGGTGCACAAGGTGCCGGCCGTCGGCCTCGCCGCGGCCCCGTTCCTCGGTCTGCTGTTCGGCCTCGGGTGGACCCCCTGCATCGGACCCACCCTGGGCGTGATCCTCAACCTCGCCTACGCCGAGGGCACGGCCGGGCGCGGCGCGCTGCTCTCAGCCGTCTACTCCCTCGGCCTGGGCCTGCCCTTCATCGTGGCCGGGCTGGCCTACGGGCGGATGCTGCGGGCGTTCGGCGTGGTCCGTCGGCACCAGGCCTGGGTGATGCGGATCGGCGGCCTGATGCTGGTGATCGTGGGCGTGCTGCTGGTCACCGGCTGGTGGAACGACATGGTGACCTGGCTCCAGATCCACCTGATCAGCGACTACGAGGTGAGTGTGTGATGGCCCGCGACCGCGAGCGCCGTACCAGCAACGAGCTGGGCCTGCGCGAGCTGCTGCGCTGGAGCTGGCGGCAGCTGACCTCGATGCGCACCGCGCTGGTCCTACTGCTTCTGCTCGCCCTGGTCGCGGTGCCGGGGTCGGTGATCCCGCAGGAGGACGTCGACTCGCTCAAGACCTCCCGCTGGCAGGACGCCCACCCGACGCTGACCCCGATCTACGAGAAGCTCGGGCTGTTCTCGGTCTACGACTCTCCCTGGTTCGCCGCGATCTACCTGCTGCTGATGGTCTCCCTGGTCGGCTGCATCATCCCGCGCACCTTCGTCTACTGGCGCGCGCTGCGGGCGCGGCCCCCGGGCGCCCCGCGCAACCTGCTCCGGCTCCCGGACCACACGACGTACACCACCGACGAGGACGAGCGCACGGTGCTGGAGCGCGCCACGAGCGTGCTCAAGGGCCGCCGCTACCGCGTGGAGCCGGGCGAGGACTCGGTCGCCTCCGAGCGGGGCTACCTGCGCGAGGCCGGCAACTTGGTCTTCCACGTCTCGATCCTGGTGGTCCTGGTGGGCTTCGCCATGGGCAGCCTGCTGGGCTACAAGGGCGGCGCCATCGTGGTCGTCGGCAACGGCTTCTCCAACAACCTCACCCAGTACGACGACTTCGTGCCGGGCAGCCTCTTCCAGCCCGAGTGGATGGAGCCCTTCGCCTTCGACATCGAGGACTTCGACGTCACCTGGCTGACCAAGGGCCCGGCGGCCGGGCAGGCCCGCAAGTTCGTCTCGCACCTGTCCTACACCGAGTCGCCGGGGGAGGAGCCGAAGGAGTACGACCTGCGGGTCAACCACCCGCTCACCATCGGCGGCACCGACGTCTTCCTGATCGGCCACGGCTACGCCCCGGTCATTACCGTGCGCGACGGCAACGGCGACATCGCCTACTCCGGGCCCACCATCTTCCTGCCGACCGACGGCTCGTTCCGCTCCTTCGGGGTGGTCAAGGCTGCCGACGCCAAGCCCGAGTCCCTGGCGCTGGAGGGGGAGCTCTACCCGACCTTCGCCTTCGACGACGGGCCCTACTCGGCCTTCGGTGACGCCGCCGACCCGCTGATCTCGATGGTCGTCTACGCCGGCGACCTGGGGGTCGACGACGGGCGCTCGCAGTCGGTCTACGTGCTGGACAAGAGCAAGGCCGAGCAGGTCACCAAGGCCGACGGCTCGATGTTCCGCCTCGACCTGCGGCCGGGCCAGACGATGGACCTGCCCGAGGGTCGCGGCTCGGTCACCTTCGAGCGACTGGAGCGCTGGAACAAGATCCAGATCAGCCGCACCCCCGGCAAGCTCATCGCCCTGGGCGGTGTGAGCCTGGCTCTGCTGGGCCTGATCGGGTCGCTCTACATCCGCCCCCGGCGGGTGTGGGTGCGCACCAGGCGCGGGGAGGACGGGCGTACGGTCGTGGAGATCGGTGGTCTCGACCGCTCCAGCGGCGGCGACGTGGCCAAGGAGCTGGCCGACATCCAGGCAGCGATGACCGCGCAACGGCACGACCGGGACTCGACGACGAGTGCCGCAACGAAGGAGCACGCGTGAGCGACGCACAGTGGGAAACCCTCAGCAACCAGGCCGTGGCCGCGGCGGGAGTGGTCTACTTCCTGGCGCTGCTGGCCCACCTGGTGGAGTGGACGGCGCTGCGCAAGGTGCCGGTGCGGCAGCAGCCGCGGACCGGGTTGATCCCGATGTTCGGGCGGCTCGGCCTGCTGCTCACGATCCTGGCCACCGCGGTGCACTTCGTGGCCCTGCTGGGGCGCGGCATGGCCGCGGACCCCAACCGGGTGCCCTGGGGCAACATGTACGAGTTCACGATGGCCGGGTCGTTCTTCGTCGCCTTCCTCTACCTCGTGGCCTACCGGCGCTTCGCGCTGCACTGGATGGCGCCGCTGGTGGTCGGCTTCGTGCTGACCGTGCTGATGATGGCCGTGGTGTGGCTCTACAGCCCCGTGGCCCCGCTGACCGAGGCCCTGGAGTCGCCGTGGCTGGTGATCCACGTGGTCTCGGCGGTGATCGCCACCGGAGCGTTCACGCTCGGGGGGATCGGGTCGATCCTCTACCTGGTCAAGGCGCGCCGCGAGGCCGCCACGTCCGGCGACGACGACCTGGCCACCGGGTACGTCGCCCGCCTCCCCTCCAGCACCACCCTGGAGCGCGTCTCCTACCGGATGCACGCCTTCGCCTTCCCGGTGTGGACCTTCGCGGTGCTCATCACCGGCCCGATCTGGGCCCACCAGGCGTGGTCGTCGTACTGGAACTGGGACCCCAAGGAGGTGTGGGCGTTCATCACCTGGGTGGTCTACGCCGCCTACCTGCACGCCCGTACGACGGCCGGCTGGCGCGGGCGCAACGCCTCGATCCTGGCGCTGGTCGGGCTGGCCACCTTGTGGTTCAACTTCGTGGGGATCAACTTCTTCTCCACCACCTCGCAGCACTCCTACGCCGAGGGGGCCTCGGCGGTGGTGAGCCCGCTGGAGCGCGCGGCCGATCCTCAGCTGGGGTCGGGCTCGTCCTTCTGAGGCTTGCGGCGCTTGCGCTCCAGGTCCCGGAGGAAGTTCGGGTCATCGTCGGGGCCCACCGGCCGCGGCGGCTCCGGGCGGCGGCGCGGCGCGGACCCGCCGCGCCCCTGGATGAAGCGTGCCACCAGGTAGATCGCGACAGCGACCAGGAGCACGATGATCAGGATCTTCAGCACCCCTCCAGAGTAGGCCGGGGGTGGGAGCGGCGCTCGACCCAGGTGAGCCTAGAGTTGAGGCGTGAAGGAGTTCCTCGTCTACAACGTCCTGCGCCTGCTGCTCCTGGTTGCCTCCGTGGCGCTGGTGGGTGCCGTCTGGGCGCTGTTCGCCGACACCATCCCGGTGCTCGGCGTGCTCGTGGTGGCCCTGCTGCTCTCCGGCGTGGTGTCGTGGTTCGCCCTCCGCGGGCCGCGGGCGGCGCTGGCCCTGAAGATCCAGGAGCGGGCCGACCGCGCCTCCGCGGCGTTCGAGGCGCACAAGGCGCGCCAGGACGAGGACTGAGCCACCGCAGAAACCGGCACGACGCCGCGGCGCCGCACGACGTAGCGTGGGCTCGTGAACCTCGACTTCGCCGTCCTCGATCCCGCTGACGACTCGGCAGACAACCAGGCCCGGCTGGCCGGCTGGTTCAGCGCGGTGAGCCGCGGGTTCCACCAGCCGCGACCCAAGGACGAGACGCGCGAACGCTGGTTGCGCAACGTCCGGGCGGACGGGACGGTCCTGCGTGGGGCCTGGCTCCCGGACACGGCGTACGGCGCGGGTCCCCTGCCGGTCGCGACCTTTGCGCACTGGGCCGGTGAGATCAACACCGGAGCCGCACTGCTCCCGCTGCACCAGATCTCGGAGGTCACCGTGAGCGCGGCGCACCGGCGGCAGGGTCTGCTGCGCCGGATGATGACCGCCGACCTGGACGACGCGGTGGCGGCGGGGCGGCCGCTGGCCGCGCTGACGGTCTCGGAGGGCTCGATCTACGGGCGGTTCGGCTTCGGTGCCGCGACCTGGCGCGCCGAGGTGGAGATGGATGTCGCGGCGCGATTCGCGGTGACCGGCTACCAGCACTCGGGTCGCTTCGAGCTGGTGGAGCCCGCCGACCTGTGGCCCACCCAGCGCGACGTCTTCGCCGGCTGGCACGCCCGGCAGCGCGGCTCGGTGACCCGTCATGCCGGCTACGGCGACCAGCTGAGGGGGGAGTGGAACGCCGAGGAGCAGGCGCCTGACGAGAAGCTGCGCGCCGCGGTCCACCTCGACACCGACGAGCAGCCGGACGGCTACGTGCTGTACCGGCACTCAGGCTGGGACCGGCCCTACACGGCGACGGTCGAGGACCTGGTGGGGCTGACCCCCCACGCCGAGCTGGCGCTGTGGAAGTTCTTGGGGAACCTCGACCTGTGCGAGCGGATCAAGGTGACGACCCAGGTGGACGACCCCGTCGCCTGGGCCCTGGCGGACCCGCAGTGCCGCTCCGTGACGGGCCTGCGGGACCACATCTGGCTGCGGGTGCTAGACGTGGTGACCGCGCTGGAGGGCCGGCCCTGGTTCGGCGACGGGTCCGTGCTGGTGGAGGTCTCCGACCCCCTCGGTCACGCCGAAGGCACCTGGCGGGTCACCGCTCGCGACGGTGCCGCGACCGTGGTGCCGGAGGCCGGCGCGGGCGCCGTCCGCCTCGACGCCGGCACCTTGGGTGCGCTCTACCTCGGTGGCACCCGGGTGAGCACCCTGGCAGCCGCGGGACGCATCACCGGCGCGCCTGGGGCCCTCGCGGTCTGGGGGGCGATGGCCGACGGTGGTCCGGCGCCGTACTCGCGGACCTCGTTCTAGAGTCGCCGCGGCGCGCCCTAGGGTGGCGGGCATGATCATCGAGCAGGCGTTGCTGCCCGTGCTGCCGGGCCGCGAGGACGAGTTCGAGTGGGCGTTCGACCAAGCCCGCACCATCATCAGTGCCGTCCCCGGATTCCGGCGGCTGAGCCTGACGCGCTGCGTGGAGCGCCCCAGCGGCTACCTGCTGCTGGTGGAGTGGGAGGCCCTGGAGGACCACACCGAGGGGTTCCGCGGGTCGCCGGCCTACGACGAGTGGCGCCGGCTGCTGCACCACTTCTACGACCCGTTCCCGGTGGTGGAGCACTTCGTCCCCGTGCTCGAGGTGGGCTGATGCGGTCGGGCCCCCTCAGGGGACCAGCAGGAAGACCACCACGAGCCCGGCCCACCACAGCTGCCCGGTGCCGGTCTGGGCCAGCACCGGGATCAGCGCCGGGCCGCGGGCGCCGCTGAGCACGGTGCGCACCGCGGGCATCATCGGCACCAGGAACGCCAGCGCCGGCAGCACCCACCAGTGGGTGGCGGCGGCGACCGCGACCACCGCGGCGGCGGCCACCGCGACCAGCAGCACGTAGAAGTAGCGGGTGCGCTCCTCCCCGAGCCGCACCGCCAGGGTGTTCTTGCCCGCGACGGTGTCACTGGGGATGTCGCGCAGGTTGTTGGTCACCAGGATGGCGCAGGCCAGCGCGCCGATGCCGACACCGGCGTAGAGCGCCGCCCACTCGAAGGTCTCGGTCTGCACGTACGTGGTGCCCACCACCGCGACCAGCCCGAAGAAGACGAAGACCATCACCTCGCCCAGCCCGAGGTAGCCGTAGGGAGACTTCCCTCCGGTGTAGAACCAGGCGGCCAGGATGCAGACCGCACCGACGGCGACCAGCCACCATGCCGTGGTCGCCGCCAGCACCAGCCCGGCCAGGCCGGCGACGCCGAAAGCCGCGAAGGCGGCGCGCTTCACCGCGGCCGGCGTGGCGCGACCCGAACCGACCAGGCGCATCGGACCGACCCGGTCCTCGTCGGTGCCGCGGATGCCGTCGGAGTAGTCGTTGGCGTAGTTGACGCCCACCTGGAGGGCCAGGCTGACCAGCAGGGCCAGCAGGGCCTTCCACCACACCAGCGAGTCGACGTACGTCGCGACGCCGGTGCCGGCCAGCACCGGTGCGATCGCGGCCGGGAGGGTACGCGGCCGGGCGCCGGCGACCCAGTCCGACCGGGTGGCTGCGGGGGTGCTCATCCGCGCGGCTCCCGCTGGTAGGTCATGCCCTCGGAGAGGTCCACGGTGCGGCGGCTGTTGGCCAGCGCGGTGACGGTGGCGACCCCGAACGCGCCCTCGCGGTCGTAGACGGTGGCCGAGCCCACGGCGATGCCGTCACAGGCGTGGTGGTCGGTGGCCACCAGCCCGACCTTGATGCCCGCGGGGGGACGGGACATGGAGAGGGTGATGTCGCTGTTGATGTACTGCACGCCCTCGGTGCCCCAGTTGGTCACCAGGCTGGTGGCGTCGGCGATGCTCGCGGCGGCCACGAAGCCGGTGGGCTTCTCGCCGAGCACGATGGGGATGGCGGTCTGCCAGGTCTGCTTGCGGGAGGCGTTCTGGTGCTTGCTGAAGTCCTGGGACCAGCCGGCCTCGCTGTGGAAGAACGGGATGTGCGGGTCGTCGGTGTCCGGCGCGATCTCGGTCGAGGGCGGCTCGGGGACGTCGTCGGGGGACCACACGGTGCCGCTGGGGTCCTGCGAGCGCCGGAGCAGCACCGCGCTGGCTCGGGCCACGGGCTGGCCGTCCTGCAGCAGCGTCGCGTCAATCAGGCACAGCCGCGGTCCTTGGCGCACCACGGTGGTGGTGAGCTCGCACGGGTCCATGGAGGCCGACCGGAACAGGTCCACGGTGTAGCGCGAGGGCACCAGGTCCTCGCGACCCAGGGCAGCGGCCTGCTGCTCGATGGCGCGAGCGAGCGCGCCGCTCACCGCCAGGCCGTGCATCTGGTCGTCGCGCCACATGCTGCGGGCTAGGTCCAGGGGGACGAGTCGGTCGCCGTCGAGGCGGAAGAAGGCCAGATCCACTCGCCGATTCAATCAGGCCGCCGATCGGGTTCCCGCGTCGCGTAGCGTGCGGCGCGTGGACTTCGACCAGCCTCCGGTGCTGCGGGTGGAGGCGGCCGACCGCTCGGTGCTCCCGGCGCGGGGTTGGCCGGTGGACATCCCGGGCGTGGCGCAGGTTGTCGAGGACGGCCTGACGCTGGGCAAGGGCGTGACCTTCCTGGTGGGCGAGAACGGGTCGGGCAAGTCCACGATCGTCGAGGCGGTCGCCGCGGCCTACGGCCTCGCGCCCGAGGGCGGCTCCACGGGCAGCCAGCACGCCACCCGGCGTACCGAGTCGGCGCTCGGCGACGCCCTCGTGGTACGCCGGGGGCTGGCTGCCAGCCGGTGGGGCTTCTTCCTGCGCGCCGAGACGATGCACGGCTGGTACTCGTACCTGGAGAGCCTCGGTGACGACGACGTGCGGTTCCACGAGATGAGCCACGGCGAGTCGTTCCTCGCCGTGCTGGAGACCCGGTTCAACGGCAAGGGCTTCTTCTGCCTCGACGAGCCCGAGGCTGCCCTCTCCTTCACCTCCACCCTGGGGCTGGTCGCGGTGCTGCAGCGGGTCGTCGCCGCGGGCGGCCAGGTGCTCTGCGCCACCCACTCACCCGTCCTCGCCGCGATGCCCGGTGCGCGGATCCTGGAGGTCGGTCACTGGGGTCTGCGCGAGGCCGAGTGGGCCGACCTCGACCTGGTCCGCCACTGGCGCGCGTTCCTGGCCGCTCCCGAGCGCTACCTGCGCCACCTGTAACGCTCGCGCTGCCCCAAGGGGGCCGGTGGAGGCGTCGGGGAGCACGTCCTCGAGCTCGGGGGCGTCGACGGCTGCCTCCGGAGGCGGCCCGTGCTGCACGAGGAACCGCTCGGCCATCCGGACGCTGGGGTGGATGCCCATCGACGCCGCGACGATGATCAGCGCGATCAGCAGCCACCCGGCGACGCCCCAGTGCATGGCCAGGAACATGTAGAGCGCCGGCGCCCAGACCCGGCCCAAGGTGCCGGTGAGCTCCGAGACTCCCTGGTACTCGCCGCGCCGACGCGGGTCCATCAGGTCCGCCTCGAAGGACCAGCTCGCGGCGGACAGGAAGAGCTCGGCTCCGGTCAGCGCCATGTGTCCCAGCAGCAGCAGCACCACGGTGAGCCAGCCCACGGTCTCGTGGGTGGCCACCGTGATGGCGCAGGAGAGGATGAAGAAGGCGGTGGAGACCCGGATGCCGCGCAGTCCGGTGGTGGCGTCCCGGATGCCCCGCGCCGCCGCCATCGGCAAGAAGATGCACATCACCGTGTTGGTGCCCAGCAGCAGTGCCACCAGGACCCGGGGCGCGTCGGTCTGGGCGAGCAGCCAGGCCGGGATGACCAGGTGGAGCAGGACCTGATTGGTCCACAGCACGCCTCCGAAGAAGGTGACGCCCAGCCAGCCCGGGTTCCGCAGCGGACCGGGCCCGGGGACCTTGGTCTTCCGCTCCTCGGGCGTGCGGTCGTCGTGGGAGGCGTTGGGCAGTCGCAGCACGAACGCGCAGTTGACCGCGAAGACGACGGCGGTGAACCAGGGGATGATCCGGATCAGCTGGTTGGACTCCGCGGCCAGCGCGACGCCGCCCACCAGCGCGCCCAGGGTGAAGCCGAGGTTGAGCGCGGAGTACATGTAGGCGCGGGACAGCACCCGCTCCTCCGACGGCAGGACGTCGATCGTGTAGGCGCCGTGCGCGGCGCCGCCGAGCGCCCCGATCACCTCCATGGTGATCGCCATCGCCAGGTAGCCCGCGAAGTTCTCGATGAACGGCCAGACCGCGAAGGTCGCTGCCTGACCGGCGGCGCTCAGTGCCCACATCCGCTTCGGGCCGAACCGGTCGACCAGCTTGCCCATCGGCAGGGCGGCCAGGAAGCTGGCGATCCCGGCCAGGGTGAGCCCCAGGCCCACCTGGGTGAAGCTGAGGCCGACGACCTCGGTGAAGAAGACCAGGGACCCGGTCATGAAGATGCCGTCGCCGAGGGCGTAGAGCAGGTTCTGCACCGCTAGCCGGCCGGCGAGGCGGGAGGGCGGCCGGACGGAGCGGACGAGCCGCCGGGCGGGGGAGGGGGGTGACGACACCGGCAACATCTTGTCCTGGGTGGTTGTCGGTGTCGCGCCATTTTCGGACGTGACCCTGGCCACGCACCCGCAGGCTGGGTGGCGAGGGCCGGCGGCTGGAACCCCTGGGCCACCTCGTAACGATGCAGACGCAGGCGGTTCCTCGGGTCGCCGCATGCCTACCTGCGGCACCTGGTCGACTGAGCGAGGGCTGACCGACCGGATCTGGCTGGTTCGGGTCCGGCTGAGCTGGGTCTGGGCGTCACGTCGAGGGTTCCGGCGTGGTCTCGGAGGAACTGCTGCCCGTAGGGGTCGGACCACAGCCAGGTGCCGGTGTCCAGAGTGGTGTATCGCCACCCGGCGTGAGTCTTGAGCCGGTGGTGCCGTCGGCACAACGGGGCCAGGTTGCAGTCACATGTGGGACCACCGGCACCGTGCGGCACCACGTGGTCGTGGTCGCAGTGACGGGAGGGGCGGGTGCACCAGGGAAAGACGCACGTCCCGGTGAGTAGGTCCACCCGGTCCTTGGTGCGCAGCGGGATCTCGTAGCGGTCGGTCTCGGTGTGGTCGGCCAGGTCGATCACCGGCAGCACCCGCAGGTGGCTGTCGCTCCGGCCGCACCACTCGCGGATCGTCTGCTCCAGCTCGGCCCGCCCGAGGGTGCCGTTGCGGCCCACCGGGTCGCGCCCGGCCACGTGGTCGGGCGTGAGGTGCAGGACCAGCCGGACCTGCTTGCGCGGCTTGGGCGCACGGGCGCCGTGGAGCAGCGCCAGGGCCTGGGCGGGGTCCGCCACCACCCCCACCGCCCGTGCTCGGCGGACGTCCAGCGAGTCGGCGGGACGGCCCGCCGCGGCGTCCAGGGTCGCCAGCGCTGCGGCGACGTCGGAGAGTGTGCGGTCGAAGTCGTGCAGGTCCTTCCAGTCGGCGCGCAGGGACATCTCGGCGATCGCGGAGTCGTTGATCGACCCCTCGTGCAGGCGGGCGTAGCGGGCGTCCAGTGCGTCGAGCTGCTCCTGCTCCCGCTCCTCGGGGTGCAGGCGCAGCATCGCCTCGTCGATGAGCCGGTCGAGCACGGTGACCCCGATGCGGTGGGCGACCGGCGCGAGGTTGGCGTCCAGCCAGTCGGAGACGTCGCGGGGGCGACCGACCAAGGCCTTGGCGATCCGACGGGCGCGCCAGGCCTCGACCTGGCAGCTCAGCACGCGCTGCCACAGCATCGGCATCCGGTGGCGGACGATGAGTGCGTCGCGGATCAGCAGGTCGGCTGCGAGCGTCGTACGCCCCAGGGCCGCGCCCAGGGGTGCGGCCGCCGACCACGACCAACCGGGAATGAGTCCACTCCCGAGGCCGTGCGGGTCCTCGGGGCAGGGACCGGCGCACCCGCCGCCGTAGTCGCCCCGAGACGGGTCGTCGCTCTCGCACCCCGCGGCGCACGGGCCCGGGGTGCCCGTGCCTTGATCCGGATGGGCGTCGGCCCACTCTGCGGCCAGCACGAAGGTCTCCATCTCGGCGCGGCACGAGACCTCGCGCAGCCGACGCACGCGATCGATCATCTCGGCGCTCGTCTCGGTGCTCGTCTCGGTCTCCTGCAGTGCCGTCATGCTTCCATCATCTTCGAACATGTGTTCGATGCGCAAGGGTCTGCGTGGGTCCTGTGGACGACGAGAGGCGCGCCCCTCGTTTCGGGTAAACGGACGCTGAGGTGCGGATTGCGGACGCTCCGCTCTTGTCACCTCCGCGACCGCAACGTCAGGATGCGGTACGGCCGGAAGGCCTGCGGCCGCCCTCTCGGAAAGGGTCATCGAAGTGAACCGTCCCATCCCTGCCGCGCACTCGATGCGCACGCCAGCCATCGCTGTCGGTGCCCTGCTCCTGGCGAGCACCGCCCTCACTGCACCCGCCTGGGCCGAAGACCCGGCGCGTGGACCAGGTGCGAAGGAGCACCCGCACGGACACCACAAGGGCCACCACAAGGGCCACCACAAGGGCCACCCCAAGGGCCATCAACACGGACCCAAGGTCACCTCCGAGAGCCTGCGGCGCGCCGTCACCGTGCGCGGCGTGATGAACCACCTGAGGGCCTTCCAGGCGATCGCCGATGAGAACGACGGCACCCGGTCCTCCGGCACGCCGGGCTACCGGGCCTCGGTGCGCTACGTGGTCGGCAAGCTGCGCAGCGCCGGCTACCGCCCCGAGGTCCAGCAGTTCGACTTCCCCTACTTCGAGCAGCTCGGCCCCTCGGTGCTGCAGCAGGTCACGCCCACCCCGACGACGTACGTCGAGGACACCGACTACTCGCTGATGACCTACTCCGGGAACGGCGACGTCACGGCCCCGGTCCAGGCCGTCGACCTCAACCTCGGCGACCTCGCGGGCTCCACCAGCGGCTGCGAGGCCAGCGACTTCGCGGGCTTCACCGCCGGCAACATCGCGCTCGTGCGCCGGGGGAGCTGCACCTTCGGGGTCAAGGTCGCCAATGCCGAGGCCGCAGGCGCGGTGGGCGCGATCGTGATGAACACCGGGCTGCCCGGCGCCACCGACCCCTTCGCCGGCACCTTGGGCGAGCCGGCCGGCATCCCCGCCGTCGGCGCCTCGTTCGCCCTGGGCCAGGCGCTGGCCCAGGCCGGGGCGGTCACGGTGCGGCTCGCGGCGGACACCGCCTCGGAGATCCGGCAGACCTGGAACGTGACCGCGGAGACCAGGCACGGTCGCGACGACAACGTGGTGATGGCCGGCGCGCACCTGGACAGCGTCGTGGACGGCCCCGGCATCAACGACAACGGCAGCGGCAGCGCAGCCCTGCTGGAGGTCGCGCTCAAGATGGCGAAGGCCAAGACGCGCAACACCGTCCGCTTCGCCTGGTGGGGGGCGGAGGAGTTCAGCCTGCTCGGCTCCGAGCACTACGTCGCCGACCTGGTCGCCAACGACCCGGACCGGCTGGCCGAGATCGCGCTCTACCTCAACTTCGACATGATCGCCTCGCCCAACTACGTGCTGGGCGTCTACGACGGTGACGCCTCCGACTTCGAGGCGGATCCGCCGGAGGGGTCGGCGCAGATCGAGGAGGTCTTCACCGACTACTTCGCCAGCGTCGGGCTCCCGTCCGTGCCCTCGGAGTTCAGCGGCCGCAGCGACTACGGCCCGTTCATCGCCCAGGACATCCCTGCCGGTGGGCTGTTCACCGGGGCGGAGGGGGTCAAGACCGCGGCGGAGGCCGCATTGTTCGGCGGGACCGCCGGGGTGGCGTACGACGAGTGCTACCACCAGGCGTGCGACGACCTGGACAACGTGAGCCGGGCGGCGCTGGACGCCAACTCCGACGCCATCGCCCACGCCGTCATCACCTACGCCCGGAGCACCTACCAGGTGAACGGGCAGCGCTGAGGGCGGGCGGTAACGTGCGGGGGTGAGCCTCCTCCGCCCGTCGTCCGACCCCAC
>NZ_POAG01000010.1:251082-278020 GCF_002930065.1 Nocardioides sp. 616 | reverse complement strand
GCCGTCGAGCCGGAGCGTCTGGTCATCGAGACCTCCGGCTCGACGGGGCGGCCCAAGCGGGTGCTGCTGAGCCGGGAGGCGGTGCTGGCCTCCGTGCACGCCACCGCCCACCGCCTCGGCGACGCGGACGGTCCCGGGCAGGGTCGCTGGGCGCTGCGGCTGCCCTCCTCCTACGTGGCGGGGGTGCAGGTGATCGTGCGCTCCCTGGTGGCCGGCCACGAGCCGGTGCTCGACGGCTGGCAGGCCGCTGGCGAGGAGACGTCGTACACCTCGCTGGTGCCGACCCAGCTGCACCGGATGCTCGGTGTGCCCGAGGACGTCGCGGCCCTGCGGGGACTCCGTGCGGTGCTGCTGGGCGGGGGGCCGATCGACCCGGCGCTGCGCCGCCGGGCCGAGGACGAGGGCATTCGCCTGGTCGCCACCTACGGTGCCTCGGAGACCGCGGGCGGCTGCGTGTACGACGGCCTGCCGCTGGACGGCGTGGCAGTCGCGCTCGGCGCCCAGGGGCGCATCCGGATCGCCGGGCCGATGCTCTTCGACGGCTACCAGGGGGACCCGGAGCTGACGGCCCGGACCCTCGTGGACGGCTGGTACCTCACCGCCGACGCCGGCCGGATCGACGAGGACGGCCGGCTGCAGGTGCTGGGACGGCTCGACGACGTGGTGGTGAGCGGCGGCGTCAACGTGCCGCTGCCGGCGGTGGCCCGGCGGCTGACCGAGCACCAGGACGTCGAGGCCGCCGAGGTGCTCGGGGTCCCCGACCCCGAGTGGGGGACCCGGGTGGTGGCCTTCGTCAGCGGCGCCGTCGACCCCGACGAGCTGCGCGAGTGGGTGGCAGCGGTGCACCCGCGGTCCTGGGCGCCGCGGCAGGTGGTGCGGCTCGCGGAGCTGCCGCTGCTCGACAACGGCAAGGTGGACCGGCAGGCCCTGCGCCGCAGCGTCGAGGACGCCTCGTGAGCCCGGAGCTGCGGGTCTTCTCGATCCCGATGCGCACCCGGTTCCGGGGGATCACCGTGCGCGAGGGGGCGCTGGTGCGCGGTCCCCGCGGCTGGGGCGAGTGGAGCCCGTTCCTGGAGTACCCCGCCGCGGTCGCGGAGCCGTGGCTGCGCGCGGCCGTGGAGGCTGCCGCGGGCGACTGGCCGGACCCGGTGCGCACCCGGATCCCGGTCAACGTGACGGTCCCCGCGGTGGACCCGGAGCGGGCGCACGCGATCGTGCTGGCCGGTGGCTGCAGCACCGCCAAGGTCAAGGTCGCCGAGCCCGGGCAGGAGCTGGCCCAGGACCAGGCCCGGCTCGAGGCGGTGCGGGCCGCCCTGGGCCCCGCGGGCAGGGTGCGGATCGACGCCAACGGCGCCTGGGACGTGGACCGGGCGGCGACCGCGATCCCGCTGCTGGACCGTGCCGCCGGCGGCCTGGAGTACGCCGAGCAGCCCTGCGCGGACGTCGAGGAGCTCGCCGCCGTACGCCGCCGGGTCTCGGTGCCGATCGCGGCCGACGAGTCCATCCGGCGCGCCGAGGACCCCTACCGGGTGCGCGACCTGGAGGCGGCCGACATCGCCGTGCTCAAGGTGCAGCCGCTCGGCGGGGTCCGGGCCTGCCTGCGCATCGCGGAGGACATCGGGCTGCCGGTGGTGGTCTCCTCGGCACTGGAGAGCAGCGTGGGCATCGCCGCCGGGGTGGCCCTGGCGGCCGCGCTGCCCGAGCTGTCCCACGCCTGTGGCCTGGCCACCGTGCAGCTGCTGACCGACGACGTCGTGACCGAGTCGCTGCTGCCCGTCGCCGGCCACCTGCCGGTGCGCACGCCCGAGGTCAGCGAGGCCGCGCTGGCCCGGCTCGCGGCGGCGCCGGACCGGGTCGCGCACTGGCAGCAGCGGCTGGCCCAGGTGCTCGCCCTGGGTGGGGGACCGGGATCCGTCGTGGGGCAGGATCGGCGCTCGTGACCGACTCCACCCACCTCGCCCGGCAGGTGGTGACCGCGCTGGTCGCCGCCGGGGTGCGCGAGGTCGTCCTCTCCCCGGGCTCACGCAACGCCCCGCTCTCCTTCGCCCTGTACGACGCCGACCGGGCCGGGGTGCTGCGGCTGCACACCCGCCTGGACGAGCGCACCGCCGGTTTCCTCGCCCTGGGGATGGCCAAGTCCTCCAGACGGCCCGCCGCGGTGGTCTGCACCTCCGGCACGGCGGTGGCCAACCTCGGCCCGGCGGTCCTGGAGGCCCGGCATGCCGGCGTCCGGCTGGTCGTGGTGGCGGCGGACCGTCCCGCGAGGCTGCGCGGCACCAGCGCCAACCAGACCACCGAGCAGGTCGGTCTGCTCCCCGGCGCCCACGTCGTCGACCTCGCCGCCGGTGCCGGGGCTGAGGTGGCGGTGGCCGAGGCGCTGGATCCGGGCGCGCCCTGGGCGCCGGGACCGGTGCACCTCAACGTGCAGCTCGACGACCCCCTCACTCCGACGGACCGGTGGACCCCGGAGATCACTGACGTCCCGCACCGGGTTCCGGACCCGGCCCGGCGCCGCTCCGGCTCCTCGGTGACGATCCCGCGCGGACCCCGGACCGTGGTGGTGGCCGGGGACGACGCGGGCCCGCCGGCCCGGGTGCTGGCCGAGGCCGGCGGCTGGCCGCTGCTGGCCGAGCCCACCTCGGGCTCCCGCACCGGCGCCAACGCGCTGCGCTGCTACCGCCTACTGCTGGGCACCGACCTCGGCGAGCGCATCGAGCGGGTCGTGGTCAGCGGCCACCCGACGCTCTCCCGTCCGGTCAGCCGGCTGCTGGCGCGCGACGACGTCGAGGTCTGGGACCTCGACGGGGGCGCCAGCGGCTTCGCACGTCCCTTCCCGGTCGACCGCACCGTCCCCTCGGCGCAGGTGGGCGCGGGGCCGCTGGACGAGTCCTGGCTGGCGCGGTGGCACGCCGCGGACGCCGACGTGGCTCGTCAGCTCGACCAGCTGCTCGCCGCGGAGGCCGGCCTGACGCCGTACGAGGCGGCGGGCGCGGTCGCCCGGGCGCTGCCGGCCGACGGGCTGCTCTTCGTCGGCGCCTCCAACCCGATCCGCGACCTGGACCTGATGGTGCCCCGGTACCGGGTCGGCGACCGCCGCAAGGTGATCGCCAACCGCGGCCTGGCCGGCATCGACGGCGTGGTGAGCAGCGCCATCGGCGCCGCGCTGGGGCGCGCCCACGGCTCCCGCAACCTGGCCCTGATGGGCGACGTGACCTTCCTGCACGAGGCCGGAGGCCTGGTCCTGGGGCCGGCCGAGGCCCGTCCCGACCTCACGGTGGTGGTGGTCAACGACGACGGGGGATCGATCTTCGCGGTGCTGGAGCAGGGCGCCCCCGAGTACGCCGACCGCTTCGACCGGCTCTTCGCGACCCCGCACGGGGTGGACCTGGCCGCCCTGTGCGCCGCCACCCGCACCCCGCACTGGGCGGTCTCCTCGCTGCCCGAGCTGGAGCACGCCCTGGCCCAGCCGGCCGGGGGGATCGAGGTGGTCGAGGTGGTGATCCGGCGCGACGACCGGCGTGACCTGGACGCCCGGATCCGGGCGCTGCGACCGGCCTGAGCGCAACGACGCGCCGCACCCCAGGGGGTGCGACGCGTCGGATGCGGCTGCTGACCCGACAGGGTCAGCGGGGGTGGGTCACTTCTGCTCCCACACCCGGACCCAGTCGACGTACATGTGCTGGGGCAGCTTCTTCTCGCCGCCCAGCTGGCTGAGCTCGTAGTCCGAGCTCAGCAGCGACAGGATCGGGTACTGCGGCTGTCCGGAGACGCCCTTGTTGCTGCGCCAGGTCTCCACGCCGTCGATGCGGAAGATGTAGGACTTGGGCGTCCACTCGACCGAGAACACGTGGTAGTTCTTGAACCAGTCGTCGTTCTTCTTGGCCAGGTACTGCTTGGTGCCCTTGAGCCAGTTGCCGGTCTTCGCGCGCTGGCCGCCCTTGGCCCAGTGGTAGGTGAAGCTGGTCAGGCCCATGGAGTCCTTGGGGCCGGAGCCCTTGCCGAAGTACTCGATGACGTCGATCTCCGCGCCGCTCTCCTTCGGGTCGGTGGACCCGGGGACGTGGACCTGCGGCTGGAGCCAGAACGACCCGTGCTGGCCGCGGGCCTTGGGGAACTTGATCCGCGCCGCGGTGATGCCGTACTTGAAGCTGTACGTGCCCTCGGTGGAGATGTGTCCGTTGAGGCGGTAGTCGAACTTGCCCGACACCTTGCCGCCGCGCTTGGCGACGCACTTGTCCGTGCGCGCGGGGTCCTTGATGACGCTCAGTCGGACGGTGCCGCGCGAGACGTCCACGGCCTCCGGGCCGCCACGCGAGCAGAGCCGGTTGCCCTCGGCGTTGTAGTCCGGGATGCGGTGGCTCCACGACTCACCGAGGGTGAAGCCGTCGAAGCCGTCGGAGAACGACGGGCTCAGCCACGCCGCCGTGCTGGCCGACTTGGAGGTCCCGTTGCCTGCCTTGACGCGGTACTCGGCGGGCTTGCCGCCCCGGGTGGCGCCAGCCAGGAAGGTCAGCTTGCCCTTCTTGTCGGTCTTGCCCTTGCCGGCCTTCTTCCACGAGGAGCCGGACTTGACCTGCAGCGTCACCTTGGTGACCTTGCGGGGCTTGACCTGCACCGAGACCGGGGTCTTGGCGGAGTCGGGGCTGGCGACGCGCTTGCCGAACTGTGCGACCTGCGGCAGCACCTCGATGCTGATGCGCGTCTTGGCCTTGCGGGCCAGGGCGGGGGTGGCGGCGGCCACGTTGTCGGTTGCGGCGAGCTCCGTGGCGGAGCTGGCCTGGGTGGTCATGATGAGGGCCGAGGCCGGCAGCAGCAGGGCTGCGGCGCTCATGGCGATCAAACGGCGTCCAGACATGCAGAATCCTGTTCGGGCGTTGGTGGAGTGGTCAGGGCCGCCCCCCCAAGTACGGCGACGACCGGGGCCACGGTAGCCGCTGAGGCGCGGAAAGGCGGACTCCTCTCCGGGACCGCGCGTTCTAGGGTGGTCCCATGCGGGTCACCAAGTTCGGGCATGCCTGTGTCCGGGTCCAGCACCAGGGGAGCACCCTGGTCGTGGACCCGGGCTCCTTCACCGGCGTCGAGGCGGTCTCCGGCGCCGACGTCGTGCTGATCACCCACGAGCACCTCGACCACTACCACCCCGACCACCTGCGAGCCTGCGCCGCGCAGATCGTCACCATCCCCGCGGTCGCCGAGCGGATCCGGGCCGACGCGCCGGAGCTGGCCGACCGGCTGCGGGTGGTCGTCCCCGGCGAGGAGCTCGACCTCGGGCTGCGGGTCACGGTGGTGGGGGAGCGGCACGCGGTGATCCACCAGGACCTGCCGACCTTCGACAACAGCGGCTACCTGCTCGACGACGGAGCGACCACGCTGTACCACCCCGGGGACGCCCTCACCCCGCCCGGCGTCGAGGTCGACCTGCTGTGCGCGCCCGCCTCGGCGCCGTGGCTGAAGGTGGGGGAGGCCATCGACTTCGTCCGGGCGGTGGGGGCCCCGCGCAACCTGGCGATCCACGACGCCATCTACTCCGAGGCCGGTCTGGGCATCGTCGACGGCCACATGCAGCGGCTCAACGGGCCCCGCGGGCTCGGCTGGACCCGGCTGGGTGCCGGGGAGGACCTGGACTGAGGCTCGCCGGGCCGCTGGTCAGGACCGGGCCAACGCGTCCCGCACCGGGACGAACTTGGCCTGTGACTCCGCGAGCTCGGCCTCGGGGACCGAGTCGGCCACGATCCCGCAGCCGGCGAACAGCCGCACGGTGCTGCCGTCCGGGCCGCTCTCCTCGACCGAGGCCGAGCGCAGCGCGATGCCCCACTCGCCGTCCCCGCGAGCGTCGATCCAGCCCACCGGTCCGGCGTACCTGCCGCGGTCCATGCCCTCGATCTGGTCGATCAGCGCGGTCGCCACGGGCGTGGGGGTGCCGCCCACCGCCGCGGAGGGGTGCAGGGCGGCGGCCAGCTGCAGCGAGGAGACCGTCTCCGCGTCGTGCACCACGCCGTTCACGTCGGTGGCCAGGTGCATGACGTTGGGCAGGTGCAGCACGAAGGGCGCGTCGGGCACGTTCATCGAGGAGCAGTGCGGCTCGAGGGCGTCGGCGACCGAGCGGACGGCGTACTCGTGCTCCTCCAGGTCCTTGGAGCTGCGCGCCAGCGTCGCGGCCAGCGCCAGGTCGCGCTCGTCGTCGCCGGTCCGGCGGATGGTGCCGGCCAGCACCCGGGAGGTGACCAGGCCCCGCTCGCGGCGCACCAGCATCTCCGGAGTGGCCCCGAACATGCCGTCGACGTGGAAGCTCCAGCACATGGGGTACTGCGCCACGAGCCGGGACAGCGGCCAGCGCACGTCGAGCTCGCTGGTGGTGGTGGCCAGCAGGTCCCGCGCCAGCACCACCTTGTCCAGGTCCCCCCGGCTGATCCGCGCCACCGCGTCGGCCACCACGGACATCCACTGGTCGCCGTTGAGGGCGCCGTCGGCGAAGTGCACCTCGTCGGGTGCGGCGGGCGGTCTCACCGGGGACCCGGTGAGACCGGCACTGCCGCCGCGTGGCAACACCGCAGCACCGTCAGTTTCGCTCGCGAGGTCCGAGGCCGGGCTGATCGTGGTGCGCCACGTCGTCGGGCCGCGCCGGCCGATGATCACCCGGGGCACCACCAGCACCGAGTCCCCGGGCTCGTCGGAGAAGGCGAACGAGCCGAAGGCGACCAGACCGGTGCCGGGCTCGCCGACCTCGTCGTGCACGGTGGCCCGCACGGTCTGCTCGGTCCACCACTTGTCGGCGTCGCTGAACCGGGTGGCGCCGCTGGTGCGGACCTCGGCGGCGACGCCCCAGCCGACGAGCCCGTCTCCCTTGCGGAGCCAGGTGACGGGACGGTCGTCGGGCACGCCGCCCAGCAGGTCGTCGGCGACCTCGGCGGGGTCGACCGCGACGGTCCGTACGACCAGCGGGTCACCGGAGACAGGGACGGCCGCGCGGTTGCTCACACCTCCAAGACTACCGGCGGGTCAGCCCGCGCCGCCCGGGACCGGGGCACTGGCGCGACGCCGGTCGGGTGCGCAGCGGCGAACCCGTGCAGGTGCGTGCGCCACGTCACCGTAGGCTCAGCCCGTGGCCCGTGCAGAACTCGACAAGCAGCCGACCGACGTACGACGGATGTTCGACGCGGTGGCGCGTCGCTACGACGTCACCAACGACGTCCTCTCCCTGGGACAGGACCGGCGCTGGCGCCAGGAGGTCTTTGACGCCCTCGCACCCTCGCCCGGCGACCTGGTCCTCGACCTCGCGGCCGGGACCGGCACCTCCAGCGTCCCGTTCCACGAGGCGGGCGCGACGGTGGTGCCGTGCGACTTCTCCCTGGGCATGCTCCAGGTCGGCAAGAAGGCGCGGCCGCACCTGCCGTTCACCGCTGGTGACGGCACCCGGCTGCCCTTCGCGGACGACACCTTCGACGCGGTCACCATCTCCTTCGGCCTGCGCAACATCGTCGACCCCCTCGCGGGCCTCGCCGAGATGCGCCGGGTCACCCGCCCGGGCGGCACCCTGGTGGTGTGCGAGTTCAGCCACCCGACCTGGAAGCCGTTCCGCACGGTCTACCTGGAGTACCTGATGAAGGCGCTGCCCGCGATCAGCCGGGCCGTCTCCTCCAGCCCCGACGCCTACGTCTACCTGGCCGAGTCGATCCGCGCCTGGCCGGACCAGGCCGGGCTCGCGGACCTGGTCGCGCAGGCGGGCTGGCAGGAGTCGCAGTGGCGCAACCTCAGCGGCGGGATCGTGGCGCTGCACCGCGCTTCGGCGTAGCCCTCGCCGCGAGCGAATATCGCAACGCTGAGAGCCGCTAAATCAGCAGGTCAGGAGCGTTTCGCCGGGGTGGAGCCCCGGTTGGTGACTGTGTCGGACTTCATGCCTAGACTGTGGGCCGCACCACTCGTGAAGATTTTCACAAGGTCACATGTCGACCGGTCGGCACGAGTGGGTGACGGCTAGGAAGGGGAACTTGATGGAGCTCTACACACCGGTGCTGGTGCTGGCGATCCTCGCGGCCGGATTCGCCGTCGTCTCGGTGGCCACCAGCGCGGTCCTGGGCCCGAAGCGCTACAACCGGGCCAAGGTCGACTCCTACGAGTGCGGCATCGAGCCCACTCCGCAGCCGGTCGGTGGAGGACGCTTCCCGGTGAAGTACTACATCACCGCCATGCTCTTCATCGTCTTCGACATCGAGATCATCTTCCTGTACCCCTGGGCCGTCCACTTCGACGCCATGGAGGTCTTCGGGCTGGTCGAGATGGTGCTGTTCATCGCGACCGTGTTCGTTGCCTACGCCTACGTCTGGCGGCGTGGCGGATTGGACTGGGACTAGACAAATGGGTGTTGAGGACAAGCTCCCCAGCGGAGTGCTGCTGACCACGGTCGAGGGCGTTGCGGGCTACATGCGCAAGGCGTCCTTCTGGCCGGCCACCTTCGGCCTCGCGTGCTGCGCCATCGAGATGATGACCAGCGGCGGACCGAAGTACGACCTCGGCCGGTTCGGCATGGAGGTCTTCCGGGCCAGCCCCCGACAGGCCGACCTGATGATCGTCGCGGGCCGGGTGAGCCAGAAGATGGCTCCGGTGCTGCGCCAGATCTACGACCAGATGCCCGAGCCCAAGTGGGTGCTGGCGATGGGCGTCTGCGCCAGCTCCGGCGGGATGTTCAACAACTACGCGATCGTCCAGGGCGTCGACCACGTGGTGCCGGTCGACATGTACCTGCCCGGCTGCCCGCCGCGGCCGGAGATGCTGATGGACGCGATCCTCAAGCTCCACGACAAGGTGCAGGCGACCAAGATGGGCGCCAACCGGATCGCGGAGATCGAGGAGCAGGAGAACCTCGCGCTGCGTGCCCTGCCCACCTCGCACATGAAGGGCCTGCTGCGATGAGTCCGACCGATCGCCGTGACGAGGGAGCCGACCCCAAGAAGGAGTTCGGCGCCTCCGAGAACGTGCGCGTCACCCGGGACACCCCGGAGACCGAGGCGCGCGAGGACCGGGTCCGCGCGCCCGGCGAGGGCGGCGAGCTGATCGCCCCCGACGCCGTCGTGGACCGTGCGGTCGGCGCCCGGCGCGGCATGTTCGGCGCCGCCGGGTCCGGCGACACCAGCGGCTTCGGCGGGCTGGTGACCCCGGTGGTCTTCCCCGGCGCCACCCAGCGCCCGTACGGCGGGTGGTTCGACGAGGTGGCCGACGCGCTGCAGGCGCGGCTGCGGGCCACCGACCTCGAGGACGCCATCCAGGCCGTGGTCGTGCACCGCAACGAGATCACCTTCCACGTCCGGGCCACCGACCTGCTGTTCGTGGCCCAGATGCTGCGCGACGACGAGCAGCTCCGGTTCGAGTTCTGCGCCTCCGTCTCGGGGGTGCACTACCCCGGGGACACCGGGCGCGAGCTGCACGTGGTCCACCACCTGCTCTCCATGACCCACAACCGCCGGATCCGGCTGGAGGTCGCGGTCCCCGACAGCGACCCACGGCTGCCCTCGGTGGTCTCGGTCTACCCGACGGCCGACTGGCACGAGCGCGAGACCTACGACATGTTCGGGATCCTCTTCGAGGGCCACCCGGCGCTCACCAGGATCCTGATGCCCGACGACTGGCCGGGCCACCCGCAGCGCAAGGACTACCCCTTGGGCGGCATCCCCGTGGAATACAAGGGCGGCAGCATCCCGCCGCCGGACCAGCGGAGGTCGTACAACTAATGGCATCGACTACCTCAAACACCCCGGGCTCGGACGAGGACTTCTACGCCTCCGGCTCCGAGACCAGCCAGGGACGCGTGTTCACCGTCACCGGGCAGGACTGGGACTCCATCACCGAGGGCCTCAGCGAGGGCGTCGAGGAGCGCGTGGTCGTCAACATGGGACCGCAGCACCCCTCGACCCACGGCGTGCTCCGGCTGATCCTGGAGCTCGAGGGCGAGACGGTCACCGAGGCCCGCTGCGGGATCGGCTACCTGCACACCGGCATCGAGAAGAACATGGAGTACCGCAGCTGGGTGCAGGGCGTGACCTTCTGCACCCGGATGGACTACCTCTCCCCGTTCTACAACGAGGCCACCTACGTGCTGGGGGTGGAGCGCCTCCTCGACATCGAGGACCAGATCCCCGAGAAGGCCTCGGTGATGCGCGTCCTGCTGATGGAGCTCAACCGCATCTCCTCCCACCTGGTCGCCATCGCGACCGGCGGCATGGAGCTCGGTGCCCTGACCGTGATGACCATGGGCTTCCGCGAGCGCGAGCTCGTGCTCGACCTGTTCGAGACCATCACCGGCCTGCGGATGAACCATGCGTTCATCCGTCCCGGTGGCGTGGCCCAGGACCTTCCGGCCGGCGCGCTGGACGACATCCGGGCCTTCGTGGCCCTGATGAAGAAGCGCCTCCCGGAGTACGCCGCCCTGTGCAACGCCAACCCGATCTTCAAGGGTCGGCTCGAGGGCATCGGCCACCTCGACCTGGCCGGCTGCCTGGCCCTGGGCCTGACCGGTCCGCCGCTGCGCGCCACCGGCTATGCCTGGGACCTGCGCAAGACCCAGCCGTACTGCGGCTACGAGACCTACGACTTCGACGTCCAGACCTGGGACACCGCGGACGCCTACGGGCGCTTCCGGGTCCGGCTCAACGAGATGTACGAGTCGCTCAAGATCGTCGAGCAGTGCGCGGACCGACTCACCCGGCTCGACGGCGCCCCGGTGATGGTGGCCGACAAGAAGATCGCCTGGCCCAGCCAGCTCGCGGTGGGCAGCGACGGGATGGGCAACAGCCTGGACCACATCCGGCACATCATGGACGAGTCGATGGAGGCTCTGATCCACCACTTCAAGCTCGTCACCGAGGGCTTCCGGGTGCCGGCCGGCCAGGCCTACGTGCCCATCGAGTCGCCCCGCGGCGAGCTGGGGGCGCACGTGGTCTCCGACGGCGGCACGAAGCCGTTCCGGGCGCACTTCCGGGACCCGTCGTTCACCAACCTGCAAGCCACCAGTGTGATGAGCGAGGGCGGCATGGTCGCCGACGTGATCGTGGCCATCGCCTCGATCGACCCCGTGATGGGAGGCGTGGACCGATGAGCGAGCTGGACACCCTGGACGCCGCGACGATGGCGGAGCTGCGAGAGATCGCCGCCCGCTACCCGCAGCCGCGCTCGGGTCTGCTCCCGATGCTGCACCTGGTGCAGTCGGCCCAGGGGCGGGTGACGCCTGCGGGCATCGAGGCCTGCGCCGAGGTGCTGGGCATCACCGCCGCGGAGGTCAGCGGGGTCGCCACCTTCTACACCATGTACAAGCGCCGCCCGGTGGGCGACTACCACGTCGGGGTGTGCACCAACACGCTCTGCGCGGTGATGGGGGGCGACCTCATCCTCGAGCGGCTCAAGGAGCACCTCGACGTGGGCAACGACGAGACCGCGCCGCGTCGCGAGGGCGACGAGGCGACGGTGACGCTGGAGCACATCGAGTGCAACGCGGCCTGCGACTACGCACCGGTGATGACCGTGAACTGGGAGTTCATGGACAACCAGACCCCCGAGTCGGCGACGCAGCTGGTCGACGACCTGCGGGCCGGGCGCGAGGTGCACTCCACCCGAGGCCCCAAGCTCTGCACCTGGCGCGAGGCCGAGCGGGTCCTGGCCGGGTTCAACGACGGCCTGGCCGACCAGGGCCCGTCCGCCGGTCCCGCGTCGCTGGTGGGCCGTGAGATCGCCCGCGAGCGCGGCTGGACCGCCCCCGCAGCACCGTCAGGACCGGCGCTCGGCGCCGGAGATCAGGGGACCCCGAAGTGACCGACATGCTGACCCCCGTGCTCACCGACAACTGGGGCGACGAGCGGTCCTGGACCCTGGAGGCCTACGAGGCCCAGGGCGGGTACGCCGCACTGCACAAGGCCCTGGGCATGTCCCAGGACGACGTGATCACCGCGGTCAAGGACTCCGGGCTGCGCGGCCGCGGCGGCGCCGGCTTCCCCACCGGCATGAAGTGGGGCTTCATCCCGCAGGACAACCCGAAGCCGAAGTACCTCGTGGTCAACGCCGACGAGTCGGAGCCGGGCACCTGCAAGGACATCCCGCTGATGATGGCCAGCCCGCACACGCTGGTCGAGGGCGTGATCATCTCCTCGTACGCGATCCGCGCCAACACCGCGTTCATCTACGTGCGCGGCGAGGTGCTGCACGTGATCCGCCGCCTCCAGCGCGCGGTCCAGGAGGCCTACCTGGCCGGACACCTGGGCAAGAACATCCACGGCACCGGCTACGACCTCGACCTGGTGGTGCACGCCGGAGCCGGCGCCTACATCTGCGGCGAGGAGACGGCCCTGCTGGACTCCCTCGAGGGCCGGCGCGGACAGCCTCGGCTGCGTCCGCCGTTCCCCGCTGTGGCCGGGCTCTACGCCAGCCCGACGGTGATCAACAACGTGGAGTCCATCGCCTCGGTCCCCAGCATCATCGACCGTGGACCCGAGTGGTTCTCCTCCATGGGCACCGAGCGCTCCAAGGGCTTCGGCATCTTCAGCCTCTCGGGCCACGTCAACTCCCCCGGCCAGTACGAAGCTCCGCTGGGCATCACGCTGCGCGAGCTGGTGGACCTGGCCGGCGGCATGCGGCACGGCAACCGCCTCAAGTTCTGGACCCCGGGCGGCTCCTCCACGGGGCTGCTCACCGACGAGCACCTCGACGTCCCGCTGGACTTCGAGGGCGTCGGCGCGGCGGGCTCCATGCTCGGCACCCGGGCGCTGCAGCTCTTCGACGAGACCACCTGCGTGGTCCGCGCGACCCTGCGCTGGACCGAGTTCTACAAGCACGAGTCCTGCGGCAAGTGCACCCCGTGCCGCGAGGGCACGTGGTGGCTGGTGCAGGTGCTGGCCCGGCTGGAGAAGGGCCAGGGCACCGAGGCCGACCTCGACCAGCTGCTCGACCAGTGCGACAACATCCTGGGCCGCTCGTTCTGCGCCCTGGCTGACGGCGCGGTGGGCCCCATCGAGTCCTCCATCAAGTACTTCCGGGACGAGTACGTCGCCCACCTCACCACCGGCGGCTGCCCGTTCGACCCCGCGGCCTCGACCCTCTTCGCAACCGCAGGAGCGCGCGCATGACCCAGGTCTCGAACGCCAGGACCGACCAGGGCAGGACCGACCAGGTCGCCAAGCCCGACCTGGTCAACCTGACCATCGACGGCATCTCCACCAGCGTGCCCAAGGGCACCCTGGTGATCCGTGCCGCGGAGCAGATCGGGATCCAGATCCCACGCTTCTGCGACCACCCGCTGCTCGCGCCCGCCGGCGCCTGCCGGCAGTGCCTGGTCGAGGTCGCCATGCCCGGGCCCGACGGCTCCCTGCGCCAGATGCAGGGCCCTCCGGGACGGATGAAGCCGCAGGCCTCCTGCACCCTGGTCGCCACCGAGGGCATGGAGGTCAAGACACAGCTGACCTCGCCGGCCGTCGACAAGGCGCAGCAGGGCGTGATGGAGATGCTGCTGATCAACCACCCGCTGGACTGCCCGGTCTGCGACAAGGGCGGCGAGTGCCCCCTGCAGAACCAGGCCATGTCCAACGGCCGTGGCGAGTCCCGCTTCTCGGCGCAGGGCGGGATCAAGCGCACCTTCCCCAAGCCGATCAACATCTCCGCCCAGGTGCTCCTGGACCGGGAGCGGTGCGTGCTGTGCGCCCGCTGCACCCGGTTCTCCCAGGAGATCGCCGGCGACCCGTTCATCGCCCTGATCGAGCGCGGCGCGCTCCAGCAGGTCGGGATCTACGAGCGCGAGCCGTTCGAGAGCTACTTCTCCGGCAACACCATCCAGATCTGCCCCGTCGGTGCCCTGACCAGCGCTGACTACCGCTTCCGGTCGCGGCCCTTCGACCTGGTCTCCACGCCCTCGATCGCCGAGCACGACGCCTGTGGTGCCGCGATCCGGGTGGACCACCGTCGCGGCAAGGTGATGCGCCGCCTCTCGGGCAACGACGCCCAGGTCAACGAGGAGTGGATCACCGACAAGGACCGCTTCGCGTTCCACTACTCCCGGCAGGACGACCGGATCACCTACCCGCAGGTGCGCGACCGGGTCGAGGGCGGGGGGACCGGCGAGCTCCGGCCCGCCTCCTGGACCGAGGCCTTCGCCGTCGCCGCCCGAGGGCTGGCCGCCGCCGGCTCCTCCGCGGTGCTGACCGGCGGCCGAGTGACCGCCGAGGACGCCTACGCCTACGCCAAGTTCGCCCGGGTCGCCCTGGGCACCAACGACATCGACTTCCGGGCCCGTCCGCACTCCGCGGAGGAGGCCTCCTTCCTGGCCTCCCACGTGGTGCTGGGCCACCACGAGTCCCCGGCCGGTGTCACGTACGCCGACCTGGAGCGCGCCTCGGTCGTGGTACTGGTGGGCTTCGAGCCCGAGGACGAGGCAGGCACGCTCTTCCTGCGGCTGCGCAAGGCCGTCACCCAGCACGGGACGAGGGTGGTCTCGATCGCCCCGTTCGCCTCCCGTGGCCTGGAGAAGCTGCAGGGCCGCCTGGTCGCCACCGCACCCGGCGACGAGGCCGACGCGATCGCCGAGCTCGCCGGAGACGGCGAGGTCGCCCTCGACGGCGGCGGCATCATCCTGGTGGGGGAGCGGCTGGCCACCAGCCCCGGTGCCCTGACCGCGGCGGCCACGCTGTCCGGCACCACCGGCGCCCGGCTCGCCTGGGTGCCGCGTCGCGCCGGTGACCGCGGTGCGGTCGAGGCCGGCTGCCTGCCCAACCTGCTGCCCGGCGGCCGTCCCGTCGCCGAGGCGCAGGCCCGGGTCGACACCGCGACCGCGTGGGGGGTCCCGGCGCTGCCGGAGACGCCCGGCCGCGACGGTGACGCCATCGTCTCCGCCGTCGCCTCCGGCGCGGTCGGCGGACTGCTGGTCGGTGGGGTCGACCCCGACGACACCAGCGACCCGGCGCTCTTCCGCCAGGCGCTCGCTGCCGCGTCCTTCGTGGTCTCCCTGGAGCTGCGCGAGACCGACGTGACCCGCGCCGCCGACGTGGTCCTGCCGGTGGCCCCGGTCACCGACAAGGCCGGCACCTTCGTCACCTGGGACGGGCGCACCCGCTCCTTCGAGACGGTCCTGGCCAACCCCGCCTCCCTGCCCGACCTCCGGGTCCTGGCCGGGATCGCCGAGGAGCTGGGCGCCCCGCTGGGGTTCCGCACGGTCACCGAGGTCCGCCAGGAGATGTCGGCGCTGGGCCCCTGGGACGGTGCCCGCCCCGTGCTCGAGCCCGGCACGCCGGCGTCGTCAGCCCCGGCCGAGCCGGACGCGATGCGCCTGGCCACCTGGAAGCAGCTGGTCGACCTGGGCTCCATGCAGGACGGCGAGCTGCACTACCGCGCCACCGGGCGACGCCCCGTCGCCCGCCTGTCCCGCCCGGACTTCGAGCGGATCTTCGGACTTCTCGACCCCGAGGTCGAGGGCCACGCCGAGGTCCAGGTCACGGTGACCGGCGACCGGGGGAGCGTCACGCTGCCCGTCGTCCCCGCTGACCTGCCCGAGCAGGTCGTCTGGCTGCCCGCGCGGTCCTTCGGCCGCGGCGTGCTCGCCGACCTCGCATCCCCCGGCAGCACGGTCCTGGTGAAGGGAGCCACCCAGTGAACCCGCTCGTCATCCTGCGGCAGGTCGAGGACCTGTCGGCCTTCGGCCAGGACTCCATCTGGCTGATCATCGGCAAGACCGTGGTGCTCTTCCTGGTCCTGGTGCTGCTCACGCTGTTCCTGATCTGGTTCGAGCGCCGCGTGGTCGCCCGGATGCAGCACCGCATCGGACCCAACGTCAACGGTCCCTTCGGGCTGCTGCAGTCGTTGGCGGACGGTGCGAAGCTGATGTTCAAGGAGGACATCATCCCGAAGGCGGCCGACAAGGTCGTGTTCGTGATCGCCCCCGTCATCGCCGCCACCGCGGCGTTCGTGACGTTCGCGGTGATCCCCTTCGGACCGGTGGTCAAGGTGCCGTTCACCGACACCCACACCCCACTCCAGCTCACCGACATGCCGGTGGCGGTGCTGTTCGTGATGGCCATCGCCTCGATCGGCATCTACGGAATCGTGCTGGGCGGCTGGTCCTCGGGATCGACGTACTCGCTGCTGGGCGGGCTGCGCTCGAGCGCGCAGATGATCTCCTACGAGGTCGCCATGGGCCTGGCCCTGGTCTCGGTCTTCCTCTACTCGGGCACCATGTCCACCTCCGGCATCGTCGCGGCGCAGAACCCGGTTGAGCAGGAGTACTGGCTCGACGTCATCCCGGTCCCGTCCTGGTACGCCGTGATCCTGGCGCCGTCGTTCGTGATCTACGTGATCGCGATGATCGGGGAGACCAACCGGGCGCCGTTCGACCTCCCCGAGGCCGAGGGCGAGCTGGTCGGCGGGTTCCACACGGAGTACTCCGCGATGAAGTTCGCGATGTTCTTCCTCGCCGAGTACATCAACATGGCCACCGTCTCCGCCCTGGCGACGACGCTCTTCCTCGGTGGCTGGGCCGCACCCTGGGGCCTGGAGCACGTCTGGGAGGGCGCCAACCACGGCTACTGGCCGGTGCTCTGGTTCTTCGGCAAGATGCTGCTGTTCATCTTCCTGTTCATCTGGCTGCGCGGCACGCTGCCCCGCCTGCGCTACGACCAGTTCATGGCGTTCGGGTGGAAGTACCTGATCCCGTTCTCGCTGGTGTGGATCGTCGCCGTGGCGTCGATGCGGGTGCTCGCCGACGACATCGAGACCTGGCACATCCTGGTCGCTCTCGGGGCGCTGGTGGTGCTGCTCGGCGCGATGTTCCTGTTCGAGGACTCCGGGGACGCCACCGAGGAGGACGAGGTCGAGCCCGCACCGGTCGACGCGTTCGCCGGCGGCTTCCCGGTGCCCCCGATGCCCGTCGGCGGGGCCGTGCGCGGTGCCGCCGCCCCGCTGAGCTTCGCGGGCTCCCGTGCTGGCACCGTCAGCGGTTCCACCGAGAGCTCGACCGACACGACCCACGTTGCTGGTGAGGAGAACTGATGGCCACCGGAAAGCCAACCTCGTCCGAGGGCGGCAAGAGCCTGAGGGAGAGCGTCTGGGACCCGGTCGCGGGTTTCGGGGTGACGTTCCGGACGATGTTCCGCAAGGTCGTCACCGAGCAGTACCCCTTCGAGAAGCTGCCGACGGCTCCGCGCTTCCACGGCCGGCACCAGCTCAACCGCTACCCCGACGGGCTGGAGAAGTGCATCGGCTGCGAGCTGTGCGCCTGGGCGTGCCCGGCGGACGCCATCTACGTCGAGGGCGCCTCCAACAGCGAGGACGAGCGGTTCAGCCCCGGTGAGCGCTACGGCCGCGTCTACCAGATCAACTACCTGCGCTGCATCCTGTGCGGGCTGTGCGTCGAGGCGTGCCCGACGCGGGCGCTGACCATGACGAACGAGTACGAGCTTGCCGACACCACGCGGGAGTCGCTGATCTACGAGAAGAGCGACCTGCTGGCCCCGCTGCTGCCCGGCATGGAGCAGCCGCCGCACGAGATGCTGCCCGGCCGCGACGAGGGTGACTACTACCGAGGCCACTTCTCCGCCCCGGCTCCCGAGGGGGTCGACCGATGACGGCGTTCTGGATCCTGGCGCCGGTCATGGTGCTGGCCGCCCTGGGCATCCTCTTCGTCCGCAAGGCCGTGCACGCCGCGATGCTGCTGGCCGTGGTGATGATCAGCCTGGCGATCCTCTACGCGGTCCTCGAGGCGCCGTTCCTGTTCGCGGTGCAGATCATCGTCTACACCGGCGCGATCCTGATGCTGTTCCTCTTCGTGGTCATGCTGGTGGGCGTGGACTCCTCGGACTCGGTCGTGGAGACCATCCGGGGACAGCGCGTCGCGGCCGCCGTCGCCGGGCTGCTGCTCGCCGCCGTCCTGGTGATCGGGCTGGGGCAGATCTCGCTCGGGACCGCGGTCGGCCTCGAGGAGGCGAACGCCGGCGGCAACATCCAGGGCCTGGCCAACATCCTGTTCAGCAACTACGTCTTCGCGTTCGAGGCGACCAGCGCACTGCTGATCACCGCCGCCGTGGGGGCGATGGTGCTGGCTCACCGGGAGCGCTCTGCCCCCAAGGCGCGCCAGGCCGACCTGGCCGCGAAGCGGATGCAGGACTACGCCGAGACGGGCAAGCACCCCGGCCCGCTGCCGGCCCCGGGCGTCTTCGCTCGGCACAACGCCGTCGACACCCCGGCCCTGCTGCCGGACGGGACCCCCTCGGAGGCCTCGATCTCGCGGGTGCTCGCCGCCCGCGGCACCGTGCGCTCGGCCCCGGCCCTGGCCGAGGACATCGAGGACATCACCCGTCAGCTGGGCACCGACCCCGGGCAGTCCCCTGAGGTCTCCGGCAAGTCCGGCGCCCCTGCCCACCCCGAGGAGGACCAGCAGTGAGCCTCACCCCCTACATCGTCCTCTCGGCGATCATCTTCACCATCGGTGCCGTGGGTGTCCTCATCCGCCGCAACGCGCTGGTGGTGTTCATGTGCGTGGAGCTGATGCTCAACGCCTGCAACCTGGCACTGGTGACCTTCGCCAAGCAGCACGGCAACCTCGACGGCCAGATCGCCGCCTTCTTCGTGATGGTGGTGGCCGCGGCCGAGGTCGTGGTCGGGCTGGCCATCATCATGACCATCTTCCGGACCCGTCGCTCGGCCTCGGTCGACGACGCAAGCCTGCTGAAGTACTGACGGGGTCTGACACATGCCACTAGCTCTTATTCCCCTGTCCGGGGCCACCTCCATCCCGGTGGTCGACCCCGGTGCAGCCGACGGCGTCTTCTCGCTGCTCTGGCTGGTCATCGCCCTTCCCTTGGCCGGCGCCCTGGTGCTGCTGCTGGGTGGGGCCCTCACCAAGGGCGCCATCGACCGGTGGGGCCACTACCTCGGCACCGCGACCGTGGCGGGCTCCTTCGTGCTCAGCCTGGTGCTCTTCCTCAGCCTGCTCGGGCGTGAGGAGAGCGAGCGCCAGGTCGGCCAGGAGCTCTACACCTGGTTCTCCGCCGGCGGCCTCGACGTCGGCATGGACCTGCTCTACGACCCGCTCTCGGCGCTCTTCCTGCTGCTGATCACGGGTGTGGGCACGCTGATCCACGTCTACTCGATCGGCTACATGGAGCACGACGTCCGGCGCCGCCGGTTCTTCGGGTACCTCAACCTCTTCGTCGCCGCGATGCTGATGCTGATCCTCAGCGCCAACTTCCTGGGCCTCTTCCTCGGTTGGGAGGGCGTCGGCCTGGCGTCCTACCTGCTGATCGGCTTCTGGCAGCACAAGCCCTCGGCGGCCGCCGCGGCCAAGAAGGCCTTCGTGATCAACCGGGTCGGTGACATCGGGCTCTCGCTCGCCATCGCCCTGATGTTCGCGACCTTCGGCAGCACCGACTACTCCGTGGTCAGCGCCGCCTCCTCCGAGGCCGGGCAGGGCACCCTGAACGCGATCGGCCTGCTGCTGCTGCTGGGTGCCTGCGGCAAGTCCGCCCAGGTCCCGCTCCAGTCCTGGCTGCTGGACGCGATGGAGGGTCCGACCCCGGTCTCCGCGCTGATCCACGCCGCCACCATGGTCACCGCGGGCGTCTACCTGGTGGTCCGCTCCAACTTCATCTTCGAGCTGGCCCCGGCCGCTCAGACGGCGACGGTGATCGTGGCCACGGTGACGCTGCTGTGGGGTGCGGTGCTCGGCTGCGCCAAGGACGACATCAAGAAGGCGCTCGCCGGCTCCACGATGAGCCAGATCGGCTACATGATGCTGGCCGCCGGGCTCGGCACCGCCGGCTACGCGTTCGCGATCTTCCACCTGCTCACGCACGGCTTCTTCAAGGCCAACATGTTCCTTGGCGCCGGGTCGGTGATGCACGGGATGGACGACGACGTGAACATGCGTCACTACGGCGGGCTGCGCACGATGATGCCGGTCACCTTCCTGACGTTCGCGATGGGCTACCTGGCGATCATCGGCTTCCCGGGCTTCTCCGGGTTCTGGTCCAAGGACAAGATCATCGAGACCGCGCTGGCCGACAACCTGCTGGTCGGGCTGTGCGCCCTGCTGGGCGCCGGCATCACCGGGTTCTACATGACCCGCCTGATGCTGATGACCTTCATGGGCGAGAAGCGCTGGGCCGACGGGGTGCACCCGCACGAGTCGCCCAAGGTGATGACCGTGCCGCTGGTCGTGCTGGCTGCGCTCTCGGTGCTCGGCGGTGTGATGCTGCTCGGGGACTGGATCGTGGACTGGCTGGCTCCGGTGACCGGCACCGCCGCGCACCACGACCCGCCCCTGCCGGCCCTGGTGATCACGCTGATCGTGGTCGCGGTGGTCGCCCTCGGCGTCGCTGCGGCCTGGTTCCTGGTGGGCCGGCGCGAGATCCCCCGGGTCGCCCCGCAGGACGTCTCCCTCGCCACCCGTGCGGCTCGCGCCGACCTCTACGGGGACACCATCAACGACACCCTCGTGGTGACTCCCGGCTCGCGGCTCGTCAGCGGTCTCGCGACCGTGGACCGCCTCGGCGTCGACGGGGTCGTCGAGGGTGGCGCGGCCGCCACCGGCGGCATCTCCCTGGCGTTGCGCAGGATCCAGAACGGGTTCGTCCGCTCCTACGCTCTTTCCGTTGTCGGCGGCGTGCTGCTCGTCGTCCTGGCCCTGCTGGCGGTGAACCTCGCATGAGCGAACTTCCCTGGTTGACGATCCTCATCCTGATCCCACTGGTCGGGGCGTGCGTCACCGCGTTCCTGCCCAGCGGGCCCGGTGAGCCCCTGGCCAAGCAGGTCGGCATCGGGTTCTCGGTGCTGACCCTGGCGGTCGCCGTCGGCGTCGCCGCCGGCTTCTCCCTCGACGGTGGCTTCCAGTTCACCGAGGAGCACGAGTGGATCGCCGCCTTCGGCGCCCACTACGCCCTGGGTGTCGACGGTCTCGGCCTGCTGATGGTGCTGCTCACCGCGGTGCTGGTCCCGATCGTGATGGTCGCCTCCTGGACCGACTCCGACGAGGGCTCGACCCGTGCCTTCTTCGCCTGGACGCTGGCGCTGGAGGGCCTCTCGCTCGCGGTCTTCACCGCGACCGACGTCTTCCTGTTCTACGTGGTCTTCGAGGCGACGCTGATCCCGGCGTACTTCCTGGTCGGCGGCTTCGGTCGTGAGGGCCGCGGCCGGGCCGCGACCAAGTTCCTGATCTACCAGCTCGCGGGCGGGCTGATCATGCTCGCCTCGGTGATCGGCCTGTACGTCGTCTCCGCCGACGCCGGCTCGCCGTCGTACCTGATCGGCGACCTGGCCGCCCTGGACATCGACGCGACCACGCAGCGCTGGCTCTTCGCCGGCTTCTTCATCGCCTTCGCGATCAAGGCGCCGATGTTCCCGGTGCACACCTGGCTGGCCGACACCACGGAGAAGGCCACCACCGGCACCTCGGTGCTGCTGGTCTGCGTGCTGGACAAGATCGGCACCTTCGGGATGCTGCGCTTCTGCCTGGGGCTGCTGCCCGAGGCGTCGCAGTGGGCCACCCCGGTGGTCGTGGTGCTGGCGCTGGTCTCCATCGTCTACGGCGCCCTGGTGGCGATCGGCCAGGACGACATCCTGCGGATGATCGGTCTGACCTCGCTGTCCCACTTCGGCTTCATCGTGCTGGGCATCTTCGTCTTCTCCAGCACCGGCGGCGCGGGCGCGATCCTCTACATGGTCAACCACGGCATCGCCACGGCGGCGCTGTTCCTGGTCGCCGGGTTCCTGATCCGCCGTCGAGGCTCCTCGCTGATCAGCCAGATGGGCGGGGTGGAGAAGGTGGCCCCGGTGCTGGCCGGCACCTTCCTGATCGCCGGCCTGGCCGCCCTCGGCCTGCCGGGGCTGGCGCCGTTCGTCTCCGAGATGCTCGTCATCATCGCGGCCTTCGGCTACGCCTGGTGGGCCGGTGCGATCGCGGTCACCGCGATCGTGCTCGCCGCCATCTACATCCTGTGGACCTACCAGCGCACCATGTCCGGGCCGGTCCGCCCCGAGGTCGCGCACTTCACCGACCTCAACGTCCGTGAGGTCGGCGTGCTCGCACCTCTGCTGCTGGCCCTGGTGGTGCTGGGGTTCGCCCCGATGCCGGTGCTCGACGTGATCAACCCCAACGTCGAGGAGACCCTGACGCACGTCGGGGTGACCGATGACCCTCCGGCCGTCGCGGACAACCACGACGCTGGTAACCACGAGGGAGCCGACCAGTGACCGAGAACGTGTTCGTCAAGCCCGACCTGGAGTACTTCCAGCTGGCTCCGCTGCTGATCGTCTTCGCCCTGGCGTGCCTCGGCGTGGTGGTGGAGGCCTTCCTGCCCCGGGGGCGCCGCTTCCTGGTGCAGACCGCCCTGACCCTCACCGGGCTGGTCGTCGCCCTGGTGCTGGTGGTGCTCAACGCCATCCAGTACGGCGCCGACGACGCCGCGGAGGAGGGGCTCGCCCACGGTGACGGCGCGGCGTACGGCGTGCTGGCAGCCATGGACACCATCGCCATCGACGGGCCCACCCTGTTCCTGTGGGGCCTGATCCTGGTGCTGGCCGTGCTGGGCGCGATGCTCTTCGCCGAGCGCCGGCTGGACGGCGGGGTCTCGGCGTTCGCCGGTCAGGCCGCGGCGATGCCCGGCACCGACGCCGAGCGCCAGGCCTCCACCAAGGGCCTGGAGCACACCGAGATCTACCCGCTGCTCGGCTTCGCGGTGTTCGGCATGATGCTGTTCCCGGCCGCCAACGACCTGCTCACCATGTTCGTGGCGCTGGAGATCCTCTCGCTCCCGCTCTACCTGCTCACCGGGCTGGCGCGCCGCCGCCGGTTGCTGAGCCAGGAGGCGGCCCTGAAGTACTTCCTCCTCGGTGCCTTCTCCTCGGCGTTCTTCCTCTACGGCGCCGCGCTGCTCTACGGGTACGCCGGCTCGATGCAGTTCAGCCGGATCAACGAGGCCGTCAGCAACGACACGGGCAACCAGGCGCTGCTGCTCATCGGGATCGGCCTGCTCGCGGTCGGGCTGCTCTTCAAGGTCGGTGCCGCCCCGTTCCAGGCCTGGACGCCCGACGTCTACCAGGGCTCGCCCACGCCGCTGACCGCCTTCATGGCCGCCGCCACCAAGGTCTCGGCCTTCGGTGCGATCCTGCGCCTGTTCTACGTGGCGCTGGGTGCCGACCGGTGGTCCTGGCAGCCGATGCTGTGGGTCATCGCCATCCTCACCATGGTGGTGGGCACCCTGATGGCGCTCACCCAGAGCGACGTCAAGCGGCTGCTGGCCTACTCCTCGGTGGCGCACACCGGGTTCATCCTCACCGGGGTCCTCGGGGTGCAGAGCACCGGCGACCTCGCGACCGGCGAGATCACCTCGCTGCAGGCCGTCCTGTTCTACCTGGCGACCTACGGCCTGATGACCCTCGGTGCGTTCGCCGTGGTCAGCCTGGTCCGCGACTCCGGTGGCGAGACGACGCAGCTGGTCCGGTGGACCGGCCTGGCCAAGGAGGCGCCGTTCGTGGCGGCCGTCTTCGCCTTCTTCCTGCTGGCGATGGCGGGCATCCCGCTGACCTCGGGCTTCATCGGCAAGTGGGCGGTCTTCTCCGTGGCACTGGCCGCCGGCGCCTGGCCGGTGGTGATCGCGGCGGTGCTGACCAGCGCGGTGGCGGCGTACCTCTACGTGCGGGTGATCGTGCTGATGTACTTCCGCACCCCGCTGGCCGAGGGTCCGTCGGTCACCACGCCGTCGGTGCTGACCGCGGCTGCGATCGCCGTCGGCGCGGCCGCGACGCTCGTGCTGGGCGTCGTGCCGGGCCCCCTGCTCGACCTTGTGGGGAGTGCGGGAGAATTCATCAGGTGACCACTGATGCAACCTCCGGACTGGCTCTCCCAGTCGTCGACGAGGCCCTGGCCGAGAGACTGAGGCAACGGCTCGACGACGTCGAGAACGCCCTCGCGTACCACGTGCGGGGCAGCGCGGACTTCATCACCGAGGCTGCCGGGCACCTGATGGCGGCCGGCGGCAAGCGGTTCCGTCCGCTGCTGGTGCTGCTGGCGGCCGAGACCGGGCCCGACGCCGCCGACGACAAGGTCGTCACGGCGGCCTGCGTGGTGGAGCTGACCCACCTGGCCTCGCTGTACCACGACGACGTGATGGACGAGGCCGCGCTGCGCCGCGGTGCGGACTCGGCCAACGCCCGGTGGGACAACCACGTCGCGATCCTGACCGGGGACTTCCTGTTCTCCAAGTCGTCGCTGCTGACCGCCGACCTCGGCGCCGACGCGGTCCGCATCCAGGCCCAGACCTTCACCCAGCTCGTCGAGGGGCAGATGCTGGAGACGATCAAGCCGGCTCCGGGGCAGGACCCGCTCGAGCACTACCTGCAGGTCGTGGCGGGCAAGACCGGCTCGCTGATCGCCACCTCCGCCCGGTACGGCGCCATGTTCGGCGGCGCCTCGGACGAGGTCGTCTCCGCCCTCACCGCGTACGGCGAGCTCGTGGGGTCGGCGTTCCAGCTCTCCGACGACATCCTGGACGTGGCCTCCGACTCCGCGGAGTCGGGCAAGACGCCCGGCACGGACCTGCGCGAGGGTGTGCCGACCCTGCCGGTGCTGATGGCGCAGGCCTCCACCGACCCCGCCGACGCCCGGCTGATCGAGCTGTTGTCCAGTGACCTGAGCGACGACGCCCTGCACGCGGAGACCCTCGGGCTGCTGCGCAAGCACCCGGCGATGGAGCAGGCCCGCGACTACGTCAAGGGGCAGGCGGCCGACGCCAAGGCCATGCTGGGCGTGCTGCCCGAGGGCCCCGTGCGCGCCGCCCTCGAGGCGTTCGCCGACGTGGTGGCGGTCCGCTCGGCCTGACTCAGGCCAGTCCGGTCCCGGCGACCAGCGCGAGCTGCCTCCGGCGGTGGGCGACCAGGTCGACGGTGAAGACCACCAGCGCCACCCAGACCAGGCCGAACCCGAGCCACCTGCCCGGGGGCATCTCCTCGTGGAACCACAGCACACCGATGGCGAACTGCAGAATCGGGGCCAGGTACTGCAGGAGGCCCAGCCCCACCATCGGGACCCGGGTGGCGGCGGCCCCGAAGAGCACCAGGGGGATCGCGGTCACCACCCCGGTGCTGGTGAAGAGCAGCGCGTGCCAGGGCCCCTGAGCCCCGAACTGCGAGGCACCGGTCAGCACCAGCCAGCCGACGTACCCGACCGCCAGCGGGGCCAGGATCGCCGTCTCCACGGCCAGGGACTCCAGCGCCCCGGCGTCCGCGGTCTTCTTGGCCAGTCCGTAGGTGCCGAAGCTGAAGGCCAGGAGCAGCGCGATCCACGGCAGCCGGCCGTAGTCGAGGGTCAGCACCACCACGGCCGCGCTGGCCACCGCCATCGCCAGCCACTGGGTGCGCCGCAGTCGCTCGCCCAGGATGAGCACCCCCATCAGCACCGTCACCAGGGGGTTGATGAAGTAGCCCAGGGACGCCTCCACCACCCGGCCGTGGTTGACCGCCCAGATGTAGCCGCCCCAGTTGAACGTGATCACGAACGCCGCCAGCGTCAGCAGGGCCAGGCGGCGCCGGTCGGCCACCAGGGCCCGGACCTGGCGTCGTCGGCCCAGTGCCAGCACCACCACGGCCATCACGACCGCGGACCACAGGATGCGGTGCGCGAGGATCTCCAGCGCGCCCGCGGGCTCCAGGAGAGGCCAGTACAGGGGGAAGGCGCCCCAGATCACGTAGGCGGCGATCCCGTACATCAGGCCGCGGCGGGACTCAGTCACGCGGGTCAGCCTAGGTTCGCCCGAACGGAGCTGGTACGTCGCCTACACTGACGACGCTCGGGCAGGACAGCAGCTGGGTCCGCCGTCACCACACGTACACATCACCTGGGGGAACCATGCGGGCCTTCCGCGCCTTGACCGCCCTGATCGTCGCCGTCCTGCTCGGCACCTCCCTGCTGGGCCCGGCCACGGCCCACGCCCGGAACACCGACAACCCCAAGCGGATCGTCGAGGTCAACGCCGAGAAGAAGCTGGACTACCGCTCGTTCCGCTACAAGGGCACCGTCGAGGCCCTGCCCAACGGCAAGGTGCTGCTGGAGAAGAAGAGCTGTGGCAAGTGCAAGTGGAAGACCGTCAAGAAGCTGAAGACCAACGACGCGGGCAAGTTCCGCACCAAGATCTTCACCCCCAACAAGGGCAAGTGGCTCTGGCGCACCCGGGTCAACGCCCAGGGCGGCTACGCGCGCTCCTACAGCCGCAAGATCGCCACGTTCTTCAAGTGAGCCCGCGCTGCCCCTGACCAGGGGCACGAGAAAGGGGCCCCACCGCAGCAGCGGTGGGGCCCCTTCGCCGTCTCGGGGAGCGGCCCTCAGACCACGGTCCAGGTGTCGCCGCCACCGATGAGGGCGGCGAGACGGTCCGACGGGTCCAGCTCGTCGGACGTGGCGCCGCGGGCAGTGGTGAGCTGGGCTCGCGCCTGGTCGTCGTACGTCGGCCGTTCCACGGCGCGGAAGATGCCGATGGGCGACTGGTTGAGGTAGCCGGAGTCGGTGAGCCGGGAGATGGCGAATGCCATCGTGGGGTCCGGGCTGTGGGCGTCGTGCACCAGCACCGCCTCGTCGGGGACCTCGCTGGCCAGCGCCGCCCGGACACCCCCGGTGAGCTCGTCGCGGATCAGCACCTTGGTGCCGAGGCCGTTGTCGTCGTGGGGGCCGAAGCGGATCTGCTGGCCGTGGACCAGGGGGATGATGGCGTCTTGCTTGGTGTCGGGGTTCTTGATGGCGTCGAAGGCGCCGTCGTTGAAGATGGGGCAGTTCTGGTAGATCTCGACCAGGGAGGTGCCGCGGTGGGCGGCGGCGGCGGCGAGCACGGAGGTGAGGTGCTTGCGGTCCGAGTCGATGGTGCGGGCCACGAAGGTGGCTTCGGCGCCCAGCGCCAGGGAGACGGGGTTGAAGGGGTGGTCGACCGAGCCCATC
>NZ_POAG01000010.1:215181-250700 GCF_002930065.1 Nocardioides sp. 616 | reverse complement strand
TGGAGAGGGCGTCGCCGTCGCCGGTGACGACCCAGACGGAGAGGTCTTCGCGGGCGGTGGCGATGCCGGTGGCGATGGAGGGGGCGCGTCCGTGGATGGAGTGCATGCCGTAGGTGTCGAGGTAGTAGGGGAACCTCGAGGAGCAGCCGATGCCGGAGACGAAGACGATGTTCTCGCGGCGGAGTCCGAGGTCGGGGAGGAAGGACTGGACGGCCTTGAGGACGGCGTAGTCGCCGCAGCCGGGGCACCAGCGGACCTCCTGGTCGGAGGTGAAGTCCTTGCCGGTCTGCTTGACGTCGGCGTCCACGGTCGGGACGCCGGCCAGGCCGGGGAACGGCAGGTCGGTGGTGGTGAGGTCTGCGTTGTTGCCCTGGATGGCGGTCATCGGGTGGCTCCTTCCGCGGGGGCGGCGACGTCGGTCGAGAGGTTCACGGGCACGCCCTCGGCGGCTGAGACCAGCTGCCCGATGGCGTCGGCCAGCTCGGCGGCCTTGATGGGCATGCCGTTGACCTGGTTGTAGCCGACGGTGTCGACCAGGTACTGCGCGCGGAGCAGCATGGAGAGCTGGCCCAGGTTCATCTCCGGGACCAGCACGCTGTCGTAGCGGGCGAGGATCTCGCCGAGGTCGTTCGGCATCGGGTTGAGGTGTCGCAGGTGGGTCTGGGCGACGTGGTAGCCGGCCTTCCGCACCCGGCGTACGGCGGCTCCGATGGGTCCGTAGGTCGATCCCCAGCCGATGACCAGGACCTTGGCCTGGCCCGAGGGGTCGTCGACCTCAAGCGGGGGCAGGGAGTCCGCGATCCGGGCCACCTTGGCCGCCCGGGTGCGGACCATGAAGTCGTGGTTGGCCGGGTCGTAGGAGATGTTGCCGTGCCCGTCGCCCTTCTCCAGCCCGCCGATGCGGTGCTCGAGGCCGGGGGTGCCGGGGACCGCCCAGGGCCGCGCGAGCGTGGCCTCGTCGCGGACGTAGGGCCAGAACTCCTGCTTCTCCTGGCCGTTCTTGTCCTGGCTGGTGTGGTTGGGCGCGGTGGCGAAGTCGGGGTCGATCGTGGGCAGCTCGGAGACCTCCGGGACGCGCCACGGCTCGGAGCCGTTGGCGAGCATGCCGTCGGAGAGCAGCATCACCGGGGTGCGGTAGGTGACCGCGATCCGGATCGCCTCCACCGCGGCGTCGAAGCAGTCGCCGGGGGACTGCGGGGCGATCACCGGCACCGGCGACTCGCCGTTGCGCCCGAACATCGCCTGCAGCAGGTCGGCCTGCTCGGTCTTGGTCGGCAGCCCGGTGGAGGGGCCGCCGCGCTGCACGTCGACGACGACCAGGGGCAGCTCGGTCATCACCGCGAGGCCGATGGCCTCGGACTTCAGGGCGATCCCGGGACCTGAGGTGGTGGTCACCCCCAGGTGGCCGACGAAGGAGGCGCCGATCGCGGCGCCGACGCCGGCGATCTCGTCCTCGGCCTGCAGCGTGGTCACGCCGAAGGCCTTGTGCTTGCTCAGCTCGTGCAGGATGTCGGAGGCCGGGGTGATCGGGTAGGAGCCCAGGAAGACCGGGAGCCCCGACTGCACGCCCCCGGCAACCAGGCCGTAGGCGAGCGCGAGGTTGCCGGTGATGTTGCGGTAGGTGCCCGGCGCCATCGGGGCGGGCTTGATCTCGTAGGAGACCACGAACGCCTCGGTGGTCTCGCCGAAGTAGTAGCCGGACTTGAACGCGGTGATGTTGGCGTCGCGGATGTCGGGCACCTTGGCGAACCGGCGGGACAGGAACTCGATCGTGGACTCGGTGGGGCGTCCGTACATCCACGAGAGCAGGCCCAGCGCGAACATGTTCTTGGCCCGGGCAGCGTCCTTGCGGGAGAGCCCGAACTCCTTGACCGCCGCGACCGTCATGCCGGTGAGGTCGAGCTGGTGCACGGCGTACTCGGCCAGCGACTCGTCCTCCAGCGGAGACGTCGCGTAGCCGGCCTTGGTCAGGTTGCGCGCGGTGAAGTCGTGGGTGTCGACGATGATGGTCGCGCCCTTGGGCAGGTCGCCCAGGTTGGCGCGCAGGGCCGCGGGGTTCATCGCGACGAGCACGTCGGGGGCGTCGCCCGGGGTCAGGATGTCGTGGTCGGCGAAGTGCACCTGGAACGACGACACGCCGGGGAGGGTCCCCTGAGGTGCGCGGATCTCGGCAGGGAAGTTGGGCAGGGTCGCGAGGTCGTTGCCGAACGCCGCGGACTCCTGGGTGAACCGGTCGCCGGTGAGCTGCATCCCGTCCCCGGAGTCGCCAGCGAAACGGATGATGACGCGATCGAGCTGCTTGACCTGCTTGGACACAGCGTGTCTTTCCTTCACTACTCGCATGGACGCGGCTGGGTGACTGCTTCGGTGACGGGGTGTCGTCCACATTAACCCTGCAGTGTGCGAACGCCGACCGCGTCTTGAATCGTCCAGATTTAGGTAAACCGCCCCGGGTGACCTGCGACACGCCGGAGTACCCGTCTTAAATTCAACGTATGTCTCTAAAGTCATGTAATCTGGTGAACATTCGCCGGTTAGTCGTCGAGGGGCGGCTTCAAGCAGGGAGCAACGATGAAGAGCACGAGCAGGACACGAGTGGGCGCCATCGCGGCTCTCGCGGTCGCCAGCGTGGCGGCGCTGGCCGGATGTGGCGGCGACGCGGACAGCGCCGCGGACGACAAGACGATCAACATCGTCGGGTTCGCGGTTCCCGAGGCTGCCAACAAGGCCATCGGCGCGGAGTTCGTCAAGACCGACGCCGGCAAGGGTGCGAAGTTCCAGACGTCCTACGGTGCGTCCGGCGACCAGAGCCGTGCGGTGGAGAACGGTCTCGAGGCCGACTACGTCCACTTCTCCGTGGCCAGTGACGTGACCCGCCTGGTCGATGCCGGTCTGGTCGCCGACGACTGGGACGCGGGTGAGAACAAGGGCGTCGTGTCGCACTCCGTGGTGGTCTTCGGTGTCCGTGACGGCAACCCCAAGAACATCCAGACCTGGGACGACCTGGTCAAGCCGGGCGTGGAGATCGTCACGCCCAACCCCGCCTCCTCGGGCGCGGCCCGCTGGAACGCCCTCGCTGCGTGGGGCCAGTCCGTCGCCGACGGTGGCACCGAGGAGGACGCCGCCGCGTACGTCGACAAGTTCTTCGGCAACGTCGTCTCGCTGCCCGGCAGCGGCCGGGACGCCACCACCGCGTTCCTCGGCGGCACCGGTGACGTGCTGATGGCCTACGAGAACGAGGCCATCCTGGCCGCGCAGAACGGCGAGGGCTTCGAGTACATCATCCCGGACACCACGCTGCTCATCGAGAACCCGGGCGCCGTGCTCAAGGACGCCGACCCGATCGCGAAGGACTGGCTGGACTTCGTGGTCAGCGACGAGGGCCAGCGTCAGTTTGCGCTGACCGGCTTCCGCCCCATCCGCGACGACGTCGACTTCGGGGGCACCGTCGAGGGTGCCAAGGACCCGTCCGACCCCTTCCCGGTGGTGCCCAACCTGCTCACCGTGGAGAAGGACTTCGGCAGCTGGAGCGAGGTCTCGGACAAGTTCTTCGACGAGGAGACCGGTCTGGTCACCCTGGCGATCGCCGCCTCCGGCAAGGCGACGGAGTGACGATCAACTCGTGACGACTCTCCAAGTCACGCAGGGCCGGCCGGCGCGCAAGCGCCGGTCGGCCCCGCGGTCGAACCTGACGCGATCCTCGGGCCTCGGCCTGGGCATCGCGATGCTGTGGTTCAGCCTGCTCGTGCTCATCCCCCTGTGCGCCGTCGTCGGTACGGCGGCCGCAGGTGGGTGGGACGGCTTCTGGACCGCAGTGACCAACGAGCAGACGGCTGCGGCCATCAAGCTCACCGTGACCCAGGCGCTCCTGGTCACGGTCGTCAACGTCTTCGTGGGCACCCTGATCGCCTGGGTCCTGGTCCGGGACCGGTTCTTCGGCAAGGGCGCGCTGGAGGTGCTGATCGACATCCCGTTCGCGCTGCCGACCATCGTCGCCGGACTGGTGCTGCTCTCGCTCTACGGCCAGGACAGCCCGCTGGGCATCGACGTGGCCAACAAGCAGTCCAGCGTCTTCCTGGCCTTCCTGTTCGTCACGCTGCCCTTCGTGGTGCGCATGGTGCAGCCGGTCCTGGCCGAGCTGGACCGCGACGTGGAGGAGGCTGCCGCCTCGCTCGGTGCCAGCAAGTTCACCACCTTCCGCCGGGTGATCCTGCCCAGCCTGACCCCGGCGATCGCGGCGGGAGCAGCCCTCTCGTTCGCCCGCGGCGTCAGCGAGTACGGCTCGCTCGTGCTGCTCTCGGGCAACCTGCCCTTCCAGACCGAGGTGACCTCGGTGCGGATCCTGGGCAGCATCGAGAACAACAACCTGGCGGGCGCGGCCGCGACGGCGACGGTGCTGCTGGTCATCTCCCTGGCCGTCATCGTGGCGCTCGACGTCATCCAGCGAAGGATGGGACGACGTGGTTAAGTACCTGCTCCGCTTCATCGTCATCGGCTACCTGTTCCTGCTGGTGGCCTGGCCGGTGTCCCTGGTGGTGACCCACACCTTCGACGGCGGCTTCGGCGCCATCACCGGGCTGCTGGAGGACACCGACGTGGTTGCCGCCCTGAAGCTCACCGTGCTGTGCGCGGTGATCGCGGTGGTCATCAACACCGTCTTCGGGGTCGGCATGTCCCTGCTGCTGGTGCGCTACCAGTTCCCCGGCAAGCGGGCGCTCAGTGCCCTGGTCGACCTCCCGCTCTCGGTCTCCCCGGTGGTGGTCGGTCTCTCCCTGGTCCTGGTCTACGGCGGCCGCAACGGCTGGCTCGGCCCCACGCTGGAGAGCTGGGGCTTCCAGGTCATCTTCGCCACCCCGGGCATCATCATGGCCACTGCCTTCGTGGCGCTGCCGCTGGTGATCCGCGAGGTGGTGCCGGTGCTGGAGGAGATCGGCATCGAGCAGGAGCAGGCGGCGATGAGCCTGGGCGCCAGCCCGGCCCAGACCTTCTGGCGCGTCACCCTGCCGGCCATCAAGTGGGCTGTCGTCTACGGCGTCGTCCTCAGCATGGCGCGCTCGCTGGGTGAGTTCGGGGCCGTGAAGGTCGTCTCGGGCAACCTCCTGGGCCAGACCCGCACCGCGACCCTGGTGGTCGAGGAGAAGTACCTCAACTTCGATCAGCAGGGCGCCTACGCGATGGCCTTCCTGCTGGCGATGGTGTCCGTCGCCTGCATCGTGATCGTCGCGATCATCCGGCCCAAGGAGCACGCGCGATGACGCCGGCTCCGTCCCCCCGTACCTGCCCGAGGAAGGCTCGCACGTGAGTATCGAAGTAACAGGGGTCAACAAGAACTTCGGGGACTTCGTGGCCCTCGAGGACGTGAGTGTCTCGATCCCCACCGGCCAGCTGACCGCCCTGCTCGGGCCCAGCGGTGGCGGCAAGTCCACGCTGCTGCGCATCATCGCCGGGCTGGAGACCGCCGACTCCGGCACGATCAGCATCGAGGGCGTGGAGGCCACCAAGCTCCCGCCGCAGAAGCGCAACGTCGGCTTCGTCTTCCAGCACTACGCGGCGTTCAAGCACATGAGCGTGGCCAAGAACGTCGCCTTCGGCCTGGAGATCCGCAAGAAGCCCAAGGAGGAGGTGGCCCGCCGGGTCGAGGAGATGCTCAAGCTGGTCCACCTCGACCAGTTCGCCAACCGGCTCCCGGCCCAACTCTCCGGTGGCCAGCGCCAGCGGATGGCGTTGGCGCGCGCGCTGGCCATCGAGCCCAACGTGCTGCTGCTGGACGAGCCCTTCGGCGCCTTGGACGCCAAGGTGCGCAAGGAGCTGCGCGACTGGCTGCGTCGGCTGCACGACGAGGTGCACGTGACGACGGTGTTCGTGACCCACGACCAGGAGGAGGCCCTCGAGGTCGCCGACGAGATCGTGGTGATCAACCAGGGTCGGGTGGAGCAGATCGGCAGCCCCGACCAGCTCTACGACGAGCCGGCGAACGACTTCGTGATGAGCTTCCTCGGCGACGTGACCCGGCTCAACGGCGAGCTGGTCCGACCGCACGACATCGAGGTCACCACCACGCCGCTGCTGGCCGGTGCCGCCCAGGGCGAGATCTCCCGGATGCTCCGCATCGGCTTCGAGGTGCGTCTCACCGTGCTCACCGAGGACGGTGAGGAGGTCACGATCACGCTCACCCGCACCAACGCCCGCTCGCTGGGGCTCGAGGAGGGCAAGACCGTCTGGCTCACCGTGGCCTCGGGTGCGACCACCATGAGGACCATGCACGCGGTCTGACCGGGTCTGCGGCCCACGGGACCGCCTCAGGTGCGCACCTGCGCGCTCGGGGCGGTCCCGTCGCCATTCTCGGGCGCCGCGCGGCAGGGTCAGCGGTAGTTGGTGAACTGCACCGCGAACTCCAGGTCCTGGGACTTCACCAGCGCCTGGACGGCCTGCAGGTCGTCACGCTTCTTGCTGGAGACCCGCAGTTCGTCGCCCTGGATCTGGGCCTTGACGCCCTTGGGGCCCTCGTCGCGGATCAGCTTGGAGATCTTCTTGGCGTCCTCGGAGGTGATGCCCTCCTTGAGGGTGATCGAGATCTTCGACTGCTGGCCCGAGGGGCGGGGCTCGGAGGCGTCGAGGATCTTCAGCGACTGCTGGCGCTTGATCAGCTTGTCCTTGAACACGTCGAGCACCGCGGTGGCGCGGTCGTCGGCCGACGCGCTGATCTCGATGGCCTGGTCGCCCTGCCACTCGATGGTGGCTCCGGTGCCCTTGAAGTCGAAGCGGGTGGAGATCTCGCGCGCCGTCTGTCCGAGCGCGTTGTCGACCTCCTGGCGGTCGAGCTTGCTCACGATGTCGAACGACGAGTCGGCCATGGGGATCTCCTGCTGACGTGGCTGGTGGGGTGATTTGTCCTGCGGCATGTTGCTTGGGCTATTCTTTCGCCTTGTCGTCCCAGGGCCAAACGGCCCGGGGGCGAATGAGAACGAGGCAGGTTGCCCGAGCGGCCAATGGGAGCGGACTGTAAATCCGTCGGCTTACGCCTTCGAAGGTTCGAATCCTTCACCTGCCACTGGTCTAGGTACCAGGCGCCAGACCCCCACACGGATCGTGTGGGGGTCTGCTGCATCTCCCGGGGGACCCGTCAGCGCCGCGCCTCGATCCGGTCCACCAGCTCGCGCGCCAGCGCGAACGAGGAGGTGGCCGCGGGGGAGGGGGCGTTGCGCACGTGCGAGACCGCCCCCACCGAGGAGATGGTGAAGTCGTCCACCAGGGTGCCGTCGCGCCCCACGGCCTGGGCCCGCACCCCTGCGGAGAAGCTGCCGTCCAGGTCGGCGGTGGTCAGGGACGGGACGTACGCCGCGGCGGCGCGCACGTAGGCCGCCTTGCTGGTGGCCATCCTGATCTCGGTCAGGCCCGTGCGCCAGTACTTGCGGGCCACCTGCCACGAGCCCGGCCAGGCGAGGGTCTCGGCGATGTCGCGGGGCCGCATGGTGCGGAACAGGTAGCCGTCGCGCGAGGGCACCATCATCGCGGTCGGCCCCAGCATCACGTGGCCGTCGATGTGCTTGGTCACGTGCACGCCGAGGAAGGGCAGCGTCGGGTCCGGCACCGGGTAGACCATGCCGCGGACCACCGGCTCACCGGCGTCGCGCAGCCGCAGGTAGGCGCCCCGGAAGGGCACGATCCGGGGGTCCGGGTCGGCACCGGAGCGCCGGGCCAGCCGGTCCGACCACAGGCCGGCGCAGGTGATCACCTCGGTGGCGCGCAGGCTCGTGGGCTCGCCGCCGTGCCGCAGCTCCAGGGTGCAGTCCACGCCCTCGGTGACGCCGAGGACCTCGGTGTCGAAGTGGAAGGCGACGCCCGCCTGCTCGAGCTCGCCCTGGATGGTCCGGCAGACATGCGTGTAGTCGATGATCCCGGTGTTGGGGGCGTGCAGCGCGGAGAGCCCGGTGGCGTTCGGCTCGATCTCCGCGATCTCCGCAGCGCCCACCCGGCGCAGCCCCGGTACGGCGTTGGCCAGGCCGCGCTGCTCCAGGGCGTCCAGCCGCGGCAGCTCGGCGTCCTCGACGGCCACGATCAGCTTGCCGCACCGCTCGTGCGGGATGCCGTGCTCCTCGGCGTAGGCATACATCAGGGCCGCGCCCTCGACGCAGAGTCGCGCCTTGAGCGAACCCGGCTCGTAGTAGATGCCCCCGTGCACCACACCGGAGTTGTGCCCGGTCTGGTGTGCCGCGACGCCGCTCTCCTGCTCGATCACCGCCACCGAGGCGCCGGGCCGACGACGAAGCACCTCGCGGGCCACCGCCAGGCCCACGATCCCGGCTCCGACCACGGCCACGTCGAGCTTGTTTGTCGCGGGCGGGGTCAGGGGCGATGTCATGGGCGTCATTATCCGCAGGGACGCCTGCCCGGCCCGAGGCGCCCGTGGGGCAGACTGCCGACGTGCAACGCGAGCAGGTCCACGACATCGGCCGCCGCCGCGCGTGGTCCATCTGGCTGGTCGCCATGGCCGTGTACGTGCTGGCGGTCTTCCACCGCAGCTCGCTCGGCGTGGCCGGGCTGCTGGCTTCGGAGCGGTTCGGCATCTCCGCCACCCAGCTCGCCTTCTTCACCGTCCTCCAGCTCGTCGTGTACGCCGCCATGCAGGTGCCGGTGGGGGTGCTCCTGGACCGCTTCGGGTCCCGCGCCCTGCTGCTGTGGGGGCTGGCGCTGATGACCCTGGGCCAGCTGGTCTTCGCCTTCGCCACCTCCTTCGGGGTGGCGGTGCTGGCACGCGGCATCCTGGGCGCCGGGGACGCGATGGTGTTCGTCAGCGTGATCCGGCTGGTGGCGGTCTGGTTCCTGGTGCGCCAGGCGCCGATGGTCACCCAGGTCACCGGCTGGGGCGGACAGCTGGGAGCGGTCGCCGCGGCGGCCCCGCTGACCCTGCTGCTGGACCACGCCGGCTGGACCCGCACCTTCGCCGGTGCCTCCACCCTGGGGGTGGTGCTGCTGGTCGCCGTGGCGTGCCTGGTCAAGGACTCGCCGTACGCCAGCACCGGAGTGGTGCGGGTCAAGCTCGGGGCCCTGGCGCAGTCGCTGCGCCTGGTGTGGGGCAACCCCGGCACCCGGCTCGGGATGTGGTCCCACTTCACCGCGCAGTTCTCCGGCACCGTCTTCGCGCTGCTGTGGGGCTTCCCGTTCCTGGTCGCCGGCCAGGGCTGGTCCGAGGTGGCCGCCGGGACCCTGCTGATGGCGATGACCGGGTGGGTGGTGGTCAGCGGGCTCGTGCTCGGCGCGGCCATCGCCCGCTGGCCGTACTACCGCTCCTGGGTCGTCATCGGCGTGGTCGCGGTGATGGCGCTGGCCTGGACCGCGGTGCTGGCCTCCGACGGGCCCTCGCCGACCTGGCTGGTGGTGGTGATGGCGTTCGCCACGGCGAGCGGTGGACCGGCCTCGATGGTGGCCTTCGACCTGGCCCGCACCTTCCACCCGGTGGGGGCGCTGGGCCGGGCCAACGGCATCGTGAACGTCGGCGGGTTCGTGGCCTCGCTGCTGACCATGGCGCTGATCGGGGTGGTGCTCGACGTCGTCGAGCCCGGCGGGGTCTCGGCCTACGACCTGGCCGACTTCCGGATCGCGATGTCGGTGCAGTACCTGTTCTGGGCCTTCGGGGTGCTGCAGATCGTGCGCTTCCGCCGCCGGGCGCTGCGGCACCTGGGACGGGTGCACCCCGGTGCCCTGGTGGAGCTGCGGGCCGGCCGCCCCTGGACGCACCCGGGCCTGGAGGACCAGGGGGTGTAGCCCTCACCTGCGTGCCGGCCAGGTGATGACAGATCGCACTACTGGGCACCGTCGGCGCGGAGAAGACTGGGCGTCATGAAGCAGACGACCATCCAAGACCGGCCCCGGTCCGCGCCCGAGCCGGGGGACCTGGCGATCGAGGTGCGCGGGCTACGACGTACCTACGGCAGCGGCGAGGACGCGTTCGAGGCGGTGCGCGGCATCGACCTGTCCGTGCGACCCGGCACGATCCACGCCCTCCTGGGCGTCAACGGCGCGGGGAAGACCTCGGCCCTGGACGTGCTCGAGGGAATGGCCGAGGCGGACGGCGGCGAGGTCCGCGTCCTGGGTCTGGACCCGATCGCGGACCGCCACGCGGTACGCCGCCGCACCGGGGTGCTGCTGCAGCGCAGCGGGTTCGTGGGCGACCTGACCGTGGCCGAGACCGTGCGCATGTGGTCGGCCTGCGTCACCGACGCCCGCCCGGTGGCTGAGTCGCTGGAGATGCTCGACCTGACCCGGCACGCGGACACCCGGATGCGGGCGCTCTCCGGCGGCGAGCACCGCCGGGTCGACCTGGCCTGCACGCTGGCCGGCCGTCCCGACCTGGTGATGCTCGACGAGCCCACCACGGGGCTGGACCCCGAGAGCCGTCGGGCCGTCTGGCAGCTGGTGCGCGGGCTGCGGGACGCCGGCGCCACCGTGCTCCTGACCACGCACTACCTGGAGGAGGCCGAGAGCCTGGCCGACCAGGTCTCGATCATGCGGGCCGGCGAGATCGTGCGGGACGGCAGCGTGGCCGAGATCGTGTCCGGTCACCCGTCCCAGATCTCCTTCGTCACGCCGCCGGGCGGGTGGACGCCACCTGCCGGCGCCGAGGTCGGCCACGACGGCGAGCTGACCGTGCTGCGGGTCGTCGACCTGCAGCGCGCTCTCACCGACCTGCTGGTGGGGGCCCGGGAGCACGACGTACGGCTGGAGCGGCTGCAGGCCCGGACGGCCACGCTGGAGTCGGTCTTCCTGGAGCTGGCCGCCGACTCCGACGACCCGATCGCCCCCGACCTCGCAGGAGGAACCCGATGAGCGACGTCACCCTGGGCACCAGCGTCAACCGGACGCTCGGCCTGGCCCGCTTCAACTGGCTGCTGATGGTGCGCAACCGCACCACGATGCTCTACGCCTTCGTGATGCCGCTGGTGCCGCTCGGCCTGCTGTTCGCGGTCCGGGGCGACGAGCCGGACCCCACCAGCGGTGCGGCGACCATCGGCACCGCGCTCTTCATGGCGCTGCTCTTCCCGGGCTACTACAACGTGCTCTCGATGTTCGTCAGCCGCCGCGACGAGATGGTGCTCAAGCGGCTGCGGACCGGCGAGATCCGGGACCTGGAGCTGGTGGCGTCCATGGCGCTGCCGGGGGCCGCGATCACCCTGGCGGTGGCGGTGCTCACCGTCCCGATCGCCTGGGCGTCGGGGCTGGACCTCCCGCTGAACCCGGTCCTGCTCCTAGTGGCGGTGCTGCTCTCCATCGTCACCTTCGCCGCGTTCGCGGTGTGGACCGCGGCCTGGACGAAGACGGCCGAGTCGGCGCAGCTGACCAGCGGGCCGGTGCTGCTGCTGGCCCTGGCCGGCCTGATGGGGGCCGCGCTCCCGGAGTCCTGGCAGCGCTGGTTCGACCTGCTGCCCGGCGCCGCGGTGCTGGACCTGACCCGGATCGCCTGGTTCGCCCAGGACGGCCTGGACGGCACCGCCGGCGAACTGTCGTTCCTTGAGACCTGGAGCCACGCGGCGCCGTCGGTGGGGGTGCTGGTGGCCTGGACCGCGGTGGCGGTGTTGCTGGCGGTCCGGTCGCTGCGCTGGGAGCCCCGGAGCTGAGGGGGAACGGGCCTGAGAGGATCACGGTCGTGGACACCAGCGCCCCGACCCCGCCCCGGCGCGCCTGGTGGCGCAGCTGGTCCGGGAGCAGCGACGTGCAGCGGGTGGAGCTCTACACCCGCGGGTCGCTGTTCGTGCTCTTCTGGTTCCTGCTCGTGCTGGGCGTGCTCAGCGCCCTTCCCGGGTTCGACCGTCCGGGGTCGATCCTGCTGATGATCGTGGGCGGGGTGCTGCTGGGCGGTCTCGGCACCTCGCTGCTGCGCGCCGCCTGCGACCTCTACCCCGAGCGCGGGCCGCTGCCGGTACGTCGGCTGGTGGCGCTGGCCGGTCTCGCTGTGCTGGTCGCGGCGTGGACCGCCACGCTCCCTGCGGACGAGCGGTTCGGACCGGCGTTCGTGCTGGTCGGGGCCATCGCCTGGGGTGCGGGCGGGCTGCGGGACCGCCGGGTGCTGGCGGTGGTGGTGGCCGCGGGTGCGGCGATCCTGGGGCTGAGCGACGGCCACCTCGGGATGGCGCTCTACGGGGCGGCGATCGCGGCCTTCTTCGCCTTCACCGTGCACAGCTCGCTCTGGCTCCTCGGCGTGGTCACCGAGCTCGATCGGGCGCGGGCCACCCAGGCGGCGCTCGCCGTGGCCGAGGAGCGGCTGCGGTTCTCCCGCGACGTCCACGACGTGCTCGGGCGGCACCTGTCGACCATCGCGGTGCAGGCCGAGCTGGCCGCCACGCTGGCCGAGCGCGGCGACGAGCGGGCCCCCGACCTGGTGCGCGAGGTGCGCTCCACCGCCCACGAGGCGCTGCGCGAGGCCCGCGGGCTGGCGCGCGGCTACCGGCCGCTGGACCTGCACCAGGAGCTGGACGGCGCGGTCTCGCTGCTCGCCTCGGCGGGGATCGCGGCCACCGCCGACCTGGACGGCCTGCCGGCCGCCTGGCACGCCCCCGTGGCGCGGGTGGTGCGCGAGGCGGTGACCAACGTGCTGCGGCACTCCGAGGCCACCCGGGTCGCCATCCAGTACGACGGCTGCCGGGTCACGGTGCGCAACGACGGGGTGGGCCGCGCCCCGGACCCCGACGGGGACGGCAGCGGCCTGGCCACCCTGGCCGGGGACCTCGCCCCGCTGAGCGCCCGCCTGGACCATGAGCACCTGGCGACCCGGAGCGGCAGCGGTGCGCCGGGCGGAGAGTTCGTGGTGACCGTCGACCTCGGCGTGGGCAGTGGCCCCGGGCAGGAGGAGCGGTGATCCGGGTGCTGCTCGCTGACGACGAGAACCTGATCCGCAGCGCGCTGGCCCAGATGCTCGACCTGGAGGACGACCTCGAGGTCGTCGCCCAGGCCGCCACCGGGGCGGAGGCGCTCGCGGCGGCGTTGGCGACCCGTCCCGACGTGGCGGTGCTGGACCTGCAGATGCCCGACCTGGACGGCATCGAGGTGGCCGCCGCGATCGGCCGGGACCTGCCCGGATGTGGCTGCCTGATCGTCACCAGCCACGGTCGTCCCGGCTACCTGAAGCGAGCCCTGGCCGACGGGGTACGAGGGTTCCTGCCCAAGACCGCCTCGGCCGCGACGCTGGCCCAGGCGGTGCGGCTGGTGCACGCCGGTGGCCGGCACGTGGACCCCGAGCTCGCCGCGGAGGCGATCGCGGCGGGCGACTCCCCGCTGACCCCGCGCGAGGCCGACGTGCTGGAGGCCGCGGGGGACGGGGCGCCGGTGGACGAGATCGCCCGGCGCGTCCATCTCTCGGCGGGGACGGTGCGCAACTACCTCTCCAGCGTGAGCGCCAAGCTCGGGACGGGCAACCGGCACGAGGCGGTGGCGACCGCCCGTCGCATGGGCTGGATCTGATGGGCTGGATCTGATGGGCTGGATCTGATGGGCTGGATCTAGCCGTCGTACCGCGCCAGCACCCGGAACGCGTTGCCCGGCTCCTCGCTGGCCCGCGCCGAGGTCACCTGGCCTGCGGCAGCGGCAACCACGGCCGCCGGCACGGCGGCGGCCAGCGTCGCCATCCGAGCGGCCCGTCGCGCGGGGGTGGGGCGGGGCAGCCACGGCATCCAGGGTCGGGGCACCACCTGCCCTGCTGCCAGCCAGGCCGCGGCCAGGGTGTCGGGTCCCCGCATCGAGGGGGCCCGGTAGCGCTCCAGCACGGTGAAGCCGCGCTCGACCAGCGCCTCCTCCAGCCGCGACATGGAGAGGAAGTGCTGGTGCTGGGGCTGGAGCCACGGCATCCAGTAGCGACCCAGGGTGCGGGCCGAGGGGCACTCGGGGTCCGGCACCTCCACCATCAGCAGGCCGCCGGGGACCAGCACGGTGGCCGCGGCGTCGAGCTCCTGGCGGGGCTCGCGCGTGTGCTCCAGGTAGTGCAACATGCTGACCACGTCGAACTGGTCGGCCAGGTCGGCGGCGACGTCGGGGAACATCCCCCGGTAGGCGCGGTCCACCCAGCCGCGCCGGGCGGCGTCGTCGATGCCCGCGCTCAGGTCGATGCCCTCGAAGGAGGTCTCGGGGAAGTAGTCGCGGGCCACCAGGCAGAAGTGCGCGTGGCCGCTGCCCACGTCCAGCCAGCGTGCCGGGGCGGGGTCGTGGGCCGCCACCATGGTGGCGCGGCCGTCGTACTCGCTGGCCTCGGCGGCGAAGACCTTCTCCATCTCCTCCCCGGCGAAGCCGTCGTAGAAGTCCCGGTAGTAGAAGTCCAGCCCCTCGATGCTCAGCCGCGGGTTCTGGAAGACGTGTCCGCAGGAGGCGCACTCGTCGAGACCGAAGGTGCCCGGCTTGTGCTGGATCAGGTCGGGGGTGGCGAACCGGCAGGAGAGGTCGGGCGACCCGCACCAGCGACAGGCCTCCACCCGCGGCTCGAAGAAGCGCTCGGTGCCCTCGGCCAGCTCCTTGGCGTAGCCCTCGCGCAGTGCGTCGGCTGCCCGGATCGACCCCGCCTGGGGTGCGTCGGCGCGCAGCAGCCGCAGCAGCCGCAGCGCCTCACCGGGCAGGCGGAGCGCGGTCCGGACCGCGAGGTCGCCCGGCGCCAGGCCCGCGGGGTTGCCGGCCAGCACGGCCGCCGGAGCGGCGTGGTGCAGGGCGAGCGCCGGCAGCCCCAGGGCCGGCGTGCTCAGCGCGCCGAGCCCCAGGATCGCCAGCTCGGCACCGATGGCGGTGAGGTTGACGGTGCCGTAGCGGTCGAACACGGTGCGCTGCACGGCGAGCTGCTCGCCCGGGCGCTGGCCCACGGCGCGCTCGTACGGCGCCACCGCGAGGTCGCAGCCCCGGGGTGCGAAGCGCTTGGCCTGCCGGGCCACCTCGATCAGCTCCGCGGGGGAGACCGGGCCCGTCGGCAGCTCGGCCCGCGCGGCCAGGTCGGCCCGGACCACCAGGGCATGGCCCGCGGTCCGGCCCTGGGTCAGCGGGTCGGCGCGGAACGCCTCGGTGTCGACCTGGCGCAGCAGGTCCAGCGCCCGCTCCACCGGCAGGTCCGCGGGCACCAGGTCGACGGCCTCCAGCCCTTCCCGGACCGCCCACGCGGCGGCCTGGTCCAGGGTGCGCGCGTCCAGCCTCACCCCGGTGGCGGTGATCGCAACCCAGCCGGGCGTGCTGGCCGGGGCGCTGGGAGCCGGCTCCGAGTCCAGGCGGGCCAGGTGCTGGGCGCGACCCCGCAGCCGACGGGTGTTGGCGGCCACGCCGAACGCGGTGACGGCGGTGAGCAGCCGGACGGTCCGGCGGAGCAGCGTTGCACTCATCTGGGTCCTGACCTGGGCAATCGGGCGCGGGAGACCGACCCTAGCGGCGCCCGGCCTCTGCTGGGGGGCCGTCCGTCCACGCTCTGGCGGGGGCCACCCGACCGGCCACCTCGCCCAGGCTGATGCGCCCGCCGCCGGTGCCGGGGGCGGAGTAGCGCAGCACCACCTCGTCGCCGTCCAGCAGCGCGGTGCGCTGCTCGGCTCCGAGCGCGACCGGCTCCCGCCAGCCCCAGGTCAGCTCCAGCAGCGAGCCGCGCTGCCCCGCCTCGGGCCCCGACACGGTGCCCGAGCCGAAGAGGTCGCCCGGGGAGACCGAGGCGCCGTTGACGGTCAGGTGGGCCAGCATCTGGGCCGGCGACCAGTACATGTCGGCGTACGACGGGCGGCTGACGACGTGCCCGTTGACCACGACCTCCACCTCGATCGCCAGCCCCCGGGTGGTGCCCGGTGCCAGGTAGGGCAGGGGGGTCGGGTCCTGGCGGGGCAGGTCGGTCCAGGCGGCGTCCAGGGCGGCCAGCGGCGTCACCCAGGCGGAGACAGAGGTGGCGAAGCTCTTGCCCAGGAACGGGCCCAGCGGGACGTACTCCCACGCCTGGATGTCGCGGGCGCTCCAGTCGTTGAGGCCCACCACGCCGAACACGTGCTCGGCCAGGTCCGCGGTCGCGATCCGCTCGCCCAGGGCCGTGCCGAGGCCCACGACGAAGCCGACCTCGGCCTCGAGGTCGAGCCGCTCGGTCGGCCCGAAGACCGGCTGAGCCGGGCCGCTGGACGGCTCCGGGGCACGCTGCCCGAGCGGCCGGACGATCTCGGTGCCGCTGACCACGACGGTGCCCGCCCGGCCGTGGTAGGCGACCGGCAGGTGCTTGTAGTTGGGCAGCAGGGGCGCGGTGTCGGGTCGCAGGATGCGCCCCACGTTGGCGGCGTGGTGCTCGGAGGCGTAGAAGTCGACGTAGTCGGTGACCGCGAACGGCAGGTGCAGCACCACCTCCGCCAGCGGCTGGGAGTGGCGCGCGACGAGGTCGCCGGCCCGCTCGTCGGCCAGCAGTCCGGTGAGCCACGACCGGGCGTCGTCCCAGGCCTGCCGGCCCAGGGCCAGGAACGGGTTGAGGGTGGCCGAGCGCCACAGGTCGGCGACCCGGGTGTCCCCGATGGACTGGGTCAGGCCCGCCAGGTCGAGGACCTCCTGGTGCAGCCGGACGCCGATCCGTCGCGGACCGTCGGGGGTGGCGGAGAAGACGCCGTAGGGCAGGTGGTCCGGGCCGAACCCGGAGTCCGCGAGACCCTGCTCGCTCACAGCAGCCCCAGTCGCTGCAGGTCCGCCAGCGGCTCGCGGACCGAGCAGGACCCGAAGGAGGTGAACCAGCGCCGGGCGCCGGTCAGGTCGGCCTCGGCGGCGGCCGCGACGACCGAGTCGGGGTCGCGGTCGGCAAGGGTGGCCACGACGTCCTCGTGGCCGGCGCCGTCGAAGGCGTGGCGGGTGGCGAGCAGTACGTTGAGGAACCCGTGGTGCTCGGCCCCGTCGGCGCCGGTGTGGCGCACCGCGTGGTGCAGGCCGGCGGTGGCCTTGAACGGCGTCTCCCGATCCAGCGCGGCGTCGATCCGGGCCGCGAGCTGGTCCTCGCTGGGGACCTGGTGGGTCTCGGTGCCGCCGGTGCGGAACTTCAGGCGCAGCTCGAGTGCCGCCAGCTCGTCGGCGGCGCGCAGCCAGCCTGCGGTCAGGTCGCCGGGCACCTCGACGTGGACCGGGGTGTCCTCGTCCAGCAGCCCCTCGGCGCGGGCCGCGTCGACCGCGGCGACCACCCGGCGGGCATTCTGGGGGAGGTCGTCGAGGTCGCGCAGGGCCAGCTCGACGCCGCCGAGGCTCAACCCCAGGCGCGCCGCCAGCCCCAGCGGTCCGGCGATCTGACCGGCGCCGCCGGTGACCACCACCGAGACCGGGTGCTCGAACCCGCGGACGCCGGGCAGGTCGGTGTCGCGCAGCACGAAGGTCCCGAGCAGGTCGCCGTACGGGCTGGCGCGGTGCTCCCGGTGGGCGGCCAGCGCCTCGGCCAGCGGCAGGTCGCCGGGCGGGAAGACGGCCGCGTCGTCGACCAGGGCCGTCCAGACGCGGGGCCAAACCCTGGGCACGTCGGTGCTTGATGGATTCCGTGGCACCCACCTATGGTAGCCAGACGGCGATATGCGGACGCAACCGTTCGACTATCGACCACAAGGAGGCCCACATGGTCCACTACGCGCTCGTCGGGCACGTGCCGCCCAAGCGGCACACCCAGCACCGCGAGGCGGGCGGCGGCCTGCTGCGCGAGGAGCTGATGGGGGAGGAGGGGTTCTCCTCCGACTCCTCGCTGCTCTACCACCGCGGGGTCCCCTCCGCGATCGTGGACAGCGCGGTCTGGGAGCTCCCCGACCAGCGACTGACCCCCAACCACCCGCTCAAGCCGCGGCACCTGCGGCTGCACAGCCTGTTCCCCGAGGGTGCAGGCGCCGACCCCGTCACCGGACGGCGCCTGGTGCTGGGCAACGCCGACGTGCGGATCTCCTACGTCGTGACCGGCACCGCCCCCTCGCCGCTCTACCGCAACGCGGTCGGGGACGAGTGCGTCTTCGTCGAGGCCGGCAGCGGCACCGTGGAGACGGTGTTCGGCGCGGTGCCCTACCGGAGCGGGGACTACGTGGTGGTCCCGCGGGCCTGCGACCACCGCTGGGTGCCGTCCGAGCCGTCCCGGCTCTACGCCATCGAGGCCGCGTCTCACCTCGGCCCGCCCAAGCGCTACCTCTCGCGCTACGGCCAGCTGCTGGAGCACGCGCCCTACTGCGAGCGGGACCTGCACGGCCCGCGCGAGCCGCTGCTGGCCGAGGGCCAGGACGTCGAGGTGCTCGTCAAGCACCGCACCTCGGCCGGGATCGTCGGCACCCGGCTGACCTACGCCGGGCACCCCTTCGACGTGGTCGGCTGGGACGGCTGCCTGTACCCCCACACCTTCAACGTCGCGGAGTTCGAGCCGATCACCGGCCGGGTGCACCAGCCGCCCCCGGTGCACCAGGTCTTCGAGGGGCGCAACTTCGTGGTCTGCAACTTCGTGCCCCGCAAGGTCGACTACCACCCGCTGGCGATCCCGGTGCCCTACTACCACTCCAACGTCGACTCCGACGAGGTGATGTTCTACGTCGCCGGTGACTACGAGGCGCGCAAGGGCTCGGGCATCGACGTGGGCTCGATCAGCCTCCATCCCGGCGGCCACGCCCACGGGCCCCAGCCGAGCGCCATCGAGGCCTCGCTCGGGGTCGAGCGGTTCGAGGAGCTGGCGGTGATGGTCGACACCTTCGCCCCCCTGGAGCTGGGCGAGGCGGGCCTCGCCGCCGAGGACCCGGCGTACGCCTGGAGCTGGGCGGGACGGGGCCCGGGGCTCAGCAGGTCCTGAGGTGGGCCAGCACGCCGCGGTCGCGGCGGCGCACCTCAACCAGCTCCACCCGGGTGGGCGCGCGCTCGGCCATCAGCTCCTCGACCTGCTCCGCGGTGCCCAGCTGCAGCACCGCGTGCCCGCCGTCGAGCAGGTGCTGCTCGATCAGGTCCAGGCACTGCACCGCCAGGTCCAGGCCGGTGGGACCGCCGTCGATCGCGATGGTGGGGTCGTCGGGGAAGCGGGTGATCTCCGCGCGCGGCACCCAGGGCGGGTCGGCCAGCACCAGGGCGAACCGCTCCTGGGGCGCCAGGGCTCGGGCCATCACCGAGTTCCGGATCTCCAGCTCCTCGATCCCGGCCGCCCGCGCGTTCTCCGTGGCCAGCTCGCAGGCCCGCGGGTTGGCGTCCACCATCACCAGCCGCCGACCGGTGAGCCGGTGCAGCACCAGGCCCAGGTGGCCCACGCCGCTGCACAGCTCCAGCGCCGCGCCGGCCGGGGCCGTGGCGCCCAGCTCGGCCAGCCACTCGGCCTGCTCCACGGTCCAGGGGCGTGGCTCCAGCACCTGTCGGTCCCACCGTATGTCGAGGCCGCCGACCACCGACTCCATCACAGACTCCATGCGGTCGATCATGCCGAAGGGTCGGTGCTCCATGATCGTCGGGTGACGTCCCCGTTCCCGCGAGCACTCGGCGAGCCCCGGCTGCTGCTCGCCGTCGACGCGCCGTCGCTGCTCCACCGCAACCACCACGCCCGGGCCGAGAGCGACCTGCGTGACCGCAGCGGGCGGCCGGCGTGGGCCCTGCACGGCATGCTGCGCCAGATCCTGGAGGCGATCGAGCGGTTCGACCCCGACGCGGTGATCTTCGGGCTGGACGACCGGACCGCCTCGGTGCGCGCCAAGGCGTATCCCGACTACAAGGCCGGGCGCGCGGTGAAGGACGCCGCCCTGGTCGACCAGCTGGACCGGGCTGGTGCCCTGCTGGACGCGCTCGGCCTCGCCACCCTGACCCCGGCGGGCCTGGAGGCCGACGACGTCAGCGCCTCGGCAGCCACCTGGGCGGGCCGGAACGGCTGGAACTGCGTCATCGTCACCTCCGACCGGGACTCCTTCGCCCACATCAGCGACCACACCAAGGTGCTCCGGTTGATCGACGGCGGGATGGGCAACGCCCCGCTGCTCAACCCCGACCGCCTGCACACGCTCTACGGCGTGGCGGCGCGGCAGTACCTGGAGTTCGCGGCGCTGCGCGGGGACGCCAGCGACAACCTGCCCGGCGTGGCCGGCATCGGTGCCAAGACCGCCCCGGTGCTGCTGGCCCAGATGGGGTCGATGGCGGCGGTCTGGGCCGACATCGACCACTGCGAGGGCCGCCACGTGGCGGCGGCGCTCGACTCCTGGAGCACCGAGACCGGCGGACGACGGGTGGGCGCCGCGGTGGTGCGGCGGCTCGCCGCCCCCGGCGCCCGGGAGCGGTACGAGTTCAACCTGGCCATGATGGCCGGCCGCGACGACCTGGATCTCGGCCTCACCCCGGACGTCCCCGGCACCCCCGGGCTGCTCCCGCTCGACGCGGACCGGGTCTCGCGGGTGGTGGGCCACCTCAACGTCGGGGCCACCACCTCCCTGGCGGTGCGCGTGCTGTCGGAGCGCATACTCGCCCGGTGAATCCGACCCTGGACCTCCGCAGCAGGCGGGCGCTGGTCGCCATCCCGATCGTGCTGGCCATGCTCTCGATGATCGGGCCGTTCAGCATCGACACCCCGTTCCCGGCGTTCGCGCAGATGGCGGACGAGTTCGGGGTCGGCACCTCGCAGATGCAGCTCGTGGTGACGGCGTACCTGGCGCCGTTCGCGGTGATGAGCATCGTCCACGGGCCGCTCTCGGACGCGGTGGGCCGCAAGCCGGTGATCCTCGGCTCCATCGCCGTCTACGTGCTGGCCTCGATCGGCGCGGCCTTCTCGCCCGACCTGACGGTGCTGCTGGCCTTCCGGGTGCTCCAGGGCCTGAGCGCGGGCGGCGCGACCGTGGTGAGCCGGACCGTCATCCGCGACCTCTTCCACGGTGACCAGGCGCAGGTGCTGATGAGCCGCGTCGCGATGATCTTCGGGCTGGCGCCGGCGGTGGCGCCCATCGTGGGCGGCTGGGTGCTCCAGCTCGGCCCCTGGCCGGGCGTCTTCGTCTTCATGGCGGTGCTCGGGGTGCTCCTGATCGTGGCCACCGCCGTGGCGCTGCCCGAGAGCCACCCGCCGGAGCGACGAGTGCCGCTGCGCCTGGGCTCGGTGCTCGCCGGCCTGGCCGACGTGGCCCGGCTCCCCGGCTTCCACCGGGTCGCCTGGGCCGCGACGTTCGCCTTCGCCGGTCAGTTCCTCTACATCGGCGGGGCGTCGATCTTCGTGGTCGACCTGCTGGGGCGCGGCGAGCTCGACTTCTGGATGTTCTTCGTCCCGATGATCGGCGCCATGATGTGCGGCTCCTGGATCTCGGGACGGGCCGCGGGCCGGATCAGCGGACGCCGACTGGTCAGCCTGGGGTTCGCGGTCTCCCTGGTCGGCGCCGCGGTGGGGGTGGCTATCTCGTGCTCACCGGTGCAGGCCGACCTGCCGTGGGCCGTCGTCGGGCCGAGCGTGCTGGCGCTGGGCAACGGGATGTCCTACCCGACGCTGCAGCTGATGATGATGGACCTCTTCCCCGAGCGCCGCGGAGCCGTGGTCTCCGCCGGGACGTTCATCACCTTGATGGTCAACGCCACCACCGCCGCGCTGATCACCCCCGTGGTGGGGGTGTCGACGCTGGGCATGGCGCTGACGGCGCTGGTGATGATCGTGCTGGGCCTGGCCCTGTGGAGCTGGCACTGCGCCGTCGCCGGGGCTCCTCAGAGCACCGGGTAGTCGATGTAGCCCTCCGCGCCGCCGCCGTAGAAGGTGGCCGGTACCGGCTCGTTGAGCGGTGCCCGGGTGGCGAGGCGGACCGGCAGGTCCGGGTTGGCGATGAAGGAGCGGCCGAACGCGGCCGCGTCGATCAGGCCCGCCTCGATCAGCCGGACCGCCTTCTGGGCGTCGTAGGCGCCCGCGCCCACCAGCGTGCCGGGGTACGCCGCCCGGAGCTCGCGCCGGTACTCCTCGGTCAGTGCGGTGCCGCCGGCCCAGTCCGGCTCGGAGATGTGGAGGTAGGCCAGGTCCCGCTCGGCGAGCCGGCGGATCACGTGCAGGCTCTCCGTGGGGCCGTCGGCGTCCTCGAGACCGTTGAACCTGCCCTGCGGGGAGAGCCGGATCGCGACCCGGTTGCTGTCCCACTCGGCGATGCAGGCGTCCACCACCTCCAGCACCAGCCGGGCCCGGTTCTCCAGCGAGCCGCCGTAGGCGTCGGTACGGACGTTGGAGGTGGCGGAGAGGAACTGGTGCAGCAGGTAGCCGTGCGCGGCGTGGATCTCCACCAGGTCGAAGCCGGCCTCGCGGGCGGCCGCGGTCGCCCGGCGGTAGTCCTCGACCAGCCGGGGGATCTCCTCGGTCTCCAGGGCGCGAGGGGTGGGGGCGTCGGCCCGGACCACGGTGCCGTCGGCGTCCTTGAGGCTGGTGCGCACCCGGACTGGCAGCGCGGAGGCGGAGACCGGCAGCTCACCGTCGTGCAGCGACTCGTGGTTGACCCGGCCGGTGTGCCACAGCTGGGCCGCGATCAGGCCGCCCTCGGCGTGCACCGCGTCGGTCACCCGCCGCCAGGCGCGGACCTGCTCCGGCGTGCTGATGCCCGGGGTGTCGGCGTACCCCTGGCCCTCGGCCGAGATCTGCGTGCCCTCGGTGATCAGCAGTCCGGCTGAGGCGCGCTGGCGGTAGTACTCCACGCTCAGCTCGTGCGCGAGCGCCCCGGGCTGGGCCGCCCGCATCCGGGTGAGGGGGGCCATGAATACCCGGTTGGAGGCCTTCACCGCGCCCAGGTCGAGCGGGACGAGCAGACGGGTGGGGTCGAGATCGGTCATGGGTGACCAACCTCGGGTCCCGGGGCGGCTATTCCGTGTCGCTGCGCACACGTCCGCACCGTGGTGACCCCTTCCGCCGCCTTGACCGGCGCGCGAGGATGGGATGCCACCTGGGAGGAGGGGGACCCGTTGACCAACCCGGACCCGCGTCCGCGCGAGCAGTCGATCCAGCACGGCGACACCGAGGTCGAGGTGGAGGTGCTGCCGCCCCGCGAGGTACCACTGGGCGGACCTCGGACGATGACCGTGCGCCGTACCCTCCCGCAGCGGCACCGCTCGCTGATCGGCGCCTGGTGCTTCCTGGACCACTACGGTCCGGACGAGGTCTCGGTGACAGGCGGGATGCGGGTGCCGCCGCACCCGCACACCGGCCTGGCGACGGTGAGCTGGCTGTTCTCCGGCGAGATCGAGCACCGCGACTCCACCGGCGCCCACGCCGTGGTGCGACCGGGGGAGTTCAACCTGATGACCGCGGGCCGGGGGGTGAGCCACTCCGAGGTCTCGCTCCCCGGAACCGAGGTGCTGCACGGCGTGCAGCTGTGGCTCGCCCTGCCCGAGGGAGCCCGCGAGGTGGAGCCCACGTTCGAGCACTACGTGCCCCCGCCGGTGCGCGGGCCCGGCTGGGAGAGCCGCGCCTTCCTCGGCACCCTGGCCGGCGACCGCTCCCCGGTGCGGACCCACACCCCGCTGCTGGGCGCCGAGGTGATGGTGGCCGACGGGGCACGCGTCGAGCTGGAGCTCGACCCGACCTTCGAGCACGGCGTGCTGCTGGACGTGGGCCACGTCAGCGTCGGCGACCAGGAGGTGAAGCCCGGCGAGCTGGTCTACCTGGGCCCCGGGCAGCGCCGGCTGCGGCTGCACTGCCACGACGAGGCCCGGCTCATCCTGATCGGCGGTCCGCCGTTCGGGGAGGAGATCATGATGTGGTGGAACTTCGTGGGCCGGACCCACGAGGAGATCGTCGGGTTCCGCGAGGACTGGCAGGGTCAGGTGCTGTGCGAGGGCCGGCTGGTCCCGGACAGCACCCAGGTGGCGCCCGGGCGCTTCGGCGTGGTCGCCGACCAGCACCTGCCGCCGCTGCCTGCCCCCACGCTGCCCAACGGCCGGCTCAAGACCCGCCGCTGAGCGGCGCGGGCGCGTCGCTACCCGGGGACGGGCGCTGGGATGATGGCCCGATGGAGCTGGTGAGGGGTGCCGACGGCCTGGCGCGCTGCGGATGGGCCGCCGGCAGCCCGGTCCTCCTCGCCTACCACGACACCGAGTGGGGCCGGCCGGTGCACGGCGAGTCCGCCCACCTGGAGCGGATCACCCTGGAGGCGTTCCAGTCCGGGCTCTCCTGGCTGACGATCCTCAACAAGCGGCCCGCCTTCCGGGCGGCGTTCGCCGGCTTCGACGCCGACGTGGTCGCGACGTACGACGACGCCGACGTGGCGCGCCTGATGGGCGACGCGGGCATCGTGCGCAACCGGCGCAAGATCGAGGCCGCGATCACCAACGCCGCCGCGACCGTGGCGCTGCGCGCCGACGGCGGGCTGGAGCAGCTGCTCCACCAGCACGCCCCGGTCGGGCCGGTGGAGCCGCAGGCCGCCACCACCTCGCCTGAGTCGGTGGCGCTGTCGAAGGCGCTGAAGCGGCACGGGTTCGTCTTCGTCGGTCCCACCACGATGTACGCGCTGATGGAGGCGATCGGCCTCTTCGACCCGCACCTGCCCGGGTGCCACCGGCGCGGCGCCTGATGGTCCGGGGACTGACCGTCCTGCTCGCCTGCCAGCTGGCCGGCGAGGCGGTGGTCGCGGGTGCCCACCTGCCGGTGCCGGGCCCGGTGGTGGGGATGATGCTGCTCTTCGCGCTGCTGGCCGGGCAGTCTCGGCGCTCGCGAGCGGCGCAGGCCGGTGTCGGGCGGGAGTGGACCGAGGGAGTGCACCGCGCGGCCGACGGGCTGCTGCGCCACCTTCAGCTGTTCTTCGTGCCCGCCGGGGTCGGTGTCGTGGTCTACACGGCGGCTCTGCGCACCGACGCCGTGCCGATCGCGGTCTCCCTGGTGGGCTCCTGGCTGGCGGGGCTGCTCACCGTGGGCTGGTGCGTCTCGCTGCTGGCCCGGCGCACCGACGGCGGACCGCGATGAGGCAGGTCGTGGAGTCTCCGCTGTTCATGGTGCTGCTGACCCTGGTCGGCTACCGCGTGGGCCAGGCGCTGCGGGACCGCACCGGCGGCCACCCGGCCGTCCAGCCGGTGCTGGTGGCGATCGTGGTGACCGCTGCGGTGATCATGCTGCTGGACGTCGACTACCCGACGTACGCCGCGGGCAGCGGGCTGATCAGCTTCTGGCTGGGCCCGGCCACGGTGGCGCTGGCGGTGCCCCTGCACCGCCAGGCACGACGGCTGCGCGGCGTGGCGGTGCCGATGCTGGTGGCGATACCGCTGGGGGCGTGCGTCTCGATCCTGACGGCGTACCTGCTGGTGACCGCGCTCGGCGGCGGGGAGGAGCTCGCCCTGACGATGGCCCCCAAGGCGGCCACCACCCCGGTCTCGATCGCCCTCTCGGAGCACTTCGGCGGGCTGCCGGCCCTGACCGCGGTGGTCACCATCATCGCCGGCATCCTCGGCGCGGTGGCGGGCCCGCTGGTGCTCAACGCGGCCCGGGTCCGCGACCCGCGTGCCCGCGGGCTGGCGATGGGCGCCGCCTCCCACGGCATCGGCACCTCCCGGGCCCTGGCCGACGACGAGGTCGAGGGTGCGTTCTCCGGTCTTTCCATGGGGCTCTCCGCGCTCGCCACCAGCCTGCTGCTGCCGGTGCTGCTGCTCCTGCTCGGCTGAGCGGCGGGTCTACGTCACGGCAGTGCGACGAGCGGTGCGGTCATCATTGGGCGACGAAGCCACCGTCCACAGACAGGATCGAGCCCTGGCACAACGACGAGTCGTCCGAGGCGAAGAACAGGATGGCCGCGGCCACCTCCTCCGGTTCACCCATGCGCCCGATGGGCATCACTCCCCGGAGCATGTCCTGCGCCGCCGCCTTCTCGGGCATCAGGTCTGTCCAGCGTTCCATCATCGGCGTCTGGATCACGCCCGGGCAGACGCAGTTGAACCGCACGCCGCTCGACGCCAGCTCGATGGCGATGTCCTTGGTGAACACGACGAGGCCGCCCTTGGCACTCCCGTAGGCGGTGCTCAACGGGAACCCGACGATGCCGTTGAGCGACGACACGTTGACGACGCTGCCCGACCCGCGCTCGACCATGGGCGGCACGAGATGCTTGCAGAACAGCCACGGCCCGCGCAGATCGGTGTCGAGGACACGCTGCCACTCCTCGACGCTGGTGTCGTGGTAGGCCTTGTTGAGCTCGGACCCGGCGTTGTTCACGAGGATGTCGAGGTGCTCCCAGCGCTCGGCCACGGCCGCCGCAACCGCGGCGACGTCGCTCTCCTCACGAACGTTGCAGCTGATCGCCCACGCCGCGTCGCCGAGGTCGTCGGCGAGCGCCTCGGCGGCGTCGATCGCCACGTCGGCGATACACACCTCGGCTCCTTCGGCGACAAAGCGACGCACCGTTGCTGCGCCGATGCCGCTCGCCCCGCCCGTGACGACGGCCGTGCGTCCCTGCAATCGCATCGCTAGCCCCTCAGCTCCTAAAAAACCAAACGGTTGTTGTGCTGGGAGCGTAGTGACGAGGGTCACAACAATCAAGCCCAGTGGCCCATCAGGCGGCGCGGTGGAAGCTGCACCCCCCTGCTGCTGCCGGTGCTGCTGCTCCTGCTCGGCTGAGCGGCGGGTCCGTCGCGACCACGGGTGTGAGGCGGCCTACTGCGGGGTAACGTGACCGGGCATGAGCCGACTGCATGCCTTCGACGACGACGCCCTCCTCGACCACGACGCCGTCGGGCTGGTCGCCCTGCTGCGCTCGGGACAGGTCTCGGTGCCCGAGCTGGTCGAGGCCGCCATCGCCCGGACCGGCGTGGTGGACGAGACCCTGGGCACCCTGGCCGTCGAGCTCTTCGACCAGGCCCGGGCGCGGGCCCGGGACCCCCGCGGCGGGTTCTTCTCGGGCATCCCCACGGTGATCAAGGACAACGCCGACCTCGCCGGGGTGCCGACCCAGCACGGCACGGACGCCTTCGTCTCGCCGCCGGCGCAGGCCGACGGCGACTTCGCGCGGATGTTCCTGGCCACCGGCGCCATCCCGATCGGCAAGTCGCGGCTCTCCGAGTTCGGCTTCTCCGGCGCCGTCGACCACCCCCGGATGGGTCCGGTGCGCAGCCCCTGGCACCACGACCACTACGCCGGCGCCTCCTCCGCGGGCTCGGCGGCGCTGGTCGCCTCCGGCGCGCTGCCGATCGCGCACGCCAACGACGGCGGTGGCTCGATCCGGATCCCGGCAGCCGTCAACGGCCTGGTCGGGCTCAAGCCCACCCGGGACCGGGTGCCGCAGGACAAGCTGAGCCGCAGCATGCCGGTGCGGATCGTCGCCGACGGGGTGCTGACCCGCACGGTGCGCGACACGGCGGCGTTCCTGCGCGAGTCCGAGCGGATCTACCGCAATCCCAGGCTGGCGCCGGTGGGCGACGTCACCGAGCCGCTGCGCCGCCAGCTGCGCATCGCGGTGGTCACCGAGGGAGTGGGCCGCAGCTCCTCGCCGGAGGTGCGCGAGCTGACGCTGAAGACCGCCGCCAAGCTGGAGGCGATGGGGCACCGGGTCGAGCACATCGACCCGCCCGTGCCGGACTCCTTCGCGGACCACTTCCTGCTCTACTGGTCGATGCTCTCGCTCTTCCTGGTGCGCACCGGCAAGCGAACCCACGGCGAGAGCTGGGACCCCAGCAAGCTCGACAACCTCACCCTGGGGCTGGCCCGGCACTGCGAGCGCAACCTGCACAAGCTGCCCCTGGCCACCGCGGTGATGGCGGGCTCGGAGCTGATCTCGCGTCGCCACTACGCCAAGTACGACGTCACCCTGACCCCGACGCTGGCCACCGCAACGCCCCTGGTGGGGCACCTGGACCCGACCGCGGACTACGAGCAGGTCATCGACCGGATGATGGACTGGGTGGCCTTCACGCCGCTGCAGAACGCCACCGGCGAGCCGGCCGTCAGCCTGCCCCTGGCGACCACCTCCGCGGGGCTGCCCCAGGGCATGCAGCTGGGTGCCGGGCGTGGTCAGGAGGCGCTCCTGCTGGGTCTCTCCTACGCCCTGGAAGAGGCCCATCCGTGGCCTCGGATCCAGGACTGAGAAGGCAAGTTCGCAGGCCTTGGGGGAGCCGATTTCACCCCTGCCCGGGGGCGTGTGTATTGTCTTCCGCTGTTGCCCCTTTAGCTCAGTCGGCAGAGCGTCTCCATGGTAAGGAGAAGGTCTACGGTTCGATTCCGTAAAGGGGCTCTGGGACGAGTCCGTACTCTTGTGGGTGCGTGCTCACCCGGTGGCGGGGTAGCTCAGGTGGTTAGAGCACACGACTCATAATCGTGGTGTCGCGGGTTCGAGTCCCGCCCTCGCTACGAGATGTGAATCAGCAACAGGCATGATGATCAGGCAGCACCCCAGCCGGAGTTACCCGGTACCGCACTGCACGTAAGCATTCGACGAAGGACTTCCCGTGGCCAGCAAGAGCTCTGACGTTCGCCCCAAGATCACGCTTGCGTGCGTGGACTGCAAGGAGCGCAACTACATCACCAAGAAGAACCGTCGCAACGACCCCGACCGCATGGAGATGAAGAAGTTCTGCCCGCGCTGCCGCACGCACACCGCGCACCGCGAGACCCGCTGAGCCTCCTCGATCCTCAGGCGGGCCACCGCCCGCCGAGCGTCGTCGCCGACCCGTCCGAGAACTCGGGCGGGTCGGTCGCTATTTTGGCTGACATGCCCCTCGACGAGTCCCTGGTGGGACGCAGCTTCCCGCCCACCGCGCCGTACGCCGTGACCGCCGAGGCCGTGGCCGCCTTCGCCGCCACCACGGGTGCCCGCTACGACGGCGGCCCCGCCCCCGCCACCTTCCCGATCGTGCTCGCCTTCGACGCCATGCAGGGCTTCCTGGCCGCGGAGGGTCTCGAGCTGCACCGGATCGTGCACGGCGAGCAGCGGTTCGCCTACCAGCGCCCCGTCGTCCCGGGCGACGTGCTGAGCGCCGCCCTGACGGTGCGGAGCCTGCGCCGGATCGGCGGCAACGACATCATCGGCACCGCCAGCGACGTCACCGACGCGGCCGGCGACCTGGTGTGCACCACCTCGGCCACCCTGGTTCATCGCGGAGTTCACCGCGGACCGGAGGCCGGCCGATGAGCGCGCTGGAGCAGGGCTCGGCCCTGGGCCCGCGCACCTTCACCGTCACCCGCGCGGACCTGCTGCGCTACGCCGAGGCCAGCGGCGACCACAACCCCATCCACTCCGACGAGCAGGTCGCGCTGAGCGTGGGCCTGCCCGGGGTGATCGCGCACGGGATGTTCACCATGGCGCTGGTCGCCCGGGCGGTCGCCGAGTGGGTGCCCGGTGCCGAGGTGCTGGAGCTGGGGTGCAAGTTCACCCAGCCCGTCGTGGTGCCGGCCGAGGGTGGTGCCGAGGTCGAGGTGGCGGGCACCGTCAAGCAGGTCGAGGTCGATGGGGACGCCGCCCGGCTCACGCTCGCGCTGGTGGTCAGCTCTGCCGGCCAGAAGGTGCTGGGCATGCCCCGAGCGGTGCTGCGAGCACCGCAGCCGTGACCACCCCGAGGAGTGCGCCGGTGCTGCTGCGCGACCACACCACGCTGCGCCTGGGCGGCCCGGCGGCCGAGTTCGTCGAGGCGACCGATGAGGCCGCCCTGGTGGCGGCGGTGGCCGAGGCCGACCAGCGGGGGGTCCCGGTGCTCCTGGTGGCCGGCGGCTCCAACCTGGTGGTGGCCGACGAGGGCTTCGACGGGCGGGTGGTGCACGTGGCGACCACCGGTGTCGTCTCCGACGTCGAGGGCGACGTCACGGCCTGCGGGGGAGCGATGGTCCGGGTGGCCGCCGGGGAGGACTGGGACGCGCTGGTGGCGCGCGCGGTGGCCTCGGGCTGGAGCGGCCTGGAGGCGCTCTCGGGCATCCCGGGGTCCGTGGGTGCCACCCCGGTACAGAACGTCGGTGCCTACGGCGCTGAGGTGGCCCAGACCATCGCCTCGGTCCGCACCTGGGACCGGGTCGAGCGGCGCCAGCGCACCTTCGCGGCCGCCGACTGCGGGTTCTCCTACCGGCACAGCCGGTTCAAGGCCGAGCCCGAGCGCTACCTCGTCCTCGAGGTGACCTTCCAGCTGCCGCTGGCGACCCTGTCGGCTCCGGTCGGGTACGCCGAGCTCGCCCGGGGGCTCGGGGTCCAGGTGGGGGACCGCGCCCCGCTGGCCGACGTACGCCGGACGGTGCTGGCCCTGCGTCGGGGCAAGGGCATGGTGCTCGACGCGGGCGACCACGACACCTGGAGCGCGGGCTCGTTCTTCACCAACCCGCTGCTCGACCCTGCCGAGGCCGCGGGGCTGCCCGAGGACGCCCCCCGCTGGCCCCAGCCCGACGGACGGGTCAAGACCAGTGCCGCCTGGCTGATCGAGCACGCCGGCTTCGGCAAGGGGCACAGCCCCGCCGCCACCGGCGGCCGGGTGAGCCTGTCCACCAAGCACACCTTGGCCCTGACCAACCGCGGGCAGGCCAGCACCGCCGACCTGCTGGTGCTGGCCAGGGAGGTGCGCGACGGGGTCGAGCGGGCCTACGGGGTCCGGCTGGTCAACGAGCCGGTGCTGGTCGGCGCCTCGCTCTAGTCGGCACCCGAGGCCAGCCAGGCGTCGATCTCCCCGGCGACCGAGGCCTTCAGGTCCGCGGGTGCCTGGGAGGCATCGATCGACATCCGGGCCAGCCGGGCGAGCTGGGCGTCGCTGAGGTCGTGGGCGGCCCGCATGGTGGCGTACTGGCCGGCGAGCTGGGAGCCGAACAGCAGCGGGTCGTCCGCACCGAGCGCGACCGTCGCCCCCGCCTCGAGCAGCTGGGGGAGCGGCACCGAGGTGAGGTCGGAGTAGACCCCCAGGGCCACGTTCGAGACCGGGCAGACCTCCAGGGCCACGCCGCCGTCCACGACGCGCTCCAGCACGCGGGGGTCCTCCACCGCCCGGATGCCGTGGCCCAGGCGGTCGGCGTGCAGCTCGTCGAGGCAGGTCGTGACGTGGTCGGGTCCGCGCAGCTCGCCGCCGTGCGGCACCAGCGTCAGCCCGGCCCGGCGGGCGATCCGGAACGCCGGCGCGAACTCGTCGGTGCGTCCCCGGCGCTCGTCGTTGGAGAGCCCGAAGCCCACCACCCCGCGACCGGCGTACGCCGCGGCGAGGCGGGCCAGGGTGCGGGCGTCCATCGGGTGCCGGGTGCGGTTGGCCGCGATCACCAGCGCCATCCCCAGGCCGGTCTCGCGCGAGGCCTCGGCGACCGCGTCGAGCACCAGCTCGGTGAAGGCGGTGATCCCGCCGAAGCGTGCGGCGTACCCGCTGGGGTCCACCTGGATCTCCAGCCAGCGGCCGCCGTCGCGCACGTCGTCCTCGGCGGCCTCGCGCACCAGCCGCCGGACATCGCCCTCGGTGCGCAGCACCGACCGCGCCACGTCGTAGAGCCGCTGGAAGCGGAACCAGCCCTTCTCGTCGGCCGCCGAGAGCTCCGGGGGCCACCCGGAGACCAGCGAGTCCGGCAGCGCGATGCCGTCCCGCTCCGCCAGCTCCAGCAGGGTGCCGTGCCGCATCGACCCGGTGAAGTGCAGGTGCAGGTGGGCCTTGGGCAGCCTCAGCAGGTCCCGCGGGGCCGCTGCTGCGGCCTCGCGGGCTGGTGGGGTCTGGGGTCCGAGGTTCAGGAGAAGAGCCTCTGCATCCGAGAGACGCCCTCGACCAGGTCGTCGTCGCCCAGCGCGTAGGACAGGCGCAGGTAGCCCGGCGAGCCGAACGCCTCGCCCGGCACCACCGCCACCTCCGCCTTGTCCAGGATGTACTCGGCGAGCTCGGCGGAGGAGTCGATCACCGTGCCGTCGTACTCGCGGCCGAGCAGTCCCTTGACCGAGGGGTAGGCGTAGAAGGCGCCCTGGGGGGTGGGGCACAGCACGCCGTCGATCTCGTTGAGCATCTCCACGATCTTCTTGCGGCGCCGGTCGAAGGCCGTCTTCATCTCCTGCACCGCGGCCAGGTCGCCCTCCACCGCGGCGATGGCCGCACGCTGGGAGACGTTGGCGACGTTGGAGGTGGCGTGGGACTGCAGGTTTCCGGCGGCCTTGATGATGTCCTTCGGGCCGATCACCCAGCCCACGCGCCAGCCGGTCATCGCGTACGTCTTGGCGACGCCGTTGACCACGACGCAGTTGTCGGCCAGCTCGGGGCACAGCACCGGCATCGAGCCGGTGTCGACGCCGTCGTAGACCAGGTGCTCGTAGATCTCGTCGGTGAGCACCCACAGGTCGTGGGACTCCACCCAGGCGCCGATGGCGCGGATCTCCTCGGAGGTGTAGACCGCGCCGGTCGGGTTGGAGGGCGAGACGAACAGCAGCACCTTGGTGCGCTCGGTGCGCGCCGCCTCGAGCTGGTCGACGGTGACCTTGTAGTCCTGGGTCTCGTCCGCCAGCACCGGCACCGGCACGCCGCCGGCCAGCGCGATCGCCTCCGGGTACGTCGTCCAGTACGGCGCCGGGACGATCACCTCGTCGCCCGGGTCGAGCATCGCCGCGAACGCCTGGTAGATGGCCTGCTTGCCGCCGTTGGTCACCAGCACCTGGGCGGGCTCGACCTGGTAGCCGCTGTCGCGCAGGGTCTTGTCCACGATGGCCTGCTTGAGCTCCGGCAGCCCACCGGCGGGGGTGTAGCGGTGGTTTTTGGGATCGCGGCACGCCTGCACGGCGGCCTCGACGATGTAGTCCGGGGTCGGGAAGTCCGGCTCGCCGGCGCCGAACCCGATGACCGGGCGGCCCTCGGCCTTCAGCGCCTTGGCCTTGGAGTCCACCTTCAGCGTGGCGGACTCGGCGATGGCGCCGACGCGTCGGGACACCCGGCGCTCGCGCGGGGTGCCGGTGGACTGGGGCTGGGAGGCAGACTTGCTCATGCGGCACATCGTAGGCGTTTGGACTCAAGCTCCCGCTGCGGCGTACACTCCTCGACTGGTGGTTCACCCACATGCTCTGCCCTGCCCGCCCAAAAGGCTCGGTCATGGTGGCGTGGCAAGGTGGGGGGAGTACCGGAGGGCACTAGCTCAACTGGCAGAGCATCGGTCTCCAAAACCGAAGGTTGGGGGTTCAAGTCCCTCGTGCCCTGCAAGACCGACGAACAAGTCACACCCATGGCACCACACCCGTGCACCATGGTCAGCAACGCGATGGAGGGGTCAACGTGTCGGACACCAAGGCGGCCCAGGAGCCGCGCGGTGGCAAGGACACCACCCGGCGTACCAGCCCGGTGGAGTTCCTCCGCCAGGTCATCGCCGAGCTCCGCAAGGTCGTGTGGCCGACGCAGCAGCAGCTGATCACCTACTTCATCGTGGTGATGGTGTTCGTCGTGGTGATGATGACGCTGGTCTCGGTCCTGGACCTCGCTTTCGGAAAGCTCGTCTTCGCGGTCTTCACCGGCGGCGACCAGCTCTGACCGGTCCATCACCGACATCCTCAAGCAACACCAACTAATCGGAGCAGCGCGTGTCTGAGCACAACGACTCGATCGAGGCCGACGAGGCCGAGCTCGAGACGATCGACCCCACCGAGGGTGACGCCACCGACGAGACGGCGAGCGACGAGACCGTCGACGAGGCTTCCGAGGCCGGCGACGACGCTGAGACCTCGGACGAGGACGGCGAGTCGGAGGCCGAGGTCGACGAGAACGACCCCCTGGAGCAGTTCCGGCGCGAGCTGTGGGCCAAGCCGGGTGACTGGTTCGTGGTGCACACCTACTCCGGCATGGAGAAGCGCGTCAAGGCCAACCTGGAGAACCGCATCCAGGCCCTCGACATGGGTGAGTACATCCACGAGATCGTGGTCCCCACCGAAGAGGTGGCCGAGATCAAGAACGGCCAGCGCAAGATGGTCACCCGCACGGTGCTGCCGGGCTACGTCCTGGTCCGCATGGACCTCACCGACGAGTCCTGGTCCGCAGTGCGCCACACGCCGTCGGTGACCGGTTTCGTCGGTCACAGCCACAACCCGGTGCCGCTGTCCATGAGCGAGGTCGAGGCCATGCTGGCCCCCAGTGCCGTGGCCGTCGCCGAGGCCGAGGCCGAGGCCGCCGCAGGCGGTCGCCCGGCCGGTGGCACGTCCGCCAGCAAGAAGCCGGTGGAGGTCGCTGACTTCGACGTCGACGACTCGGTCATGGTGGTGGACGGCCCGTTCGCGACGCTGCACGCCACGATCACCGAGATCAACGCCGAGTCCCAGAGGGTCAAGGCCCTCGTCGAGATCTTCGGCCGGGAGACCCCGGTCGAGCTCAGCTTCAGCCAGATCCAGAAGGTCTGAGGCTCGAGCACAGCAGCACCAGCAGCACCGCAACACCCAGGTGGCAGAGCGCGGCGGGAGCACTTCCGTCCAGCTCGACAAGACCACGACGTACGAACCACGAAGGATCGAATAAGACATGCCTCCCAAGAAGAAGATCGCCGCACTGGTCAAGGTGCAGCTGCAGGCCGGCGCGGCCACCCCGGCTCCGCCGGTCGGTACCGCCCTGGGTCCCCACGGTGTGAACATCATGGAGTTCTGCAAGGCCTACAACGCGCAGACCGAGTCGATGCGCGGCAACGTCGTTCCCGTCGAGATCACCATCTACGAGGACCGGTCGTTCACGTTCATCACCAAGACCCCGCCTGCCGCGGAGCTCATCAAGAAGGCTGCCGGCCTGAAGAAGGGTTCGGGTGTCCCGCACAAGGAGAAGGTCGGCAAGCTGACCAAGGACCAGGTGCGCGAGATCGCCACGACCAAGCTTCCCGACCTCAACGCCAACGACCTCGAGGCGGCCATGAAGATCGTCGAGGGCACCGCCCGCTCCATGGGCATCACCACCAACTGATCACCTCGCCCGAGGCCCCCTGATCGACACCCCGTGGCAGAGCCGCGCTGGCTCATCGACCACACTGGATTAGAATCGAGTACCAGACATGCAGCGCAGCAAGACCTACCGTGCAGCGGCAGAGAAGTTCGACAAGGACGAGCTCTACGCTCCCCTGAAGGCGATCTCCATCGCCAAGGACAACAGCAAGAAGAAGTTCGACGAGACCCTCGACGTCGTCATGCGGCTCGGTGTCGACCCCCGCAAGGCCGACCAGATGGTCCGCGGAACGGTCAACCTGCCCCACGGCACCGGCAAGACCGCCCGGGTCCTGGTGTTCGCCGTGGCCGACAAGGCTGAGGCCGCCCGTGAGGCCGGCGCCGACTTCGTCGGTGGCGACGAGCTCATCGAGAAGGTCAACGGCGGCTGGCTCGACTTCGACGCCGTCGTCGCGACGCCCGACATGATGGGCAAGGTGGGTCGCCTCGGTCGCGTCCTCGGCCCGCGCAGCCTGATGCCGAACCCGAAGACCGGCACCGTGACCCCCGACGTGGCCAAGGCTGTCACCGACATCAAGGGCGGCAAGATCGAGTTCCGCGTGGACCGTCACGCCAACCTGCACTTCATCATCGGCAAGGCGTCGTTCTCCCAGACCCAGCTCGCGGAGAACTACGCGGCGGCGCTGGAGGAGGTGCTGCGGCTCAAGCCGGCCAGCTCCAAGGGCCGCTACATCCGCAAGGTCACCGTCTCCACCACGATGGGCCCCGGCATCCAGGTCGACCCCAACCGCACCAAGAACGTTGCGGTCGAGGACGACGCCCAGGGCT
>NZ_POAG01000010.1:208693-214941 GCF_002930065.1 Nocardioides sp. 616 | reverse complement strand
CGGCCACCCCACGAGGGTGGCCGGCCTTCGTCGTCCCGGGCGTTACTCGGTGAAGACGCGCTCGTCGACCAGCTTCTCGCTGACCACGTGGCCGTCGGAGAGGAAGCGGCCGGAGGTGAAGTCCTTGCGGAACTCGACCTCGGCCCCGGTGCGTCCGGACCGGTTCTTCTCCACCGTCAGCACCGACCAGGTCTTGAAGTGCTCGCCGTTGTTGGCCGAGTACATCAGGTGGTGGCGCGCCACGATGTCGGCCTTGTTGGCCAGGATCAGCACCACGTCCGCCTCGTAGGCCAGGGCGGTGGACCCCTTCATGTTGCGAGCCCGCATCCGCATGCCCGGCTCCAGGCCCGCTCGGTCGCTGGCGGAGATGGCGAGCACCGGGCACTCGAACTCGATGGCGATGTCCTTGAGGCGCTCGGTGACCTGGGTGACGGCGGCCTCCTCGTCCAGCTGCTGCCCGGGCCGCACCTTCTGCAGGTAGTCCACGACGACCAGCGGGGGCTCGCCAGCCTCGCTGAGCACGTCCTTGACCGACGCGGCGATCACGTCGAGGTTGGTGTGGGTGGTGGTGGAGCGGTGGATCAGCATGCTCGGCGCGTAGCCGGCGACCCGCTCCAGCGCGTCCGCGCCGCCGGGATAGCGGCCCAGCCGCTCCAGCAGCCCGCCGGTCATCTCGTCGGTCCCCTCGAAGGCGGCTCGGACCTGGTAGACCGAGATCGGGTTTTCGACGCCGAGTTCGGCCGCCTCCGCGGCGATCACCTTCTGCAGCAGGGCCTCCGCCTCGAGCTCGAAGGAGAAGAAGAGCACCGGCCGGCCGCTGCCCGCGACGCTGCGCGCCACCTGGAGCGCGAACGTCGTCTTGCCCTCGCCCTGGGAGCCGGCCAGCAGGTTGAGCGCGCCGGCGCGCAGGCCGCCGCCCAGGGCGTCGTCCAGGAGCGGGAACCCGGTGGACCAGATACGTACGTCGCTCTCGGGCGCCAGCAATCGGCTATCCACCCGGTCGAGCACCTGGTGGAGTGGGGTCAGCAGCGGGTCCATCCCCAAATTGGAGCACAATGCTCGCGGGTGTGGGGCGGAATCCGCCGGGGACGCCAGCGGTCCGGGAGCGGATTTGGTGATCGCGTCCCGGGTGCCTACAGTTGCTTCTCGTAACCAGAGACCGCCGGTGATCGACTCTCCATCCGTGGAGGCCGATCGAAGGTTCCGCGAGACGGACGACCAGCGCAGGTGCTTCAGAGCAGCCGGAGAGATCCGGACCACGCCCTGGGCCTGCGCCCGGGGCGTTCGTCATTTCCCGGGCCGAGCCGACAGTCTTCGAGCGTAGTCCGGAAGGAGACCCATGGCGCGGCCAGAGAAGGTTGCAGCCGTCGCGGAGATCGTTGAGTCGTTCAACGGTTCCGCCGGCGCTGTGCTGACCGAGTACCGCGGTCTCACCGTGAAGCAGCTGCAGGACCTGCGGCGCTCCCTCGGCGAGAACGCCAACTACGCCGTGGTCAAGAACACGCTGGCCAAGATTGCCGCCACCGAGGTGGGAATCGAAGGCTTCGACGACCTCCTCACCGGCCCGACCGCTATCGCCTTCATCAACGGCGACGTGGTCGAGGCGGCGAAGGGTCTGCGTGACTTTGCCAAGGCAAACCCCGCCCTTGTCATCAAGGGTGGAGTTCTGGACGGCAAGCCCCTGGACGCGGTGGAGATCGGCAAGCTCGCCGACCTCGAGTCGCGTGAGGTGCTCCTGGGCAAGATGGCGGGCGCGATGCTCGCCTCCCTCAGCCAGGCCGTCTACCTGCTCAACGCCCCGCTCGCGCAGGCTGCCCGGCTCGCCGGCGCCCTGCAGGCGAAGGCCGAGCAGGACCCCTCGATCCTCGCAGGTGGTGCCGGTACGCCGGCTGAGTCCGCTGCTGAGGAGACCCCGGAGTCGTCCGAGGAGGCCCCCGCCACCGCGGAGGTCGCCGAGGAGACCACCGAGTCCACCGACGCCTGACCTCAGTCGTCGGTCACCACCTGAAACCCCAGGTCGGCTCCGCAACCCCGGACCGGCCACCGAATGGAAGGAACCGCCACCATGGCGAAGCTCAGCACCGACGAGCTCCTTGACGCGTTCAAGGAGATGACCCTCATCGAGCTCTCCGAGTTCGTGAAGCAGTTCGAGGACACCTTCGGCGTCACCGCCGCCGCCCCCGTCGCCGTGGCCGCCGCCCCGGCTGCCGGTGGTGCCGCTGGTGGCGAGGCCGCCGCCGAGCAGGACGAGTTCGACGTCGTCCTCGAGGCTGCCGGCGAGAAGAAGATCAACGTCATCAAGGAGGTGCGCGCCCTGACCTCCCTCGGTCTCAAGGAGGCCAAGGAGCTCGTGGAGAGCGCCCCCAAGGCGATCCTCGAGAAGGTCGACAAGGCTGCGGCCGAGAAGGCCAAGGAAGCCCTCGAGGGCGCCGGCGCGACCGTCACCCTCAAGTGACCTCTCGCTAGTCCGCCTGTACAGGCACACGCCGAAGGCGGTCACCCCACCGGGGTGGCCGCCTTCGTCTTTTGCGTGTCGGACCCGCTGCGCTTGACCTTCGCGTCTGGGCGGGCCATCATCATCGGCAACACGGCCCCTCCATCGGAGCAGGCCGCTCGTGACAGTTTGTCGCGCGCCCGGATTTGCGTTACGCTCTTTCATTGCGTCTGCTCTCATATGCTCACACCCTGCCCGGAAGGGTGTTGTAGTGGTGGGCGGCGCCTCTTCACCTTCAGCGATGATTCGAAGGACGCACCTTGGCCGCGCGCAGCTCCGCTGTTAACTCCCGTCGCACCTCTTTTGCAAAGATCAAGGAGCCTCTCGAGGTTCCCCCTCTCCTGGCCCTCCAGACCGACAGCTTCCACTGGCTGATCGGCGACGAGAAGTGGGACGAGGTCGTCGCCGCCCGCAAGGCAGCCGGCGAGGACGTCTCCGAGAAGTCGGGCCTGCAGGAGATCTTCGAGGAGATCTCCCCGATCGAGGACTTCAACGACACGATGTCGCTGTCGTTCGAGAACCCGGTCTTCGTCGACCCCAAGTACACCGAGGAGGAGTGCAAGGAGAAGGACTTCACCTTCTCGCGCCCCCTCTACGTCTCGGCCGAGTTCATGAACAACACGACCGGCGAGATCAAGGCCCAGACGGTCTTCATGGGCGAGTTCCCGATGATGACCCGCAAGGGCACCTTCATCATCAACGGCACCGAGCGTGTCGTGGTCTCCCAGCTGGTCCGCTCGCCGGGCGCCTACTTCGAGCGCGCCGCCGACAAGACGTCCGACAAGGACATCTACACCGCGAAGGTCATCCCCTCGCGCGGCGCCTGGCTGGAGTTCGAGATCGACAAGCGCGACCTGGTCGGCGTACGCCTTGACCGTAAGCGCAAGCAGAACGTGACCGTCCTCCTCAAGGCCCTGCAGGCGCTGGCCAACGAAGAGGGCTACGAGGGCGAGCCGTACGACTACGAGGCCGTGATGGCCGACCTGCGTCAGTACGAGTCGATCCAGCTGACCGAGGAGAAGGACAACACCCAGGGTCCGGACGACGCCCTCCTCGACATCTACCGCAAGCTCCGCCCGGGCGAGCCGCCCACGCGCGAGGCCGCGCTGACGCTGTTGAAGAACTACTACTTCAACCCCAAGCGCTACGACCTGGCCAAGGTCGGTCGCTACAAGATCAACAAGAAGCTCGGCCTGACCGAGGCGTTCGACCACCAGAACCTGACCATCCAGGACATCGTGGCCGCGATCCGCTACATCGTGCAGCTGCACGCCAGCGGCGCCCCCGCCGACCCGGTCGACCTGACCGACGCCGAGGGCAACGTGGTGATCGGCTCGGACGACAAGCCGATCAAGGTCCAGGCCGACGACATCGACCACTTCGGCAACCGCCGCATGCGCACCGTGGGCGAGCTGATCCAGAACCAGCTCCGCACCGGCCTGGCGCGCATGGAGCGCGTGGTCCGGGAGCGGATGACGACCCAGGACGTCGAGGCCATCACGCCGCAGTCCCTGATCAACATCCGGCCCGTGGTCGCGGCGCTGAAGGAGTTCTTCGGCACCTCGCAGCTCTCGCAGTTCATGGACCAGACCAACCCGATCGCGGGCCTGACGCACAAGCGTCGCCTCTCCGCGCTGGGCCCCGGTGGTCTGTCCCGTGACCGCGCCGGCATGGAGGTGCGCGACGTGCACCCGTCGCACTACGGCCGCATGTGCCCCATCGAGACCCCTGAAGGCCCGAACATCGGCCTGATCGGCTCGCTGGCCTCCTACGGTCGGATCAACCCCTTCGGCTTCGTCGAGACGCCGTACCGCAAGGTCATCGACGGCTCGGTGACCAACGAGATCCACTACCTGACCGCCGACGACGAGGACCGCTACGTCATCGCCCAGGCGAACGCGCCGCTGGACGAGAACGACAAGTTCGTCGAGGAGCGCGTCCTGGTCCGCCAGAAGCGCGGTGAGGTCTCCGAGATCCTCGCCGGCGACGTGGACTACATGGACGTCTCCCCGCGCCAGATGGTGTCGGTCGCCACCGCGCTGATCCCGTTCCTGGAGCACGACGACGCCAACCGTGCGCTGATGGGTGCCAACATGCAGCGCCAGGCGGTGCCGCTGATCACCAGCGACAGCCCCCTGGTCGGCACCGGCATGGAGTACCGCGCCGCGGTCGACGCCGGCGACGTGGTCGTGGCCGAGAACGCCGGTGTGGTCAAGTCGGTCTCCGCCGACTCGATCGAGACCATGAACGACGACGGCACCTACCAGACCTACCGGCTGGCGAAGTTCAAGCGCTCCAACCAGGGCACCTGCATCAACCAGCGTCCGCTGGTCAGCGAGGGTGACCGGCTCGAGGTCGGCTCGCCGATCGCCGACGGTCCGTGCACCGACAACGCCGAGATGGCGCTGGGCACGAACCTGCTGGTGGCCTTCATGCCGTGGCAGGGTCACAACTACGAGGACGCCATCATCCTCAGCCAGCGCCTGGTGCAGGAGGACGTCCTCACCTCGATCCACATCGAGGAGCACGAGGTCGACGCCCGCGACACCAAGCTCGGCCCGGAGGAGATCACCCGGGACATCCCGAACATCTCCGAGGAGGGTCTGGCCGACCTCGACGAGCGCGGGATCATCCGCATCGGCGCCGAGGTCACGACCGGGGACATCCTGGTCGGCAAGGTCACCCCCAAGGGCGAGACCGAGCTGACCCCGGAGGAGCGCCTGCTCCGTGCGATCTTCGGCGAGAAGGCGCGCGAGGTGCGCGACACCTCGATGAAGGTGCCGCACGGTGAGTCCGGCACGGTCATCGGCGTCCGCGTGTTCGACCGCGAGGACGGCGACGAGCTGCCCCCGGGCGTCAACCAGCTGGTGCGCGTCTACGTCGCCCAGAAGCGGAAGATCTCGGTGGGTGACAAGCTCGCCGGCCGTCACGGCAACAAGGGCGTCATCGCCAAGATCCTCCCGGTCGAGGACATGCCCTTCATGGAGGACGGCACGCCGGTCGACGTCGTGCTCAACCCCCTGGGTGTGCCGCGACGGATGAACATCGGCCAGATCCTGGAGCTCCACCTGGGCTGGCTCGCCAAGCAGGGTTGGGACCTGGACCTGCACGACGACCGTGGCTCGGCGGAGTGGAAGGACCGGCTCATGTCGATCCACGCCGAGAAGAGCGAGCCGGGCCGCAAGGTCGCCACGCCGGTCTTCGACGGTGCGCGCGAGGACGAGATCACCGGCCTGCTCGGTGCCACGTACCCCACGCGCGACGGGGTCCGGATGATCGACGAGACCGGAAAGGCCAACCTGTTCGACGGCCGTTCCGGCGAGCCGTTCCCGGAGCCGGTCTCGGTCGGCTACATGTACATCCTCAAGCTGCACCACCTCGTGGACGACAAGATCCACGCGCGCAGCACCGGCCCCTACTCGATGATCACCCAGCAGCCGCTCGGCGGTAAGGCCCAGTTCGGTGGCCAGCGCTTCGGTGAGATGGAGGTCTGGGCCATGGAGGCGTACGGCGCCGCCTACGCCCTGCAGGAGCTGTTGACGATCAAGTCCGACGACGTGCCCGGCCGCGTCAAGGTCTACGAAGCCATCGTGAAGGGTGAGAACATCCCCGACTCCGGGATCCCCGAGTCGTTCAAGGTGCTCATCAAGGAGATGCAGTCGCTCTGCCTCAACGTGGAGGTGCTGTCCCAGGACGGCTCCACCATCGAGATGAAGGACGCCGAGGAAGACGTCTTCCGGGCGGCCGAAGAGCT
>NZ_POAG01000010.1:184066-208390 GCF_002930065.1 Nocardioides sp. 616 | reverse complement strand
TGGCGCGCCCGCGAGGGCGCGCCGTCCCCCTCAGTCCCGTCTTGATTCAACAGCGACACCAAACGAAGGAATTGAAGCCAACGTGCTCGACGTGAACTTCTTCGACCAGCTTCGGATCGGCCTGGCCACCGCGGATGACATCCGCACGTGGAGCCACGGTGAGGTCAAGAAGCCGGAGACCATCAACTACCGCACGCTCAAGCCCGAGCGTGACGGCCTCTTCTGCGAGAAGATCTTCGGTCCCACCCGGGACTGGGAGTGCTACTGCGGCAAGTACAAGCGTGTCCGCTTCAAGGGCATCATCTGCGAGCGCTGCGGTGTCGAGGTGACCCGCTCCAAGGTGCGCCGCGAGCGCATGGGCCACATCGAGCTCGCCGCTCCGGTCACCCACATCTGGTACTTCAAGGGTGTCCCGTCGCGACTGGGCTACCTGCTCGACCTGGCGCCGAAGGACCTGGAGAAGGTCATCTACTTCGCCGCCTACATGATCACCTCGGTGGACGAGGACGCCCGTCACAAGGACATGTCCACCCTGGAGAACAAGATCGGTCTGGAGCGCGAGCGGCTGGAGAAGCGCCGCGACTCGATGATCGAGGAGCGTGCCAAGAAGTTCGAGGAGGACCTGGAGGCCCTGGAGGCCGAGGGTGCCAAGGCCGACCAGCGCCGCAAGGTCAAGGACGGCGCCGAGCGCGAGATGGCCGCCATCCGCAAGCGCTCGGAGAACGAGCTCGCTCGTCTCGAGGAGATCTGGAGCACGTTCAAGTCGCTCAAGGTCCAGGACCTGCTCGGCGACGAGATCCTGTACCGCGAGATGAAGAACTGGTTCGGCAAGTACTTCGAGGGCTACATGGGCGCCACGGCGATCCAGAAGCGCCTCCAGGACTTCGACATCGAGGGTGAGGTGGAGTCGCTCCGCGACACCATCGCCAACGGCAAGGGCCAGCGCAAGGTCCGTGCGCTCAAGCGCCTCAAGGTCGTCGACGCCTTCCGCAAGACGGGCAACCAGCCCATCGGCATGGTGCTCGACGCCGTTCCCGTCATCCCGCCGGACCTGCGTCCGATGGTGCAGCTGGACGGGGGCCGCTTCGCGACCTCCGACCTCAACGACCTGTACCGCCGGGTGATCAACCGGAACAACCGCCTCAAGCGGCTGCTTGACCTCGGCGCCCCCGAGATCATCGTCAACAACGAGAAGCGGATGCTCCAGGAGGCCGTCGACTCGCTGTTCGACAACGGCCGTCGTGGTCGCCCCGTCACCGGCCCGGGCAACCGGCCGCTGAAGTCGCTCTCGGACATGCTCAAGGGCAAGCAGGGTCGCTTCCGCCAGAACCTGCTCGGCAAGCGCGTGGACTACTCGGGCCGTTCGGTCATCGTGTCGGGTCCGCAGCTGAAGCTGCACCAGTGCGGTCTGCCCAAGCAGATGGCGCTGGAGCTCTTCAAGCCGTTCGTGATGAAGCGCCTGGTCGACCTGTCCCACGCCCAGAACATCAAGTCCGCCAAGCGGATGGTGGAGCGGGCGCGGCCGGTCGTGTGGGACGTCCTCGAAGAGGTCATCACCGAGCACCCCGTGCTGCTCAACCGTGCGCCCACCCTGCACCGACTCGGCATCCAGGCCTTCGAGCCCCAGCTGATCGAGGGCAAGGCCATCCAGATCCACCCGCTCGTCTGCACGGCGTTCAACGCCGACTTCGACGGTGACCAGATGGCGGTGCACCTGCCGCTGTCGGCCGAGGCCCAGGCCGAGGCGCGGATCCTGATGCTCTCGACCAACAACATCCTCAAGCCGTCGGACGGCCGACCGGTCACCATGCCTACCCAGGACATGATCATCGGGCTGTTCTTCCTCACCACCGACCGTGACGGCGAGCTCGGCGAGGGCCGGGCGTTCTCCTCGCCGGCCGAGGCCATCATGGCCCTGGACCGGGGCGAGATCACCCTGCAGAGCAAGGTCAAGATCCGTCTCTCCGACGTCGTGCCGCCGCTGGACCACGAGTCGGCCGGCGACTGGGAGACCGGGCGCTCGCTGACCCTGGACACCACGCTGGGTCGCACGCTGTTCAACGACACCCTGCCGGCCGACTACCCCTTCGTGAACTACGAAGTGGGCAAGAAGGCGCTGGGCGCGATCGTCAACGACCTGGCCGAGCGCTACACCAAGGTCGAGGTCGCTGCGTCCCTGGACGCCCTGAAGGACGCCGGCTTCCACTGGGCGACCCGCTCGGGTGTCACGGTCTCCATCGACGACGTCACCACGCCGGACGACAAGAAGGCCATCCTGTCGGGCTACGAGGCCCAGGCGGAGAAGGTGCAGAAGCAGTTCGAGCGTGGACTGGTCACCGACGAGGAGCGCCGCCAGGAGCTCATCGAGATCTGGACGCAGGCCTCCAACGAGGTCGCCAAGGCGATGGAGGCGAACTTCGACCGTCGCAACCCCATCTACATGATGGTCGACTCGGGCGCATCGGGAAACATGATGCAGATCCGTCAGGTCGCCGCCATGCGTGGTCTGGTGGCCAACCCGAAGGGCGAGATCATCCCGCGCCCGATCAAGGCCAACTTCCGCGAGGGCCTGTCGGTGCTGGAGTACTTCATCTCCACCCACGGTGCCCGCAAGGGTCTGGCCGACACCGCACTGCGCACGGCCGACTCGGGCTACCTGACCCGTCGTCTGGTCGACGTGTCGCAGGACGTCATCATCCGCGAGGAGGACTGCGGCACCGAGCGTGGTCTGCCCAAGCAGATCGGTGAGCGTCGCGAGGACGGGACGGTCGTCAAGCACGAGAACGCCGAGACCGCGGCGTACGCCCGTTCGGCGGCGACCGAGATCGCCCACCCCGAGACCGGGGAGATCCTCGCCGTCGCCGGTGAGGACCTGGGTGACGTCAAGATCGGCGAGCTCGTGGCTGCCGGGATCGAGACCGTCAAGGTCCGCTCCGTGCTGACCTGCGACGCCAAGACCGGGACCTGCGCCAAGTGCTACGGCCGCTCGCTGGCCACCGGCCTGCTGGTCGACATCGGTGAGGCGGTCGGCATCATCGCCGCCCAGTCCATCGGTGAGCCCGGCACGCAGCTGACCATGCGTACCTTCCACACCGGTGGTGTGGCCTCCGCGGACGACATCACCCAGGGTCTGCCCCGCGTGGTCGAGCTCTTCGAGGCACGTCAGCCCAAGGGTCTCTCGCCGATCTCCGAGGCCGCCGGCCGCGTGGAGATCGAGGAGACCGACAAGGCCCGCAAGGTCATCGTCACCCCCGACGACGGCTCCGAGCCGGTCGAGTACCCGGTCTCCAAGAGGTCCCGCCTCTCGGTGGCCGACGGCCAGCACATCGAGGTCGGCCAGCAGCTGACCGTCGGTACGCCGGACCCGAAGGAGGTGCTACGCATCCTCGGTATCCGCAAGGCGCAGCAGCACCTCGTCGACGAGGTCCAGCAGGTGTACCGCAGCCAGGGCGTGTCGATCCACGACAAGCACATCGAGATCATCGTGCGCCAGATGCTCCGTCGCGTGACGGTCATCGAGTCCGGTGAGACCAACCTGCTCCCGTCGGACCTGGTCGACCGGTCCCGCTTCGAGGAGGAGAACCGTCGTGTGGTCTCCGAGGGCGGCGTGCCGGCCTCGGGTCGTGCCGAGCTCATGGGCATCACCAAGGCCTCGCTGGCGACCGAGTCGTGGCTCTCGGCGGCCTCCTTCCAGGAGACCACCCGGGTGCTCACCGACGCGGCCATCCACGGTCGCTCGGACTCGCTGCTGGGTCTGAAGGAGAACGTGATCATCGGAAAGCTGATCCCGGCCGGTACCGGTCTGGAGCGCTACCGCAACATCCGGGTGGAGCCGACCGAGGAGGCCCGCGCCGCGGCGTACTCCGTCACCGGCTACGACTCCTACGACTACGACTTCGGCCAGGGCACCGGCCAGGCCGTCGCGCTGGACGACTTCGACTTCGGTTCCTACCAGAACTGACCTCGGGTCACCCCAGAGTCACCGGCGAGGGCCGGATCCCGCATCACGCGGGGTCCGGCCCTCGTGCCATTTGCGGACTGGCGCGGCGTGACACCATGACCGGTATGGAGTCCGCCAACACCCCTCCGCTCGCCCGCGAGATCGCCGACCTCGTCTCGCGCCTGGCGGCGTTGGGGGAGCAGCACGGACTGGACGTGGGCGACGCGCTGCGCGCGGTGCAGGCGCTGGAGCAGCAGGGATCTGTGACCCGGGTCGCGTCGTGGTTCGTCGACGCCCCGCCGGTGCTCGGGGTGGATGCCGGCAAGGGCGGCTGGGTGGGCGCCCTGGTGGCGCAGGGCCGGTGCCGGGTGCTGGTCTCCCCGACCCTGGCCGGCCTGGTCGAGATGGCCCGTGAGGCTGCCGAGGTGGCCGTGGTCGCGGTCGACATCCCGATCGGGCTGCCCGACTCCGGGCGACGCCAGGCCGACGTGCTGGCCCGGGGCGCCCTGCCCGGCAAGGCCAGCTCGGTGTTCACCACCCTGACCCGGGCGGCGTACCAGGCGGGGACCTACGCCGAGGCCCGGGAGGCGAACTTGGCCGCCACCTCCGGGGGGCTGGGAGCCGGCGCGCAGTCCTACGGGCTGCGGGAGCGGGTGCTCGACGTCGACGGCTACCTGCGCGCCGCCCGGCGCGCGCCCGCGGGGCGCCGGGTGCCGGTGATCGAGGTGCACCCCGAGCTCTGCTTCGCCCGGATGACCGGGGCGCCGCTGCTGGCCGGGAAGCGGACGCCCGAGGGCGAGCAGGCCCGGTGCGCGGCGCTGAGCAGCGTGGGCTTCCCCCTGCCCCGGGTGGCGGCGGGGCCGGGATATGCCGCCGACGACCTGCTCGATGCCTGCGCCGCGGCCTGGAGCGCGGCCAGGCACGCGCTGGGCCTTTCGGAGTCGCTGCCGCCGGAGCCCGAGGTCTTCAGCGACGGGATCCCGGCAGCGATCCGAGTCTGAGCCCCTGCGGCTCAGCGCCGCGGCGTCACCACCCCGGCCGCACCGCCGCCGCGACGGGTCGGCTCGGAGACCGCGGTCAGTCGCCTGGCGCCGGAGAGCTCGATGGCGGTGGCGGCACCGAGCTCGCTCTGCGGGTACGACGGCGGGGCCGCCGCGACCAGCTTGTGGCCGTAGCCGGAGAGCGCGGCTCCGTAGGCGGTGATGAACGCCGGCTCGGCGACCGTCTCGGCGCCGTTGCGCGGCGAGACCCGGGGCGCGGCGATCGCCTGCTCGATGCTCATGCCCAGGTCGATCCGGTTGACCAGCATCTGCAGCACCGTGGTGATGATCGTGGAGCCGCCGGGGGAGCCGAGCGCCAGGAACGGACGGCCGTCCTTGAGCACGATCGTGGGTGACATCGACGAGCGGGGCCGCTTGCCCGGCTGGATCCGGTTGGGGTCGCTCGCGTCGTAGACGACTGAGAAGTCGGTGAGCTCGTTGTTGAGCAGGAAGCCGCGTCCCGGCACGGTGATCCCGGAGCCACCGGTCTGCTCGATCGTGAGGGTGTACTCCACGACGTTGCCCCAGCGGTCGGCCACCGTCAGGTTGGTGGTGGAGAGGTTCTCGGTGTCCGCGTCGGCCTCGCCGCGCGCCGCCGGCGTGCTGCAGCTGCCGTCGTAGCTGGCCGTGTTGCCGGCAGCCGTGGGCTTGGGCAGTGCCACGCCGGGCTTGATCGCGCAGGCGCGCTCGGCGGCGAAGGTGTCGCTGAGCAGGTCCTTGAGCGGGACGTCGACGTACGCCGGGTCGCCGACGTACTTGCCGCGGTCGGCGAAGGCCAGCGAGCTGGCCTCCAGGTAGTGGTGCAGCGCGTCGGTGACAGACATCGACCTCAGGTCGTAGCGCTCGAGGATGTTGAGCGCCTCACCGACGGTGGAGCCACCGGAGGAGGACGGGGCCATGCCGTAGACGTCGTACCCGCGGTAGTCGACTCGGGTCGGCCGCTGGAGCGCCACCTCGTAGCCCTTGAGGTCCTGGCGGGTCATCCGGCCCGCCGGCACCGGCAGCTCGGTGCTCCGGGTCTTGTCGGGGTCGCGGACGGCGCGGACGATCTCGCCGGCCATCTTCCCCTCGTAGAACGCCGAGACGCCGTCCCGGGCGATCTGGCGGTACGTCGCGGCCAGGTCGCGGTTGCGGAAGACCGAGCCGACCCGGGGCGCCGAGCCGCCCGGCAGCCAGAGCCGCTTGCTGGCCTTGATCGCGGCGAAGCGGACCGCGTTCTCGGCCGTCTGGTTGTGGAAGGTCTCGTCCACGACGAAGCCGCGCTGGGCGACCTTGGTGGCCGGTGCCAGCGCCTCGTCCAGGGACCACGTGCCCCACGTGCGCAGCGCCTTGTCCCAGGTGGCCAGCGTGCCCGGCACGCCGACGCTCACCCCGCTGGTGACCAGCTCCGGGGCGAAGTTCCACGGCTTGCCGGTGGCGGGGTCGATGAAGGCGTCGCGGCGCATCTTGGCCGGCGCCGTCTCGCGGCCGTCGATGGTGCGCACCTTGCCGGACTCCGCGTCGTAAAGCACGAAGTAGCCGCCCCCGCCGATCCCGGCGCTGTAGGGCTCGGTCACGCCCAGGGTCGCCGCGGCGGCCACCGCCGCGTCCACCGCGTTGCCGCCGTCCTCCAGCACCTGCAGCCCGGCGCGGGTCGCCTCCGGGTCGACGGTGCTGACCGCGCCGCCGCGCCCCACCGCGGTGGGCACCTTGGTGTCGGTGCGGGGACCCTGGGCCGCCGGGGCCGGGGCCGGGGCCGCCGGGGCCGGCGCGGCCAGCGTGGTGCACACGGCGGTGCACAGTCCGAGGGAGAGCGTGGTGGCGGCGGTGCGCCGAGTGCTGCGCCGGTGCTTCATCGTGACCTCCGAGTTCGACGATTCGCGAGCCCCCCAACCTGCCGCCTCACTCCGGCTGCTGTCGAGCCCCCGTGCGCTCCAGGTGCTGGGTTTGGGCCGCAACCACGCTCCTGAGAGGATTCCGACCGTGCCCGACCCGATCCCCGACCAGACCGACGTGCTCGTCGTCGGTGCCGGTCCCGCCGGTTCCGCGGCCGCCTCCTGGGCGGCTCGCTCCGGCTTCGAGACCCTGCTCGTGGACGCCGCGGTGTTCCCGCGCGACAAGACCTGTGGCGACGGGCTCACCCCCCGCGCCATCGGCGAGCTGCAGCGCCTCGGCCTGGAGGACTGGCTGCGCGCCCACACCGTGAGCCAGGGGCTGCGCGCGCACGGGTTCGGCCAGACCCTCCACCTGCCGTGGGAGGTGCCGGGAGGCTCCCTGCCCTCCTGGGGTTCAGCGGTGGCGCGCACCGAGCTGGACGACCACCTGCGCACCGTCGCCATCAAGTCCGGCGCGACCGCCGTCGACGGCGCCCGCGCGGTCGACGTGGTGCGCCACGGGGACACGGTGACCTCGGTGGTCCTGGAGCGCGGCGGCGAGCGCGTCGAGGTGCGCTGCCGCTGGCTCGTGGTCGCCGACGGCGTGCGCTCGCCCCTGGGCAAGATGCTGGGCCGTGAGTGGCACCGCGACACCGTTTACGGCGTCGCCGGGCGCTCCTACGTCGCCTCGGGCCGCTCCGAGGACCCCTGGATCTCCTCCCACCTGGAGCTGCGCGACGAGCAGGGCCAGGTGCTTTCGGGCTACGGCTGGATCTTCCCCCTCGGCAACGGCACCGTGAACCTGGGGGTGGGCACCCTGGCCACCGCCAAGCGCCCCGCCGACATCGCGGTCAAGCCCCTGATGCGCTTCTACGGCGAGCAGCGCCGCGAGGAGTTCGAGCTCTCCGGCGAGCTGCGGGACCAGGCCTCGGCGCTGCTCCCGATGGGTGGGGCGGTGAGCAACGTGGCCGGCCGCAACTGGGCGCTGATCGGTGACGCCGCGGCCTGCGTCAACCCGCTCAACGGCGAGGGCATCGACTACGGGCTGGAGACCGGCCGCCTGGTGGTCGACACCATCGCCGGTGGCCACGACCTGCACGAGGCCTGGCCCGCCCTGCTGCGCGAGCACTACGGCGAGTCCTTCTCGATCGCCCGGCGGCTGGCCGGGATCGCCACGGTGCCGAAGGTGGTCGCCGCGCTCGGCCCGGCCGGCATGCGCTCGGACTGGCTGATGACCCTGGCCCTGAGGTGGATGGGCAACCTGGTCACCGAGGAGGACCGGGACCGCGCCGCCAGGCTGTGGCGCTGGGCGGGACGGCGCTCGCTGGCCCGGGACGCCCGCCCCCCGTTCTCCTGACCGCCGGACCGGACGCCGCTCCGGCACTACCCTGACGCTCGTGGACGAGGGGTGGTACCGCACCGCGCTCGGGCTCGGGCGGCTCGCGCTCCGGGCCCTCGACGTGACCCTCGAGACGCGCGGCCTGGAGCACGTCCCGACCACGGGACCGGTGATCCTGGCCGCGACCCACGTCTCCTACCTCGACTCGCTGCCCATCTGCCTGGCGGCGCGAGACCGAGGCCGCCTCCCCCGCTTCCTGTCCCGGCACGACGTCTGGCAGACGCCGGGCCTGGCTGGTCCGATGGACCGGATGGGCCACATCCCGGTCGACCGCGACGCTCCGGCGGCGGCGTACCTGAGGGCACGTCGGCTGTTGCGCGCGGGTGAGGTGGTGGGGATCTTCCCGGAGGCCGGCATCTCCTACTCCTTCACGGTGCGCTCGCTGATGCGGGGGACCGCGGCGCTGGCCCGCGAGACGGGCGCGGTGATCGTGCCGACCGCGCTGTGGGGCTCCCAGCGGATCTACTCCGTGGGACGCCCGGTCGACGGGGTGGAGCCCGGCCCCGACCTGACCCGGGGTCGGCGGATCGACCTCTGCTTCGGCGAGCCGATCACGTTGGGTGCCGACGCGGACCCGGTCGCCGGCACCATCGAGCTGGGCCGGCGCCTGACCGAGCTCCTGGAGGGTCTCCAGGAGCTGCCCCACCACCAGCCTCGAGCCGGTGAGCACGCGCCCTGGCACCCCGCCCACCTGGGCGGGCACGCCCCCGACCGCGAGGAGGCGCTGGCCCTGGACCAGCTGCCGCGCTCCGCGCTCAGCCCGAGCTGGGGGCCGAGCGGTTCTCCGGGGCTGCCGGACCCCGGCGAGCTCGCCTCCGCAGCGACAGCACCTGGTTGACCGGGTCGACCAGCCACAGCAGCCGCCGCGCCACCGGCGGCCAGCCGAGGAACAGGGCCAGGGCCACCGCGGCGGCGACCGTGATCGCCACCGAGGTCCAGCCGTTGCCGGGCAGCCAGTCGCTGACGCCCTGAGCCTCGGCGTACCGGATCGCGAAGCCGTGGAGCAGGTAGACGCCCATCGTGTAGGCGCCCACCGCGGTCAGCAGGGAGCGGCGCCGGGGCACCAGCGTCAGCACCGCCGCGGTGCCGGCGAGCCCGACGAGGATGAGCTGGGCGCGGATCTCGGCGCCCTCGCGCAACGACACCCCGAGCGTGTCGTAGGAGGAGCGGTAGTAGAGCCACTGGGTGCTCCAGTGGTCGTCGGTGCGCGTGGTCAGCCACCAGATGCCGGCCAGCACGGCGAGGCCGACGAGCCCGGTCCAGCGGGCCTGCAGCAGCTCCAGGCCGCGGCGGGGCAGGTGCAGCCCGATGACGAAGAACGGCAGCAGGCCCAGGACCCGGTTGAGGTCGAAGAGCTCCAGATCCACCTCGCCGGCGGCCAGGCTGACGGCCACCGCCGCCGGCACCATCAGCCAGTGCCGGACCAGCAGCGGCGTCGCCAGGCGCCACAGCACCAGCGCCACCAGGTACCACATCGGCCAGTGCGGGTTTAGCCACAACGGCTGCAGCACCTCCATGCTGCTGGGCTGGCCGACGACGTAGACCCGGAAGGCGGCCATCAACCACTCGAAGATCACGTAGGGCACCACCAGGGTGGTGACCAGGGCGGTGAGGTGGCGCGGAGTCCAGGCGAACTTGCGCGAGAGGTAGCCCGAGACCAGCACGAACGCCGGGATGTGGAAGTAGTAGAGGAAGTCGTAGACCCGGGACTTCGGATCGCCGTAGGGCAGCAGCACGATGGCGTGCCCGACCACGACGAGGATGACCAGGATCGCCTTCGCGTTGTCCAACCACGGGTCCCGACGTCCAGGCATCCAGCCACCATATCGATCATCCGCGCGGCTCGGCCCGATCGCCTAGGTTGGGGGCATGACGCCGCGAGGACCCCTGCCCCTGCACCAGCGGGTGGCGGCGTACGCCGTGATCAGGCGCCGGCTCGAGGGTGCGGTGGAGGAGATCCTGCTGAGCCGGCTGGCCGAGCGGGTCTCCCCGCACGAGCTGTGGACGCTGCCCGGTGGCGGGCTGGACCACGGCGAGGAGCCACGGCTGGCCGTGGTGCGCGAGGTGATGGAGGAGACCGGGCTGGCAGCCACCGTGAGCGAGACCGCGCACGTCTACTCCGCCCACATGCCCGGCGTGCGCCGGGAGGGGCGCGTGGTGGACGCACACGCCATCCGGATCGTCTACGAGGGCTGGGTGCCTCCTGACTCGCCGGTCCCGGAGGTGCAGGAGGTCGACGGGTCGACCGTCGAGGCCGCCTGGCACTCCGTCGCCGACGTGGAGTCCGGTGCGCTCCCCGTGGTCCCGATGGTCACCGAGGCGCTGCGGGACCTCCGGCCGGTGAGGCTGCAGCGGCTCGCGGCGTACGCCCTGATCACCCGTCGGCCCGTCTCCACCCCGCTGCAGAACGGGGACGAGGTGCTGCTCACCCGGATCTCGGCGCGCGGCTTCCACGCCGGCACCTGGACCCTGCCCGGCGGCGGGGTGGACCACGGTGAGCCGCCGGTCTCGGCGCTGGTGCGCGAGGTCGCCGAGGAGTGCGGGGTGGAGTGCACCGTCGGGCCGCTGCTCACGGTGCACGACGTGCACTTCTCCGGGACCGCCCCCCGTGGGCGCTTCGAGGACTTCCACGGGGTGCACCTGGTATTCCGGGCCGAGGTGGACCCCGGCGCCGAGCCCCGGGTCGCGGAGACCGACGGCACCACGGACGCCGCTGCCTTTGTGCCGCTCGCACAGATCGAGGACGGGACGGTGGAGGTTCTGGACGTGGTGCGGCACGCTTTGCTCGCGGCCCGGGCCGCGTCCCAGTTCGACTGAGTGCACCACGGAAGGGAACGTCGTGACCGAGCAGGTCTTCACCTACGCAGCGCCCGCGTTGAAGTTCGGCAGGGGAGCGTCTGCCGAGCTGGCCCACGACCTGGGTCAGTACGGCGCTCGGCGGGTGCTGCTGGTCACCGACGCCGGCGTGGCCGCCACCGGCCACCCGGCCCGGATCGCGGAGCGGCTGGGCGCCGCGGGGTTCGACGTCACCACCTACGACCAGGTGCACGTGGAGCCCACGGACGCCTCGCTGGAGCACGCCATCGCCTCCGCCCGGGATGCCGGACCCTTCGACGCGATCGTGGCCGTGGGCGGTGGCTCCAGCATCGACACCGCCAAGGCGGTCAACCTGCTCACCACCAACCCCGGCGAGCTGATGGACTACCTCAACGCTCCCATCGGCAAGGCGCGCGCGCCCGAGCAGCCCCTGCTGCCGCTGGTGGCCGTGCCCACCACCACCGGCACCGGGTCGGAGTCCACGACCATCTGCGTCCTCGACGTGCTGGCGCTGCAGGTCAAGACCGGGATCAGCCACCCCGCGCTGCGCCCCCGGCTCGCCGTGGTGGACCCGGACCTGACGATGACCCAGCCCGCCGCGGTCACCGCGGCCGCCGGGATGGACATCCTGTGCCACGCCCTGGAGAGCTGGACCGCCCGCTGGTACGCCGACTTCGAGGCCAAGGCGCCCGAGCAGCGGGTGCCCTACTGCGGGGCCAACCCGGTGGCGGACATGTGGGCCAGCAAGGCGCTCACGCTGCTCGCCGGGTCGTTCCGCGACGCCGTGCGCGACGGCGGGGACCCGCACGCCCGGGAGCAGATGGCGCTCGCGGCGACGTTCGCCGGACTGGGCTTCGGCAACGCCGGGGTGCACATCCCGCACGCCTGTGCCTACCCGATCGCCGGGCGGGTGCGTGACTTCCACCCCGAGGGCTACCCGGGGGCGGAGCCGATCGTGCCGCACGGGATGGCGGTGGCGCTGACCGCGCCGGCCGCCTTCGCCTTCACCTTCGACGCCGACCCGGACCGCCACCTGGCCGCCGCGCGGATGCTGGACCCGACCGGCAGGACCGAGGGACCCGACGCGCTGCCGTCGGTGCTGCGGACCCTGATGCACGACATCGGCATCCCCAACGGGCTGGCCGCGGTGGGCTACGGCGCAGCCGACGTCGAGGAGTTGGTGGCCGGTGCGCTGGCCCAGCAGCGGCTGCTGGCCACCGCGCCCAAGGCGGTCGGCGAGGCGGACCTGGCCGAGGTGTTCCGGGAGTCCCTCGAGCTGTGGTGAGGCGGGCGTCCGCGACGGCCGTCGGGTCCGGGGCGGCCACGGACGGCTGGCACAATGTCGGTGTGCTGACCGTGCGGAGTGCCGATGCCTGAGTCGACCGGCGGACTGCTCGCCGCCCTGGGCCGCGCGGGGCTCACCGACGTCTCGGACGCCGACGTCACCCGCGCCGTCTACTCCTCCGACGCCTCCCTCTACCGCGTGGTGCCCCAGGTCGTGGTCCGGCCCCGGCACCCCGACGAGATCGTGGCTGCCCTCGGGGTGGCCCGGGAGACCGGCGTCGGCCTCACCATGCGCGGCGCCGGCACCTCGATCGCCGGCAACGCGGTGGGCCCCGGGATCGTGGTGGACACCTCGCGCCACCTCAATCGGGTCCACGAGATCGACGCCGAGGCCCGCACCGCGCGCGTCGACCCGGGCGTGGTGCACGCCGCGCTCCAGCAGGTGGCCGCGCCGCACGCGCTGCGTTTCGGGCCCGACCCCTCCACGCACACCCGCTGCACGATCGGCGGGATGATCGGCAACAACGCCTGCGGCTCCCGGGCCCTGGGCTACGGGCGCACCAGCGACAACGTGGTGGGCCTCGACGTCGCCTACGGGGACGGCAGCACCGCCTCGCTGCGCAGCGGCACCCCCGCCCAGGACCGGGTGGCCGCCGAGCTCGCCACCCTGGTCGACGGCTCCCTGGGTCACGTGCGCACCAAGTTCGGCCAGTTCACGCGTCAGGTCAGCGGCTACTCGATGGAGCACCTGCTGCCCGAGCGCCGCGACGTCGGCCGCTTCCTGGTCGGCTCGGAGGGCACGCTGGCGCTGGTCCTCGGCGCGACGGTGCGGCTGGTCGCCGAGGAGCCGCGCCGGCTCTTCGTGCTCGGCTACCCCTCGATGGCCGAAGCCGCCGACGCCGTCCCCGGCATCCTGGACTCCGCGCCCGCACAGGGCCTGGGCCTGGTCGCCTGCGAGGGCCTCGACGCCCGGATCGTCGACCTGGTCCGCGCCGCCGGCTCCTCGGTGCCCGACCTGCCCCGCGGGGCCGGGTGGCTCTTCGTGGAGGTCACCGGCGAGGGCCGGCTGTCCGACGCCGGCGAGCTGGAGCGGCTCGAGGTGGCCGACCCCTCCGCCGCGACCGCGCTGTGGCGGATCCGCGAGGACGGTGCCGGGCTGGCGGCCCGCAGCCTGAGCCGGCCGGCGTACTCGGGGTGGGAGGACGCCGCCGTGCCCCCAGCCAGGCTGGGCGCCTGGCTGCGCGACTTCGACGAGCTGCTCACCGAGTTCGACCTCCAGGGCGTGCCCTACGGCCACTTCGGCGACGGCTGCGTGCACGTGCGCATCGACTTCCCCTTCCACGAGGGGGAGACCGGGCGCAAGGTCTTCCGCGAGTTCCTCGAGGCCGCCACCGACCGGGTCGTCGCCCACGGCGGCTCGCTCTCCGGCGAGCACGGGGACGGGCGGGCCCGCTCCGAGCTGCTGTCGCGGATGTACGACGCGGAGTCGATGCGGCTCTTCGGCGCGGCCAAGGCGATCTGCGACCCCGACGGGGTGCTCAACCCCGGGGTGCTGGTCGACCCCGCGCCGCTGGACGCCGACCTGCGTCCCGGCCGGCCGGTCGCGCAGGTGCCGACCCTGCTGCGGTTCGTCGAGGACACCTCGATGGGCGCCGCGGTGCACCGCTGCACCGGCGTCGGCAAGTGCGTCACCGTGCCCGGTGCCGGCTCCGCCGCCGGCGTGATGTGCCCGTCCTGGCAGGCCACCCGGGACGAGAAGGACTCCACCCGCGGCCGGGCCCGGACCCTGCAGGAGGCGCTGGACGGCACCCTGGTGCACGGGCTGGCCGACCCCGCGGTGCACGACGCGCTGGACCTCTGCCTGTCCTGCAAGGGCTGCGCCCGGGACTGCCCCACCGGCGTCGACATGGCCACCTACAAGTCCGAGGCGCTGCACCAGACCTACCAGGGGCGCCGGCGGCCCCGCAGTCACTACACGCTCGGCTGGCTGCCCGCGCTGGTCCGGCTGGCGCCCGGCTCCTTCGGCCGTGGCTGGCTCGACAAGGCGATGGGCACCGGGCCCGTGACCCGACTGGCCAGCAAGGTGGCCGGGATGGACGCCCGACGCTCCCTGCCCTCGGTGGCCCCCCGCAGCGCGCAGTCGCTGCTGGGGCGCTCACGCAAGCAGCACGCAGCCAGCGCCCCGGACGTGTGGATCTGGGCCGACACCTTCACCGACCACTTCCGGCCCTCCTCGGCCAAGGCGGCCATCGACCTGCTGGCCGCCGCCGGGCTGCGGGCGGAGCTGATTCCCTCCGACGCGTGCTGCGGACTCACCTGGATCTCCACCGGCCAGCTGGAGCACGCCCGCTCCACCATCGAGAAGACGGTCGCCGTGCTGGAGCCGTACGTGGCCTCCGGTACGCCGGTGATCGGCCTGGAGCCGTCCTGCCTGGCGACGCTGCGCTCGGACGCGGTGCAGCTGACCGACGACCCGCGCGCCGAGACGGTGGCCTCGGGAATCAAGACCCTCGCCGAGCTGCTCGACCAGCTGGACTGGACCCCGCCCGACCTGAGCGGGGTGGAGATCGTGGCCCAGCCGCACTGCCACCACGCGTCGGTGCTGGGCTGGGAGGCCGACGCCCGGCTCCTGGCGAAGGCCGGTGCCCACGTCACCCGGGTCGGTGGCTGCTGCGGCCTGGCCGGCAACTTCGGCATGGAGGCGGGCCACTACGAGGTCTCGGTCGCCGTCGCCGAGCTGCAGCTGCTGCCCGCGGTCCGGGCCAACCCGGGCGCGGTGGTGCTGGCCGACGGCCTCTCCTGCCGGCACCAGCTCGACGACCTCGCCGACGTGCACGCCGTGCACCTCGCCGAGCTGCTCGCGGGCGCGCTGGCGGATGTGGGGCGGCGCGTCACCGCGGACTAGCATCGGTGTCATGAACCCCCATCACCGCCGCCTCGTGATCCCGCTGGCGCTCGGGGGTCTGATCCTGATCGTGCTCGTCGCCGCCCTGGTCAAGTGAGGCTCCGCTGATGGCTGCCGAACCACTGCTCCGCGCGCTGATGCGGATGCGCACCCTGATCCTGGACCCCGACGTGCTGGTCCGGGCCGTCGCCTCGGGCCGCCAGAAGGGGCAGCACCCCCGCTGGAAGCGCGTCGAGCTGCGCTACGTGGACCTCAAGGCGGGTCGCCACCTCCAGGTCACGGCGTATGACGAGACGCAGGCGCACACCTCCAACTACGCCCTCGGCGAGGTGGGGCAGCCCAGTCCCGCCCGCGAGGCCGTGGACGACCTGCTCGACGAGCCGTTCGCACACTGGCACGTGGAGACCACCACCGAGCAGCACCAGGTCCGGGTGACGAAGAAGCTCGAGGCGATGGTGCACACCACCGCGCGGGCCGAGGAGGTCGAGGTGGAGCGCGGGCACGACCGGGACAAGTCCCGGATGCTCGCCGAGGACGACCCGGTGCTGATCAGTCTGGGCATCTCCACCGCCGAGGGGCGCGTCAAGCCGTCCCGGCAGGCGAAGTACCGTCAGGTGGAGGAGTTCCTCCGGCTGCTGGACGCCTCCCTCACCGAGGCGCGGAGCAAGGGGCACCTGCGCAAGCCGACCGAGGCGGACCCGCTGCGGGTGGTGGACCTGGGGTGCGGCAACGCCTACCTGACGTTCGCGGCGCAGCGCTACCTGACCCACGTGCGCGGCCTGCCCGTGCACGTCACGGGGGTGGACGTGAAGCAGCAGTCGGCCGAGCACAACTCCCGGGTGGCGAGCGAGCTCGGCATCGACGCCTCGTTCGTGGTGGGCAGCATCGCCGAGGCCACCCTGCCCGAGCCGCCCGACGTGGTGCTGGCCCTGCACGCCTGCGACACCGCGACCGACGAGGCGCTGGCCCGCGCCGTGCAGTGGCAGGCGTCGCTGGTGCTCGCCGCGCCGTGCTGCCACCACGACGTGGCCGCCCAGCTGCGCCGTACCCCGACCCCGGCGCCGTACGCGATGCTGACCCGCCACGGGATCCTGCGGGAGCGGTTCGCCGACACCCTCACCGACGCGCTGCGCGCCTCGATCCTGCGGCTGCACGGCTACCGGGTCGACGTGGTGGAGTTCGTGGAGAGCGAGCACACGCCCCGCAACACCCTGCTCCGCGCGGTGCGCACCGGAGCGGTGGTCAAGGGCGGCGGCGTGCGCAAGGAGTACGACGACCTCGTCTCCACCTGGGGGATCCGGCCCCGCCTGGCCGAGCTGCTGGACTGAGGCGGGACGTCGTGGTCGCGCTCTCCGAGGCCGGCGGCTGGCTGGCCGCGGTGGCCCTGGCCGTCCCGTTCTCCCTCGGCAGCGCGCTCGGCGACGACCCGGACCGGGGGGAGGCGGTCTTCGCCTACACCGACCCCGAGGTCGTGGAGTCCTCCGGGCTGGCGACGCTGGCCGGGGGCCGGGTGGCCACCGTCAACGACAGCGGCGACACCGGACGGGTCTTCACCGTCGACGTCGCGACCGGGGACACCGTCGGAGTCACCACCTGGTCCGGTGACCCGACCGACGTGGAGGCGGTCGCCCCCGCGGGCCCGGACCAGGTGTGGGTGGGCGACATCGGGGACAACCGGGGCCGCCGCTCCTCGGTCGAGGTGCTGCGCGTGCCGGTGGGGGAGGGGGAGCGGGCGGTGACCCCGGCGCGGTTCGAGCTGACCTATCCCGACGGTCCGCGGGACGCCGAGGCCCTGCTGGCGCACCCGGTCACGGGCCGGTTGCTGGTGGTCAGCAAGGTCGTCTTCGGCGGCCAGGTGCACGCCGCCCCGCGTGAGCTGGATCCTGCCGCGCCCAACGAGCTGACGGCGCTGGGCCAGGTGGCCGGCATGGTCACCGACGGCGCCTTCTTCCCCGACGGCGAGCACCTGATCCTGCGCAACTACACCTCCGCCTTCGTCTACACGTTCCCCGACCTGGAGCTGGTGGGCGAGATCCCCCTTCCGCGGCAGCAGCAGGGTGAGGCCGTCACCGTCACCGCGGACGGCGAGGTGCTGGTGGGCACCGAGGGCCAGTTCACCGACGTGCTGCGGGTGCCGCTGCCGGACTCGGTGACCGCAGCCATGACGCGCGCCGCCCCGTCCGCCGCCCCGTCAGCCCCCGTCTCGCCCGGCCCGGAGGACGGCACGCCGGAGCAGGCACCGGAGCCGGGCTGGGCCTGGCTGCTCAACGCCGGCATCGCGGTACTGATCGCGGGGCTGCTGGTCCGGGCGGTCCGCCCGCGCTGATCCCGCGCTGTCCCGCGCCGGTTCGGCCCGGGACTGTTGCGCGGCGATGTGAAGATGTGTCCATGCCACGACTGCGCCGCACCGCTCCTGACCAGCCTGGCTGGAGCCGCCGGCGCGCCGGGAAGGGCTTCGTCTACCTCGACCAGGACGGCGAGCGGCTGTCCGAGGACGACGCGCGGCGGGTGCGGGACCTGGTCATCCCGCCCGCCTGGCGCGACGTCTGGGTCACGCCGTACCCCCACGGCCACCTGCAGGCGGTGGGCACCGACGACGCCGGGCGCCGCCAATACCTCTACCACCCGCAGTGGCGGGCCCGCCGCGACGCGGCGAAGTTCGACCGGGTGCTCGACTTCGGCCGTGCGATGTCGAGGGCCCGGGAGAAGGTGCTCACCGACCTCGGCACCGAGGGCATGGAGCTGAGCCGCGCCTGCGCCGTCGCCACCCGGCTGCTCGACCTGGGCTACTTCCGGATCGGCAACGACGTGTACGCCGACCAGAACGGGAGCTTCGGCCTCACCACCCTGGAGCGGCGCCACGTGAGCCGCAAGGGGGACCGGCTGGTCTTCTGCTTCGTGGGCAAGTCCGGTGTGGAGCACTGCATTGAGATCGACGACCCGGCGGTGGTGGAGGCGCTGGAGGTGATGCGCCGCCGCCGCGCCCCGGGCGAGCCGCGGCTGCTGGCGTGGAAGGACGGCCGGACCTGGCGCACCCTGGACTCCGCGACGGTCAACTCCTACATCCGCGAGACCACCGGGGTCGAGGCGACCGCGAAGGACTTCCGGACCTGGCACGCCACGGTGATCGCCGCGGCAGCGCTGGCCCAGACGTCGGAGCCGGGTCACACGAAGGCGTCCCGCAAGCGAGCGGTGTCCGCGACGATGCGCGAGGTCTCGGAGTTCCTGGGCAACACCCCGGCCCTGGCGAAGGCCTCCTACGTGGACCCCCGGGTCGTGGACGCCTACGAGGAGGGCCGCACCATCGGGGCGGCCGCCAGCCGCACATATCCGACCTCTGACGAACGTCAGGACGCGCTGGAGCGGGCGGTGCTCGAGCTGCTCGCCGGGGAGTAGGGGGAGTCATGGAGCTGACCGTGGTGCAGGGTGACATCACCACCCAGCAGGTGGACGCGGTGGTCAACGCCGCCAACCGGGCGATGCGCGGCGGGGGAGGGGTGGACGGCGCGATCCATGCCGCCGGCGGGCCGGAGGTGCTGGCCGACTGCGTACGCCGCTTCCCGCGCGGCCTGGCCACCGGCGACGCGGGCTGGACCACCGCGGGCAGGCTGCCGGCACGCTGGGTGATCCACGTGGTGGGACCCAACTACACCCGGGGTGAGACCGACCGCGCCCTGCTCACCTCCTGCTACCGCCGGGCGCTGGAGGTCGCCGACGAGCTCGGGGCGCGCAGCGTGGCGTTCCCGCTGGTCAGCGCGGGCGTCTACGGCTGGCCGCTGGACGACGCGATCGACGCGGCGCTCGAGACGCTCCGGGCCACCCCGACGCGGGTCGAGGAGGCCCGCCTGGTGGCCTTCGGCAGGCGCACGTACGACGCGGTCCGGACCCGGCTCGACGCGAGCTAGGCCGGGACCTGGACGTTCGCGTGTTCGACGTGGGCGCGGTCGGGTGCCAGTAGCCTTCTGGTGTGGTGCGTGGGGCGGTCTTCTTCGATGTCGACGGGACGCTGGTCCCGCAGACCAGCAGTGGGCAGCACCTGGCGGACCTGCTGGGTCATGCCGATGTCGTCCGCGAGGCGGAGGCTGGCTACGCCGCCGGGACCCTGAGCAACCGGGAAGTCTCCGTCCTCGACGCCCGCGGCTGGGCCGGCCGCACTCCGGCGCACGTGCGCGACTTCCTGGAGTCCCTACCCCTGGTCGATGGCATCGCCGAGACCGTTGCCTGGTGCCGGCGGCAGGACCTGCTGCCCGTGTTGGCCACCCTGGCCTGGGAGCCGGTCGGGACCTACCTGTGTGAGCGCTTCGGCTTCGGCCATGCCAGCGGCCCTCGCCTGGAGGTGATCGAGGGTTGCTACAGCGGCGAGGTCGCTGAGCACTTCGATGAGACGGGCAAGCGCGACTTCGCACTTGGTGTGGCCGCGGAGCTCGGTGTGGACCCGGCTCGCTGCGCCGCCATCGGTGACAGCAGATCCGACCTGCCGCTCTTCTCCGCGGTCGGTCTGGCCATCGCCTTCAACGCCACCTCGGTAGCCCGCTCCGCCGCCCACGCCGAAGCCGACGGAGGCGACCTGCGTGCCGTGCTCCCGTTGCTCAGCAGGTGGCTGCACGCACATCCGCACATCGACGTCAGCGGGCGCCCGGCTGACTAGGAACACCCAGTCAGAGGTGCTCGACCACGTAGTCGATGCAGCCGGTCAGCCGCTCGACGTCGGCGGGGTCGATCGCCGGGTACATCGCGATCCGCAGCTGGTTGCGGCCCAGCTTGCGGTAGGGCTCGGTGTCCACGACCCCGTTGGCCCGCAGCACCGCAGCGATCTGCGCGGCGTCGATGGACTCCTCGAAGTCGATGGTGCCGATCACCAGGGACCGGTGGTCCGGGTTCGCGACGTACGGCGTGGTGTAGGAGGTCTTCTCGGCCCAGCCGTAGAGCACGTCGGAGGAGGCGGTGGTCCGCGCCACCATGGCGGCGAGGCCGCCCTGGGCGTTCATCCAGTCCAGCTGCTCGGCCATCAGGAACAGGGTGGCCACCGACGGGGTGTTGTAGGTCTGGTTCTTGGTCGAGTTGTCGATCGCGGTGGGCAGGTCGAAGAACGGCGGGATGTAGCGGTCGCTGCCGGCGATCTCCGCGGCGCGGTCCAGCGCCCGGGGCGACATGATCGCGAGCCACAGGCCGCCGTCGGAGGCGAAGCACTTCTGCGGCGCGAAGTAGTAGGTGTCGACCTCGCTCAGGTCGACCGGGAGGCCGCCGGCACCCGAGGTGGCGTCGATCAGCACCAGGGCGTCCTCGTCGATGCTGCCGGGGCGGGCGACAGGTGCCATCACGGCGGTGGAGGTCTCGTTGTGCGCCCAGGCGTAGGCGTCGACGCCGTCCTCGGCGACGGCCTCGGGCCGCGAGCCCGGCTCGGCGGCGATCACCGAGGGGTCGGCCAGCCAGGGTGCGGCCTTGGTGGAGGAGGCGAACTTGGCGGAGAACTCGCCGAAGGACAGGTGCTGGCTCTTGTGGCGCACCAGGCCGAAGGCGGCGATGTCCCAGAACGCGGTCGCCCCGCCGTTGCCGAGCACCACCTCGTAGCCCGCAGGCAGGTCGAACAGCGCGGCCAGTCCCTCGCGCACCCGCGCGACGGTGTCGCGGACCGGGGCCTGTCGGTGCGAGGTGCCCAGCAGCGAGGTGCCGGTGGCCGCCAGGGCGGCGACGTGGCTGGGCTGGATCTTGGAGGGCCCTGCTCCGAAGCGACCGTCCGCGGGGAGGAGGTCGGCGGGGATCTGGAGGGCGTCGGCGGTGACGGTCACCAGGGCTTCCTTTCGGTTGGCGAGCGGGAGGCCTGACGACGCTGTCAGCGGCCCTCGGGCCGCCGCCTATTCTGGCACCGTCCAGGCGGGTACGACGAAATGAGGTCACGTGACGAGCACCCCCGAACGCGCCGCCGGAACGGCCGGTTGCACGCCGCACATCGAGCGTCGCGCGTTCGACCATCCGGACGCGGTCCGCCTGGTCGCGCAGGTCCAGGCTGAGTACGTGGTGCGCTACGGAGGTCCCGACGAGGCGCCCATCGACGCGGGCGAGTTCGCGGAGGGGCGCGGCGCGTTCTTCGTGGGCTACCTCGGTCCCGAGGCGGTGGCCACCGGAGCCTGGCGCTGGCACGCCGTGCCGGAGGGGATGGAGCCGGGACCGTGCGCGGAGATCAAGCGGATGTACGTCGCGGCGGAGCACCGTCAGCGCGGCCTGGCCCGGCTGATGCTGGCCCGGCTGGAGGAGAGCGCCCGGGAGGCCGGCGTGGCGAGGATGATCCTGGAGACCGGGGGCCGGCAGCCGGAGGCCATCGCGTTGTACGAGTCGGGCGGCTACGTGCCCATCGCCGGCTACGGCTACTACGCGGGTGGTGACCTGTCGCGCTGCTACGGCAAGGCCCTGTGCGGGTTGTGACGTCCGACACGCGGGACACAGAAGAGTAAGTCCAGTAAATTAGTCTAATATCTAGGGCATGAGCCAAACCTCGACGTCCTTGGAGCGCGCAGGAGTGCGCACCGCCCCGGCCGCGGGGGTGGTGCTGGGGTCGGACCCGCAGTCCACCGGGCTCGCCGGGGCTGCCACGCGAGGCCGCGCCGGCGGTGCCCGCTCGGCGGGGCTGCGGGCCGCGGCCCTGCGCTGGGTGAGCCCCCTCGCGCTGGTGGTGCTGTGGCAGGTCGCCTCCTCGACCGGGCTGCTGGACCCCAAGACGCTGGCCTCGCCTGCTGACCTGGCCGTCACCGCCTGGGAGCTGACCGAGAGCGGCAAGCTCACCGAGGCCGTGCTGGTCTCCCTGCAGCGTGCCTCCCTGGGCTTCCTGATCGGCGCCGTGGCGGCCGTGGTGCTGGGAGTCATCACCGGCCTGAGCCGCATCGGCGACGCGCTGGTCGACCCGCTGATGCAGATGGTGCGGACCATCCCGCTCTTCGGCCTGGTGCCGCTGTTCATCGTCTGGTTCGGCATCAAGGAAGAGCCCAAGATCTACCTGGTGGCGCTCGGTGTCGTCATTCCGCTCTACCTCAACCTGGTCGCAGCGCTGCGCAGCGTGGACCCGGAGCTGCTGGAGCTGGCCACCTCGCTGCGGCTCTCCACCGTCGAGCGGGTGCGTCACGTCATGCTCCCTGCTGTGCTGCCCGGGGCCCTGGTGGGCCTGCGGCAGTCGCTCGGGGTCGCCTGGCTCGCCCTCATCGTGGCCGAGCAGATCAACGCCGGGGCCGGCCTGGGCTACCTGATCAACAACGCGCGCGACTTCCTGCAGACCGACGTCATCGTCGTCGGTCTGCTCGCCTACGCCGTCCTCGGCCTGATCACCGACGCCATGGTGCGGGTGCTGGAGCGTCGAGCTCTGCGCTGGCGCGACGAGGGGGTGACGGCATGAGCGGGCAGGAGCCGGTCGTCCGGCTGCGCGACGTACGCCGCAGCTTCGGCGGCAACGAGGTGCTCGCTGGCGTCGACCTGGAGATCCAGCCCGGCGAGTTCCTGGCGCTGCTGGGGCACTCGGGCTCGGGCAAGTCCACCCTGCTGCGGGTGCTCGCCGGTCTCGACCAGGGCGCCACCGGGGAGGTGCGCACCGGTCGCGAGCCCGCGGTCGTCTTCCAGGACCCGCGGCTGCTGCCCTGGCGCCACGCCCTGGAGAACGTGATCCTCGGTCACCGCGGCGAGGACCCCGAGGGACACGGGCGGGCCATGCTGGCCGAGGTCGGGCTCGCCGGCCGCGAGGACGCCTGGCCCCGCGAGCTCTCCGGCGGCCAGCGGCAGCGGGTGGCCCTGGCCCGGGCCCTGGTCCGGGAGCCCGACCTGCTGCTTCTCGACGAGCCGTTCAGCGCGCTGGACGCCCTCACCCGGATCTCGGCCCAGCAGCTGGTGCAGGACCTGTGGCAGAGCCACGGCCCGGCGGTGCTGCTGGTCACCCACGACGTCGAGGAGGCCCTGCTGCTCGCGGACCGGGTCCTGGTCATCGCCGAGGGGCACCTGGTGCACGACGAGCGCCTGGACCTGCCGCGCCCTCGCCGGCGCGAGGACCCCGAGGTGGTCTCGCGCCGCGTCGCGCTCCTGTCGCTGCTCGGGGTCACCGGCGACGGCGCCACTGAACCCATGTCCACACACCACTCAGGAGCAACGCGATGACCAGCACCAGCACCCGACCCGGACGGGTCCGACGCAGCCTCGCGCCGCTCGGCGCCCTCGCCCTCGCGACCACGCTCGCCGCCTGCGGCGGCGACGGGGACGCGGCCTCCTCCGACAGCGGCAAGCCCGTCCTGCGGGTCGGCGTCCAGAAGGACGGCATCCGCGCGATCCTCAAGCAGGCCGAGCTGCTGGAGGACCTGCCCTACGAGATCGAGTGGTCCGAGTTCACCGCCGGTCCGCCGATCGTGGAGGCAGCCTCCGCGGACCAGATCGACGTGGCGTGGGTCGGCAGCACCCCGCCGATCTTCGGCGCCGCGGCCGACGCGGACTTCAAGATCGTCGCCGCGGTCGTGGAGCGCGACTCCCACTCCGACTCCGTCCTGGTGCCCGAGGGCTCCGACATCAAGAGTGTGGAGGACCTGAAGGGCAAGAAGGTCGCCGTCGGCCGTGGCACCTCCTCGCACGGCATGTTGATCAAGGCGCTCAACCGGGCCGGCCTCGGGCTCGACGACATCGAGGCCAACTACCTCGCCCCGGCCGACGGGCTCGCCGCCTTCACCTCCGGTGCGGTGGACGCCTGGGTGGTGTGGGACCCGTTCGTGACCCAGGCCATCCAGGAGGCCGACGCCGTGGAGATCGCCGGTGGCGCTCCTGACGACAACGGCCTGCAGTTCGAGATCGCCTCGAGCAAGTCGCTCGAGGAGACCGACACCCGGGAGATGATCGTCGACTTCGTCGATCGGGTCCGCCAGGGGTTCGCCTGGGCCGTGGACAACCACGAGGCGTGGGGCAAGGCCTGGGCCGAGGAGTCCGGCCTGCCGGAGAGCACCACCACCGTGGTGACCGAGAACAAGAAGTCCGACGTCGGTCCGGTGACCGACGAGATCATCGTGGCCTCGCAGTCCCTCGCCGACCTCTTCACCGAGGCCGGAGAGCTGCCCACGACGATCGAG
>NZ_POAG01000010.1:153099-183787 GCF_002930065.1 Nocardioides sp. 616 | reverse complement strand
GTCCGCCGTACCGAAATCTCGGTACGGCGGACGGCGGCGGTCGGCTCGGCGTACCGTCCCGACGTGCTCGACAGCCGGTTCCGCATGGTCCCCCTCACTCTCGTCGCCACCCTGGTCGCGGCCCTGGTCGGGGCACTGGTCGGCGCTGGCCTGCTGGTTCCCGCAGGGGTGGTCGCGGCACATGCCAAGGAGACGCCGGCGCTCTTCACCTCCGCGATCGAGTCGTACGCCGACTACCAGCCCCAGACCAGGTGCCGACGCCAGGCCAGGTCGGGGGTGCTCCGGCTGGCCGAGTCCCTGGTCGCACGGGGCGGGGGGATGGGCCCCATCGGCAGCAGCTGTGCCGGCTCCGGCACCTCCGAGCACAAGGAGGCGCGAGCCTTCGACTGGATGCTGCAGGCGCGGTCCCGGGCGGACACGCTGATCGCCGAGCAGTTCCTCGACGAGGTGTTCGCCCCTGACCAGGCGGGCAACCCGCACGCGCTGGCCCGGCGGATGGGCATCATGTACGTGATCTGGAACGACCGCATCTGGTCGGCGTACCACGGCTTCGCCGAACGGCCCTACCGCAGCTCGGCCTGCCCGCGGCGCAAGGGCTGCTCTGTCACGCTGCGGCACCGGGACCACATGCATATCTCCCTGATCCGGCGGGCCGCACGCGGGCTGACCAGCTGGTACGTCGAGCAGCCCTGAGGCCGGCGGCTTCCAGGGTCAGGCCTCGGCCTCGGGAAGTCGTGCCTCGCGCTCGCGTGCCTTCAGAGCCTTGCGTTCCTGCGCCTTCAGAGCCTTGCGCTCCAATCGCCCGGTCTCCTCCTCGATGCTGCGTCGGCGTTCGAGCACCACCCGGACGTGGTGCGCGGCCAACGCAGCCAGCACGATGAGCGGCCAGGGGAAGCCCGGACCGCCGCCGAGCGAGCCCACTCCCCACACGGTGAAGCAGATGAGGCTGACGGTGATCAAGGTCCACAACGACTCCTGGCGCCGGCGCTCGTAGCGCTGGACGGCCCTGGCCCGGATCGCCTCGACCTGCTCGAGCGGAAGACCGGACTGGTAGGGGGTCGGCTGGTGCAGCGGCGCAGGGGGCACCAGGTCCGCCACCAGGGGTGGCAGCTCGCCCAGGGTGCGCGAAGCGGTGAGCGTCTCCGAGCGCGCGTCGAACTCCTCGCGGTCCAGGCGCCCGTCCGCGAAGCTCTCAGCCAGGACCTGTGCCACGGCGTCCCGGTCGCGCTGGGCCGAGCGGAGGTGCGCGTGCTCCGGCGCCCGCGGGTCGTGTGACAGGCCCGCCCAGGGATCACCGGCGCTCATGTGTCCCCCTCATATGAGGATTCTAGGCGCCATCCCGCCCGTGCTCGGCTACCGACGCCGCCGACCGCGGGCAGCGCCTACTCCTCGACGATGTGGACCGCGGCCTCCTCGGCGCTCGCGCCGGCGCCGTCGATACCGACGTCCTCGCCGATCAGCTCCTTCTCGGTGTCCTCGCCGATGCCGGCATCGGGGTCGACCAGGCGCCCGGCGCGCTCCGCACCGACCTCGCCGTCGTCGAGCTGCTCCTCGGCCTCGGCCTCTGCCGCCGCCTCGTAGGGGTCGGGCTCGGGGATCTCCTGGCCCAGGCGCTGGTCGAGCGTCTCGCCGGTGGCCTCCTCCAGGGGGGTGTTGCCGAACCCCTGCGCGGCCGACCACTTCTCCGGCGGCGAGTAGCCCTCGTCGAGCGGCTCGGTGAGGCCGCGGTCGTCGACCAGGCTGTCGCCCTCGCCCTGGGGCTGGTCCTCGTCGTCCACGCTGTAGTCGTGGTAGCTCTCGCTGTCGGGGGTCTCGGTCATCGGTGGAACGCTCCTTGGGGTGGGGATCTCTCACCCATCCCGTACCCGATCCAGCGCACGCCGATGCGGTGCTCAGGTGCGGGAGACCACCAGGAACCGCTCGTCCTCGACGGTCCGGCCCCAGAACACCGGCTCGGTGAGGTAGCGCACCGCACCGCTCCGGCCCACCTGGCTGAGCAGGGACACCACCGTGGCCGAGGTGAGCCCGGCCCCGGTGCCCCAGTCGCCCTCGACGAGCAGCAGCCGACCGCCCGGGGCGAGCAGTCGGGTCCAGCGCGCCAGGGCGGCCGCGGGGTCGGGCAGCGCCCAGAGCACGTGGCGGCAGAGCACCACGTCGTAGCAGGCGTCGGCCAGCGGCGGGTCGGCGGCGTCACCGATGGTGAACCGCACCCGGCCGCCGGCCTTGGCGATGCCCCGGCGCAGCATCTCGGGGGAGAAGTCGACCCCGTCGACGACGTACCCCTCCTCGGCCAGCAGCACCGACAGGGTGCCGGTGCCGCAGCCGAGGTCCGCCACCCGGGCCGGGGCCGCCGGCATCACTGCCAGCAGCAGCTCGGCCCAGGCGTTCCGGCACGAAGGGTCGTGCAGCCCGTGGTCGGGACCGTCGTCGAACGTCCTGGCCTCGGTGTCCCAGAGGTCGACCGCGGCGGCGTCGGTCAGTCCGCCCACTCCGACTTCCAGCCCTCGATCTCCGAGGCCGAGCGCGCGGCCGGACCGGTGTAGATGGCCGAGGGGCGGATCAGGCGACCGGTGCGCTTCTGCTCCAGGATGTGCGCCGACCAGCCACCGGTGCGGGCACAGGTGAACATGGAGGTGAACATGTTGGCGGGCACCTCGGCGAAGTCGAGCACGATCGCGGCCCAGAACTCCACGTTGGTCTCCAGCACCCGGTCGGGGCGGCGCTCGCGCAGCTCCTTGAGCGCGGCCTGCTCGAGCGCCTCGGCGACCTCGTAGCGAGGCGCCGACAGCTCACGGGCGGTGCGACGCAGCACCCGGGCCCGGGGGTCCTCGGCCCGGTACACCCGGTGACCGAAGCCCATCAGGCGCTCGCCGTCGTCCAGCAGCTTCTTGACGTAGGCCTCGGCGTCGCCGGTCTTCTCGACGTCCTCGATCATGCCCAGCACCCGGGAGGGGGCGCCGCCGTGCAGCGGGCCGCTCATCGCGCCGATGGCGCCGGAGAACGCCGCGGCCACGTCCGCCCCGGTGGAGGTGATCACCCGGGCGGTGAACGTGGAGGCGTTCATGCCGTGCTCGGCGGCCGAGGACCAGTAGGCGTCGATGGCCTTGACGTGGGCCGGGTCGGCCTCGCCCTTCCAGCGGAGCAGGAACTTCTCGGCCAGGGTTTTGCCCTGGTCCACGAGCTTCTGCGGCACCACGGGCTGGTGCAGGCCGCGAGCCGACTGGGCTGCGTAGGAGAGCACCATGACGGCGACGCGGGCCAGGTCCTCGCGGGCCTGCTCGTCGGTGATGTCGTAGGTCTGGCCGAAGCCGAACGCCGGGGCGAGCATCGCGACCGCGGCCTGCACGTCGACGCGCACGTCACCGGTGTGCACCGGCAGGTTGTAGGGCTCCGCCGCCGGGAGACCGGGGGTGTAGACGCCGTCGATCAGCAGGCCCCAGACGTTCTCGAACGGGATGCGCCCGACGATCTCCTCGATGTCCACACCGCGGTACCGAAGTGCGGAACCTTCCTTGTCCGGCTCCGCGATCTCGCTCTCGAACGCGATGACTCCCTCGAGCCCGTGGTGAACCTCGGTCATGTGATGCGACTCCTTTGTCGGGGGGACGAAGGCACATCACAGATGTACCCCTGGCATTGTGCACCCCTGGCGGTGACAGTGCATCCGGCACCCCGCGAACTCCGGGCCCGGAGGGTCTAGGGTCCGAGGATGGATCCCGATTCCGCGCAGCAGGTGGCCGCGTTGCGACGCGAGTACGCCGACCGGGGCCTCACCGAGGACCAGGCGGCGCACGACCCCTTCGAGGTGTTCCGTCGCTGGTTCGACGAGACCGTCGCCGCCGGGCTGCACGAGCCCAACGCGATGGTGCTCTCCACCGTCTCCACCCAGGGGCAGCCTTCCTCCCGGATGGTGCTGCTCAAGGGGTTCGACGAGCGCGGGTTCGTCTTCTTCACCAACCGGGGCTCGCGCAAGGGCATCGAGCTGGCCGGCACCCCGCGCTGTGCGCTGCTGTTCCCCTGGCACCCGCTGGAGCGGCAGGTACGGGTCACGGGGGAGGCGTGGTCGCTGCCCCCGGACGAGGTGACCGCCTACTTCGCCACCCGTCCCCGGGGCGCCCAGCTGGGTGCCTGGGCCTCGCACCAGTCCGACCCCGTCGCCTCGCGCGAGGAGCTGGAGGCGGCCTATGCCGAGGTCGAGGCCAGGTTCACCGGTGCCCAGGTCCCGGTTCCCCCGATGTGGGGCGGGTATCGGGTGCGCCCCCTGACGGTGGAGTTCTGGCAGGGGCGGCGCGACCGGCTGCACGACCGACTGGAGTACCGGCGCTCCGAGACCGACCCGGGCTGGTGGGAGCGCCGCCGCCTCGCCCCCTGAACCACCCGGCTGCCAATTGTGCGAAAAGCCCTTGGCTGCCGGCCGGTCGCGACCTACGGTTGTGGCACACGGAAAGGAGGTGGTCCGAAAGATGAAGTCTTTACGGATGTGTGAGGTGGCTGCCCGCTAGCAGCGACCAGCCCGCGCTGAGACGCGCTGGCGAATCCACAGCAGTCACCCGACCCGCAGGTCCCCGGAGCTCATCCGTCCGGGACGCCCCGACACCCTCGGCGGCAGGCCTGCGGGTCGCTGCATGTGCGCAGGATCCCGGGTACCCTCAGGCGCCGGGCGGGGTCTCCTGGTCGGGATGCGCCTCCTGGTGCGCGAGCTTGGGGCTGGGCTCGACGAGGACCATCGCCGCCACCACGTTGAGCGCCACCCAGCAGATCACCACCGACAGCAGGTAGCGGGTCAGGGCGTCGCTCAGCGGCAGCGTGCCGTCCACCAGGGACAGCCACAGCGCCGGGGAGGCGACGACCGCCGCGCCGCCCAGGACGCCGCCGTGCAGGGGACTCATGCTCATCGGATCACTCCTGTCGGGGCGAGGCTCAGCTCACCGGAGACGGTGCCCACGGAACGGACCTGGCCGCTGCCGGTGAGCTCGGGGTAGGACAGCACCGGCAGCCGGTCCAGGGTGGGTCGCACCAGGCGGCGCAGAGCGGCGCGGATCTGCGGCGCGCACACCAGCACCGGGCGCTGGTCGCGGTTCTCCGCCTCGTGGCACAGCGCGTTGAGCTGCACCAGCACGTGCTGCCCCAGATCGGGGTCCATCGCCAGGACCGGCCCGGACTCGGTGGCGCGCATCGACTCCAGCATCCGGTGCTCGAGCTGGGGGTCGAGGCTGATCACGTGCACGTTCCCGCTCTGCAGGTAGGGCGCGACGATGGCCGGGCCCAGGGACTGGCGGGCGGCCTCCACGAGACCGTCGAGGTCCTTGGACACCGAGGCCCGCAGGGAGAGTGCCTCGAAGATGCGCACCAGGTCCCGCACGGAGATCTTCTCGTCGAGCAGCGACTGCAGCACCCGCTGCACCTCGCCCAGGCTGAGCTGGGTGGGGGTCAGCTCCTCGATGACCACGGGGTGGGTGCGCTTGATGACGTCGGTGAGCAGCCGCACGTCCTCGCGCCCCAGCAGCCGGGCGGCGTGCTGGGTGACGACCTCGGCCAGGTGGGTGGTGATGACCGAGGCCCGGTCCACCACGGTGGCGCCGGTGAGCTCGGCCTGGTTGCGCAGCTCGGTGGGGATCCACTTCGCCTCCAGCCCGAAGACCGGTTCGACGGTCGCCTGGCCCGGCAGGTTGCCGAGGTAGTCGCCGATCGCCATCACGTGCCCCGACGGGGCCTCGCCGCGCGCCACCTCGATGCCGAACAGGGTGATCGCGTAGGTGCGGCCGGGCAGCTCGAGGTTGTCGCGGGTGCGGACCGGGGGCACCACGATCCCGATGTCGGAGGCGACCTTGCGGCGCAGCGCCTTGACCCGCTCCAGCAGGTCGCCCCCCACGCTGGGGTCGGCCAGGTCGATGATGTCGGCCGACAGCTCCAGTCCGAGCGGGTCGACCTGGATCTCCGCGGCCAGCCGTTCCGGGTCGTCGCGGGAGGGACCCTCGTCCACCAGAGCGGTCTCGGTCGACGCTTCGGTCGCCTGCGGCACCCGGGTGGAGGCCAGCAGCATCAGCCCGCCGGCGAAGATGAACGGGATCTTCGGCAGCCCGGGGATCAGGCAGAGCGCGAACCCGGCGAAGCCGGCGATGCGCAGCGGCATCTGGTTGGCGCCGATCTGGCGCAGGATGTCCGAGCCCATGTCGTCCTCGCCGGTGTTGCGCGTGACGATGAGGCCGGTGGCGACGGAGAGCAGCAGGGCGGGGATCTGGGAGACCAGGCCGTCGCCGATGGTGAGCAGGCTGTAGGTCTGCACGGCTTCGCCGAACGGCATCCCCAGCTGCGCGACGCCGACCGCGAAGCCACCGATGAGGTTGACCAGCGTGATGATGATGGCCGCGACCGCGTCGCCCTTGACGAACTTGGAGGCACCGTCCATCGCGCCGTAGAAGTCGGCCTCGGCGTGCACCTCGGCGCGCCGCCGACGAGCCTCGTCCTCGCTGATCAGGCCCGAGTTGAGATCGGCGTCGATCGCCATCTGCTTGCCGGGCATCGCGTCCAGGGTGAATCGGGCGCCGACCTCCGCGACCCGGCCGGCACCGTTGGTGATGACCACGAACTGGATGACCAGCAGGATCGCGAAGATGATCAGGCCGACGATCAGGGAGCCACCGACGACGAAGTGGCCGAACGTCTCGATCACCTTGCCGGCGTAGCCGTCCAGGAGCACCAGCCTGGTGGCGCTCACGTTGAGTGCCAGCCGGAACAGGGTCATCACCAGGATCACCGCCGGGAACGCGGCGAAGTCCAGGGGCCGGGAGACGAACATCGCCGTCATCAGCACCAGCAGCGCGCCCACGATGTTCAGGGCGATCAGCACGTCGAGGACCATCGCCGGCAACGGCACGACGAGCATCACCACGATCAGCACGATGCCGACCGGGACACCCAGCTGTGTCAGTCGCTTCAGGGGCAAGACAGGGCCTTTCGAGGGTCACCAACTGTGCGCGCCCTCCGTGGCACCGGCGACACCGTCCTGGCGTCCGAAGTCCCTATCGGCCGGGGGGAGGCGAGTCTGAGGGATTCCGGCGGCGACGTCCCACCGGCAGCACGTCGGGCAGCACCTGCTCGGCCCGAGGGCTGCGGTGCTCGCCGCCGTGGTGCCCTCTGGTGCGTCGGCTGATCACGAACGCGAGGACCTGCGCCACCGCGCCGAAGAGCTCCGGGGGGATCTCCTGGCCCACCTTGGTGGCCCCGTGCAGCGCCCGGGCCAGCGGTACGTCGCGCACCAGCGGGACCCGGTGGGCCGCCGCCTCCTCCCGGATCCGGGTGGCCACCGCGCCGGCGCCCCGGGCGACCACCAGCGGTGCCCCGCCGCGCTCGGACTCGTAGCGCAGTGCCACCGCCACGTGGGTGGGGTTGACCAGCACCACGTCGGCAGTCGCCACGTCGGCCATCATCCGGTTGCGGGAGACGGCCAGCTGGCGGGAGCGGATCGCGCTCTTGAGCAGCGGGTCGCCCTCGGTGTTCTTGTACTCCTGCTTGACCTCCTCCTTGGTCATCCGAGTCTGCTTGCCCATCTTGCGTCGCTGGAACATGTAGTCCGCGGCGGCCATCACCAGGCCGGCGATCGCGACGTTGCGGATCAGTCCGAGCGCCTCGTCGGCGACGACCTCGAGCACCACCGGAATCGGGACCAGGCCCCCGAGCATCGGCATCATCGACTTCACCACGGCGTACGCCAGGATCCCGACCAGCGAGCTCTTCAGGAGCATCTTGGCCCCCTCCCACAGCGCCTGGGGCCCGAAGACCCGCTTGGCGCCGGAGATCGGGTTGAGCTTGGAGAACTTGGGCTTCACGGCCTTGGTCGCCAGGTAGAACCCGCCCTGGGCCAGCGCCGCGGCCACGCCGACCACGAGCACCCCCGAGCTGAGCAGCAGCAGTGCCTTGGCCACGTGGGTGAGCCCCTGCCCCATGAGCTGCAGGGCCACCTCGGGGTCGGGCTCGCCCGAGGCGTTCAGGCAGGTCACCATCAGCTCCTGCAACGCGGTGAGCTCGCGACCCAGCAGCATCGGCAGCGCCATGCCGACCAGCAGCATCGAGGCCCAGCCGCCCAGCTCCTGGGTGCGGGGGACCTGGCCCTCCTTGCGGTTCTCCTTGTTCTTGCGCGCTGTGGGCTTCTCGGTCTTCTCTCCGCTCATGCCGGGCTCACCCCCCGCCCGCGATCGTGGCCATCGCCTCGGTCGCCAGCTCGACCAGCCGGTCCATGGCCTCGGGCAGCACCGGGAACGACAGGCCCAGCAGCAGCAGGGTCAGGCCGATCTTGGCGGGGAACATCACGTTGATGGCGTTGAGCTGCGGGGCCACCTTGGTGAGCAGGGCCAGGCCGAGGTCGGCGATGAAGAGCACCGCGATCATCGGCAGCGCGATCTGCACCGCGGTCACGAAGAACATCGTGAACGCGGTGGTCAGCAACCCGGGCGCCCCGGCCACGTCGGGACGCTCGCCCAGGGGCAGCAGCTCGAAGGTGCTGAGCAGGCCACCCAGGATCAGCAGGTGCGCGCCGCTGGCGAAGAGCAGCATGGTGGCGAGCTGCTGGTGGAACTTGCCGAAGACCGTGTTCATGTTCATGCCGAGCGGGTCGAAGCCCTGGGCCAGGGCGAACCCGCCGAACACGTCGACCAGCGAGCCGGCGGCGGTGATCGCCTGGAAGAGCAGGAAGGTCACGAACCCCATGCCGGCACCGACCACCACCTGGGTCAGCGCCACCACGAGCAGCTCGTAGGTGCCCACCGGGATGTCGCCGGCCAGCTCGGGCGCCACCGCGAACGCCAGCCCCAGGGAGAGCACGACCTTGGCCATCGTGGGCACCGACCGGGTGGAGAAGGGCGGCACGATCGCCAGCCAGGCCACGATGCGCACCGAGGCGAGCAGGTAGGCGATCAGCTCCTGACCGGCGATCGTGAGGGTCACCCGAGTCCGCCCGGAGCTCAGACCAGCATCGAGGGCAGCGCCTCGAAGAGGTCCAGGGTGAAGGTCACCAGGGTGTGCAGCATCCAGTTGCCGCTGATCAGCAGCGCCAGCCCGACGCCGACCAGCTTGGGCACGAAGGCGAGGGTGAACTCCTGGATCTGGGTCATCGACTGGAACAGCGAGATGGTGAAGCCGATGACCAGCGAGGTCAGCAGGATGGGCGCGGAGAGCTTGAGCGCCACCAGCATGGTGCGCAGCGCGATCTCGATGACGACGGTGTCGGTCATGTGACCCCTCCGTAGCTGGAGACCAGCGAGGTGACGACCAGCCCCCAGCCGTCGACGAGGACGAAGAGCAGCAGCTTGAAGGGCAGGGAGACCATCACCGGCGGCATCATCATCATGCCCAGCGCCATCAGGGCCCCGCTGACCACGATGTCGATGACCAGGAAGGGGATGAAGATGATGAAGCCGATGATGAACGCCTGCTTGAGCTCGCTGAGCACGAAGGCCGGCACCAGGGTGGTCAGCGCCACGTCCGCCCGGTCGTCGGGCAGGTCGCGACCCGCGACGTTGGTGAGCAGCATCAGCTCCTCGTCGCCGGACTGGTCGAGCATGAACTCGCGCAGCGGCTCGATGCCGTCCTCCATGGCGACCATGGTGGTCTTGTCGCCGTCGAGGTAGGGCTGTAGCCCCACGTCGTTCATCTGGCTCAGCACCGGGCCCATGATGAACAGGCTCAGGAACAGGGCGAGGCCGGCGAGCACCTGGTTGTTCGGGGTCTGCTGCAGGCCCAGCGCGTTGCGGGTCAGGCCGAGCACCACCAGGATCTTGGTGAAGCTGGTGCAGGTCAGCAGGATCGCGGGCAGCAGCGAGAGCAGCGTCATCGCGATCAGCACCAGCACCGGAGTGCTGGGCTTGTCGGTGAGGCCGTCGAGCTCGATGGTCACCGAGGAGCTGTTGGGCCCCTCGGGGCCGCTGGGGCCCTCCGGGGCGGTCAGCAGCCGGCCCGCCGCGGAGACGTCGTACGACGCGGTCTGGAGGGGGGCGGCCTCGGCGGCGGTGCCCAGGCACAGGGTGGCCAGGAGCGCCAGGAGCACGACGACCACGGCGGTGCACCACGTGCGCAGCCGAGGTGGCGCCAGGGTCATGACGGGCGCCTCGCGGTGACCGAGGAGATCGCGGCCAGGGCCTGGCGCCAGGTGGCGGGGGAGAGCACCGAGCCCGCGACCGGGCCGAGCGGCTCCGGCACGGCAGCAGGCGTCACGGCCGGTGCCGCCGCAGGAGTCGGGACGGAGGTGGGGTCGGAGGTGGAGTCGGAGACTCCGGCCGTCCCCTCCGTCAGCCCCAGCGCCTCGTGGTCGACGAGCTCCTCGGGATCCAGCTCGGCGAGCACCCGGACCTGCTGCTCGGTGGTGCCCAGCACCAGCACCCGGCTGCCGACGGTGACCACGGCGACGGACGAGGTGCGGCTCAGCGCCTGGCGGTGCACGACCCGCACCAGTGCGTTGGTGTTGCCCTGGAACCGGCGCTGGCCGATCTTGGCCAGCACCAGCAGCAGCCCCACCACCACGGCGAGGGAGCAGACCAGGCGCAGCGTCAGCTCGAGCACGGGCTCAGGCGCCCGTGTCGTCGAGGATCTCGGTGATCCGCAGGCCGAAGTCCTCGTCGACGACCACCACCTCCCCGCGGGCGATGAGCCGCCCGTTGACCAGCAGGTCGGCGGGGCCGTCGGCGGCGCGGTCCAGCTCCAGCACCACGCCCGGTGCCAGGGCGAGCAGGTCGCGGACCGGCATCCGGGTGCGGCCGAGCTCCACGGTCACCTCCATGTCGACGCCGGCGAGCATCTCGATGCCCCGGTTGGGCACGGCGCTGGTCTGGACGGGGAAGCCCACCGGTCGGCTGGGTGCCGGTGCCTGCGCCGGGGCCGCGGGAGCGGCGACCGGAGCGGACGCGGCCACGGGGGCGGCGGCGAAGTGCGCTGCGGCGCTCGCCGGGTCCTCGACGGCGGCGACGAGCAGCGAGTCGCTGATCAGCACCGCGGCGTCGATCGCCTGACCCACCAGCGGTACGGCGGTGAAGCTCCCGCCGAGGTCGGCGACCACCAGGTCGAGCTCGACCTGGGAGGCGGCGCCGGCGATCATGCCCAGCACCTGGGCGGCCGCGTCGATGGCCGGCTGGGTGGCCGCGGCCAGGTCCAGCCCGCCCAGCGGGCTCTCGGCCAGCGCGCGGACCAGGTCCTCGCCCACCAGGACCGCCACCCGGTGGTGCACGGCGCCGTCGGGACCCTCCAGGGGGGCGATGGCGGCGCCGGCGAAGGCGGCCGTCACGTGCTCGTTGCCGGGCTGCGCGGCCACGGCGCTCAGCGGGCTGGCGGCGGGGAGCACCGCGGCGGCGGCGGTCGCGGCCGCCACGGCGAGCACGGTGTCGGACTGCGGGTTCATCGGGTCTCCTTGGGTGCGCCCACGATCAGGGCGGCGAGACGGGGGCCCTTGGCCCCCGCGGTGGCATGGGCGAACGTGGTGTCGTCGACGCAGACGTCGAGCGGGGCGGAGGCGGGGTGTGCCAGGCGCACCACGTCTCCGATGCGCAGGGCCCCCAGGGCATCGGGATGCAGGCGGGTGGCCCGCAGCCGCACGTTGACCTCGACGGGCACCTGGGCGAACTGGCGGCGCAGCACCTCCGCCGCCCGCTCGCGCTTGGCCAGCTCGCGGTCGGAGACCGGTGCCGGAGCAGCCGCCTTGGCGAGGTGGGGAAGCAGCCCGTTGAACGGCAGGCAGAGGCTGAGGTGGTGCGCACCGTCGCCGATGCGGAGGTCGAAGTTGACCACCACCATCACGTCGGCGGCACCGGCGATCTGGGCGAACTGGGGGCTGTACTCGATGCCCTGGGGGGCCAGCTCGAAGTCGGCGATCGCGGCCAACCCGTAGCGCATCTCGCTGAGCAGCCGCTCGATCAGGCCCGAGAGCACGTTGCCCTCGATCTCGGTGAGGGGGCGGATCGGCTGCTTGTCCGACCCCGGCCCGCCGAGCATGTGGTCGATGCAGCTCATGGTGGCCGCCAGCGGCACCTCCATCATGGCGAGGCCGGTCATCGGCTCTGCCGAGAGCTTCATCAGGTAGGTCGGCGCGTGCAGGGAGTCGATGTAGTCGTCGTAGCTGACCTGGTTGATCGAGAGCAGCTGCACCGAGCAGACGGTGCGCAGCCAGGAGGTGAAGACCCCGGTGGCCTGACGGGCGAAGCTGTCGAAGCCCAGCTGCAGGATCCTGGAGTGCTCGCGGGAGAGCTGGATGGGTCGGCGGAAGTCGTAGACGACCGGCTCGACCTCGCGGTTGCGACGGCGCGCTCGGGCGCCCGACGTCCCGTGGCGGGACGCGGAGGAGGGCGCGGGAGGGGTCACGAGCATGTCATCGGCGCGCTAGACCACTTCCTGAGTGGTTTTGCGCACGTGACATCGCACGCTCGTGGCTACTGGGTGACGAACTCGGTGAAGTACACCTCCATCACGTCTCCGTGATAGCTGTGCTCGAGCTCGGCCATCAGCTCGGCGCGCAGCTCCTCGCGCTGCTCGGGCTTGACCACCTCGGCGACCGGGTGACCGCTGAAGATGGTGATCGCCGCGTCCAGGGCCTTGCTGCCGTCCAGCTCGTGGGCCCCCTCGACGAGCTGGAGCGCCATCCCCAGCCGCAGGTAGTGGCCCGCGGCCAGGTTGAGCTGCATGGGCTCCAGCGTCACCACCTCGCCGGCGACCGGCTCGGTGGGACCGGACGGCTTGAGGAAGAAGAACCAGCCCGCTCCGCCCAGCACCAGCAGCACCACCGCGATGATCAGCAGCTTCTTCTTCTTCCCGCCGCCCTTGCCGGCGCTCTCCTCGGCCTCGGGCGGCCGGGTCGCGGCGCCGGGGGGCGTCATTGCCGTCACGGTCATGTCCTGCCTCCTTGTTGGTCCTGGGCGGCCTCCTCGAGCAGCTCCCGCGTCTCGGCGGGGAGGGAGGAGAGCACCACGATGTCGACGCGCTTGTTGATCCGCTGCGAGCCCGGCTCGTCGACGGGCACCAGGGGCTTCTCGTGCCCGAAGGCCGTCGCGGTCAGCCGGGTGCTGGCGATGCCCTGGTCCTCGTTGAGGTGGCGCAGCACGGTGATGGAGCGGGCGGCGGAGAGGTCCCAGTCGGTGTCGAAGTACTTAGGCTTCACCGGCACCTGGTTGGTGTGGCCGTCGACCTGCAGGGGGTCCGGGATCGGCTTCAAGACCTTGGCCAGGGTGTCGACGACCAGTCGGCCGCGGGCTGTGAGGTCGGCGAGGTTGGCCTCGAACACGACGTGGCGCGAGACCAGGCTGACCACCAGGCCGCGGTCGTCGATGGTGGTCACCACGTCGTCCTGGAGTCCCTTGGTCGACAGCGCCCGGTCGAGCTCGCGCCGCAGCTCCTGAAGCCGGTTCGCCTCGGCCTCCGCGTCGGCGTACGCCCGCTGGGAGCGCAGGCGCTCCTGCTCGGCCACGGCCGCCGTGACCGCGGTCTGCTCCTTGGGGGAGAGCTCGCGGTACTGGTCGGGGGTGAGCGTCTGGACCGCGGCGCTCCCGGGGTTGTCCAGCAGGGACTGCGAGCCGTCCATGACCGCGGCGGAGACGCCGAACCCGGCGGCCAGGCCCTCCTTGAGGGCGCTGAACTTCTTCTCGTCCACCGCGCTCATGGAGAACATCACGATGAACAGCACCATCAGCAGGGTGACCATGTCGGCGTAGGTCACCAGCCAGCGCTCGTGGTTCTCGTGCTCCTCCTCAGGCTCACGACGCTTGCGCGCGGCCATCTCAGGCCGCCTCGGCGTGCTGGCCGGCGGGGAGCAGCGAGATCAGCTTCTGGGCGACCACCCGAGGGTTGGACCCGGCCTGGATGGCCGCGACCCCCTCGATCGCCACCTCCATGCGGTTGGCCTCGAGCTCGCTGAGCCGCTTGAGCCGGCTGCTGATCGGCAGCCAGATGGCGTTGGCCGACATCACGCCCCACAGGGTGGCGAGGAAGGCGGCGGCGATGAGGTGCCCGAGCTTCTCCGGCTCGGCGAGGTTCTCCAGCACGTGCACCAGGCCCATCACGGTGCCCACGATGCCGATGGTCGGGGCGTATGCGCCGGCGTCGCCGAAGAACTTGGCCGCGTGCTTGTCCTGGGACCGCTTGGCGTAGACCTCCGCCTCCAGGATCTCGCGGACCTCGTCGGGGTCGGTGCCGTCGATGGCCAGGGTCATCCCCTTGACCAGGAACGGGTCGTCGATCTCGCGCAGCGAGTCCTCCAGCGCCAGCAGCCCGTCGCGCCGGGCGCGCTCGGCCAGCGAGACCACGGTCGGCACCAGGTCGGCGGAGTTGGGGGCCTTGGCGGTGAGGGCCCGCTTGAAGGCCTTCACCGCGTGCTTGCCGTCGGCCACCGTGCCACCGGCGAAGGTGATGGCCAAGGTGGCGCCGAAGACCAGCAGCATCGGCGGGAGCAGCAGCATCGAGGCGGGGTTCCCGCCCTCCATCATGTTGGAGGCGATGATGATGACGAAGGCCAGGACCAGGCCGATCAGGGTTGCCGGATCCATCAGGACTCCTGGTGGTCGCGGCGGCCGGCAGCCTCGCGGTGCAGCGACGCGACGGGTGCCAGGTGGGGCGAGTCCTGGTCCGGGTGGGCGAAGAAGAGGTGCTCGGGGTCCGGCGGGACGTACGCCGAGAGGGCGACGATCTCGCTGCGGAAGGTGCGCACGGCGGCGATGACCTGGGTGAGGCTCTCGGAGACGACGTACTTGGTGCCGTCGGTCAGCGAGATGACGGTGTCGGGGGTGGCGTCGACGCGCTCGATGAGGTCGGAGTTGAGGACGAACCTCGATCCCGAGAGTCGGGTGAGCATGATCATGCGTCGCACCATCCTTGTGCTTCGACAGAAAGCCGGGGCCATCCGTGGCCCGACACCGTGCTGATCGGCCGCGCGGTGCGCGACCTGAGGGATCTTGCGGCAATCCGTCCGCACCGGCTGGTGAAGCCGGTGCGGACGGACCCCGCCACGCCTCAGCGCTTGATGTTCACCAGCTCCTCCAGCACCTGGTCGGAGGTGGTGATCACCCGCGAGCTGGCCTGGAAGCCGCGCTGGGCCAGGATCAGGTTGGTGAACTCGGCCGCCAGGTCGACGTTGGACATCTCCAGGGCACCGCCCTTGACGGCGCCGCGACGTCCCTCGCCGGCGGTGCCGAGCTGGGCGTCGCCGGAGTTGGCCGAGGCGCGGAAGGCGGTGCCGCCGACCTTCTCCAGGCCCATCGGGTTGGTGAAGTCGGCGATCGCGATCTGGGCCAGGTCGCGCTGGATGCCGTCGGAGAACAGCCCGCGGACCTTGCCGTCGGTGCCGATGTCGTACGACGTCAGCTCGACGCCGGCCGGCACGGCCGGGACCGCCCCGGCGGTGCTCAGGGAGACGTCGACCAGGCCCCCGGTGCGGTTTCCTGCGGCATCCAGGGCGTAGCCCTGCACGCGGCTCCCGTCGGGGGAGACCAGGCTGCCGGAGACGTCGAAGGTGAAGGCGCCGGCGCGGGTGTAGAGCTGCTCGTTGCCCTTGCGGATCACGAACATCCCGTCCCCGGACAGCATCAGGTCGGTGGCCCGGCCGGTCGCCTGCTCCGAGCCCTGGGTCAGGTTGGTCGCGGTCGTCGCGACCTGCACGCCCAGGCCCACCTGGAACGGGTTGGTCCCGCCGCGATTGGCGTTGGCGGCGCCGGCGCCGGTCATCACCTGGCTCAAGGTGTCGGAGAAGACGGTGGTGGCGCTCTTGAACCCGGTCGTGTTGGCGTTGGCGATGTTGTTGCCGGTCACGTCGAGCATGGTCTGGTTGGCGCGGAGTCCGGAGATGCCGGAGAAGAGTGAACGAAGCATGGTGGTTACCTCACTGGAAGTCGGGGACGGCGGGGGGGACGGTGGCGCTGGTCGGGCTGCTGGTCGATGAGCCAGTGGTGCCGACGGTGGCCACCAGGGCCAGCGGCACCTGCTGTCCGCCGACGTCGAGGAGCGGGCCCTCGGTGCTGAAGGTGACGCCCTGGACCAGGCCGCTGCTGGTGGCGCCGGTGGTGGCATCGGTCCAGGTCACGTCGCGGCCGACCAGCCCGGTGGCCCCGAAGGCCATCTGGCTGGAGACCAGCATCGCGGTCTGGTCAGCCACGGCCTGCATCTTCTCCAGGGCCGTGAACTGCGCCGACTGGGCCAGGAACTGTCCGGAGTCGGTGGGGTTGAGTGGGTCCTGGTAGCGCATCTGCGCGACCAGCAGGTTCAGGAACATGTCCTTGTCAGCCGTCGCGGACTGCGACGGTGTTGCCGTCGATGCCCCGAACAGGCTCGGCGACACAGACTCGGTGGCCTGGATCGACACGGTTACCTCCTCACACGGTCACGTCGAGACCCGCGCTGCGGGTCCGGGTGGCCGGCTCGTGCGGGAGGGCGTGAGCCCCGGTCCCGCGAGTGGTGCCGTCCGTGGCGTTCTGTCCCTCACGCGTCCGTGCGTGGTGGGTCTGTGGCTCCCGACGTCCGTCGGAAGTGCCGGGACCGGCGCCGAAGCGCGGGTCGGTCCCGGGAGTGGTCTGCGGTCCGAGGTCCCGGACTGCCACCTTGGTGTCGGTGGCGCCGACCAGCTCGAGCAGGCGCACCAGCTCGGGCGTGCTCTCGATCAGAGCCTGGCGGGCCTGGTCGCCGGCGGCGAAGGACACGTGGACCTCGCCGTTGCGCACCGTCAGGATCACCCGGACGTCGCCGAGCGCCTCCGGGCTCAGGGTCAGGGTGATCCGGTGGGTGCCGTCGCCGCGGCTCACCAGCTGGGTGACCTCGGTGAAGACCTGGCCGGCCACCGCGGCGGCTGCCGCGGTGGGCTGGGTCCCGGTCGCGGCCGGCCCGGGGGTCGGGACCGCGGTGGCGACCGGCGTCATGCCCGTCAGGTCCACCCCGGGGGTCGCCTGGTCGCTGGCTCGGTCCCCACCGGCAGCCCCACCGGCAGCAGGGACGGTCGTCACCGCAGTGGCGCCGGGAGCTGCCGGAGCCGCCGCGTCGGGGAGCGAGGTGGGGACTGAGGTGGGGAGCGGGTCGGCGGAGTCGGTCGGAGCGGGCAGGGCCGAGTCTGCCTCGCTCGCGGCTGCCGGCTGGCCGGCACCGGCGGCGCCGGTGACAGCATCAGTGACCGGGCCGGGGTCGGCAACGGACCCGCCCGCGGCGGGCAGCAGCAGCGCGAACCGGCCGGAGAGCTGAGCCGCGAGCTGGGCCACCAGCTGCGCCGGGACCTGCCCGACCTGGTCCCCCTCCGGCGAGGCCTCCTCGACGACCTGGTCGACGACCTCCTCGGCGACTTCGCCGGCGGTGGGCTCGACCACCGCTTGACCGGCGGGCTCGGCGTCCAGCTCGGGGACCGGCAGGCCACCCTCCGGGGCGCCCGGCGCCACACCAGCCTCGCTCCCGGGCAGGGCCGCCATCAGCAGCGCCAGGAAGGCGCCCCCGTTCTCCGCCGGCACCGGGGCACCGGTCGGGGTGGTCTGGCCCAGCACCGCGGTGGCCGCCGGCAGGGCCTGCGTCAGGGCGGTCACCGGGCACCCCCGAGCATCGACATCACGGAGCTGACGTAGTTCTGGGTCTCGGCGTACGGCGGGACGCCGTCGTAGCGCATCACCGCTCCGGGCCCGGCGTTGTAGGCGGCCAGCGCCAGGTCGGTGCGGCCGAAGCGGCCCAGCAGGTCGCTGAGCAGCCGGGCGGCGCCGTCGACGGCCTGGCCGGGATCGAAGGAGTCGGTGACCCCCAGGCCCTGGGCGGTGCCGGGCATCAGCTGCATCAGGCCCTGGGCTCCGGCCGGGCTCACCGCGGCCGGGTTGTAGCCCGACTCCTGCTTGGCGACGGCGGAGAGCAGTTGCGCGGGCACGCCGTACCGTGCCGCGGCCGCGTTGAACAGGTCGGCGTACGGGGCGCTGTCGCCGGCCGGGGCGGGTCCGCTGAAGGTGACCGGGACCCCGGTGGATCCGGGCGCCGCGGTGCTGAACGAGGCGCTGCTCGCGGCGCTGTCGGGCAGGATCCGGCGGATCACGTCGGGGGTGGAGGGCACGTCGATGATCCGGACGTCGAGCCCGGTGCGGGGCGCCTCGATCATCTTGCCGCCGCCGATGTAGATCGCGATGTGGTCGACGCCGTTGTTGCGGCTGGAGTTGTCCCAGGCGATCAGGTCGCCGGGCTGAGCCTCGGCCATGCTGGCCACCGGCCGGCCGGAGGCCGCCTGCTGGAAGGAGACCCGGGGCAGGTCGTAGCCCAGGTTCTTGTAGACGACCTGCACCAGGCCGGAGCAGTCCAGGCCCTTGGTGGGGTCGGTGCCGCCCCAGACGTAGGGCAGGCCGAGGTACTTCTTGGCCTCCTCGACCACTGCCGCCCCGTCCGCGGTGCCGCCCGTGGTGGGGCTGGCGTAGCCGACCGCCGGCGCGGCGGCGATGGAGTCCGTGCTGGTGGTGGCGGTGCCCAGCACGTCGGCGAACGCCGTGGAGGTGGAGGTCGAGGTCCGGCTGGGCGACAGCAGACCCAGCTGTCCCTGGATCTGAGCGATCCGGGCGGTCACGTCGGCGACGCTCATCCGGCCACCGCCTCTTCGCTGGTGGCCCCGGCGGCAGCACCGCGGCCGCGGCTCCACAGCTGGGCGGCGATGTCGTCGAGCTCGCGTGCCTCGGCGCGTCGGCGTGCTGCCTGCCGCGCCAGGGCACGGCGCTCCAGCAGCGACTCCACGGCGGAGAGGCGGGTCTTGTCCTGGGTCCAGTGGGAGCGCGCGGCCGCGGTGATCCGGCTCGAGGCCGCCAGGGTCGCTCCGGCGTCGGCGATCGTCTCGCCCAGCGCCAGCAGCGAGCCGCGCAGGGCCAGGTAGGTCCAGGTGTCGCCCTCGCTCCACTGGCTGCTCTCGGCCAGGCGACGCTCGAGGTCGTCCAGCCGGGCCTGGTGCCGCGCCTGCTCGGCCGCGGCCTGCTGCAGGCCGAGGCGGCTGTCGCGCTCGCGGACGCTGCGCACCCGCTCGACGGCCCGCATCCCGCGGTCGTGCTCGCCGCGGCTCATGCGCCCACCAGCTCGTGCAGCTGCTGCCAGGTGTGGTCGGTGTCGGTGACGTCGTCCATGTCCTGGCGCAGGAAGGCGTTGATCCGGGGCATCAGGCTCAGGGCCGCGTCGGCGTCGGCGTCCGCGCCACGCACGTAGGCGCCGATCTCGACCAGCTCCCGGACGTCGCGGTGCGCGGCCAGCATCCGGCGCAGCCGGGTGGCGTCACCGCGCTGCGCGGGGGTCGTGACCGCCGTGGTGAGTCGCGAGATCGACTCCAGCACGTCGATGCTGGGGAAGTGCCCGGAGGTGGCCAGGCGCCGCGAGAGGACCACGTGTCCGTCGAGGATGGACCGTGCGGTGTCTCCGATCGGGTCCTGCATGTCGTCGCCCTCCACGAGCACCGTGTAGAGGCCGGTGATGCTGCCGGCCGGGGAGGTGCCGGCCCGCTCCAGCAGCCGCGGCAGCAGCGCGAACACGCTCGGCGGGTAGCCGCGCGTGGCCGGCGGCTCGCCGGCGGAGAGGCCGATCTCGCGCTGGGCCATGGCGACCCGGGTCAGGCTGTCCATCATCAGCACCACATCGCGGCCGGCGTCGCGGAAGGACTCCGCGATCCGGGTGGCCACGAACGCGGCGCGCAGCCGCTCCACCGGCGGGGCGTCGGAGGTGGCCACCACGACCACCGACCGGGCCAGGCCCTCGGGACCCAGGTCGGCCTCGATGAACTCGCGGACCTCACGGCCTCGCTCGCCGACCAGGGCCAGGACGCACACCTCGGCGTCGGTGCCGCGGGCGATCATCGAGAGCAGGCTCGACTTGCCCACGCCGGAGCCGGCCATGATGCCGATGCGCTGGCCGCGCCCGCAGGGGGTCAGCGAGTCCAGGGCACGCACGCCCAGCCCGACCTGGGTGTCGATGCGGGGACGGCTGAGCGGACCGGGAGTGGCGTGGTCGACGCTGACCAGCGGCAGGTGGTCCAGGGAGGGGCCGCCGTCGATGGGTCGCCCCAGTCCGTCGAGCACCCGGCCGCGCAGCTCCTCGCCCACGTGGATCCGCAAGGGCCCACCGGTGTGCCGGACCAGCGCACCGGCGGTGAGCCCGGTGGTCGGTCCCAGGGGCAGGCAGACCAGGCCGTCGGCACTGCTGGCTCCCACCTCGGCCAGGACGGGGGAGGCGGCGTCGATCTCGACCAGGTCGCCCACCGCCGCCTTCAGCCCGGTGACGAGCAGGTGCAGGCCCAGGATCTCGGTGACCCGGCCCATCCGCAGCGGGGTCGTGGCGCCGAGGGCGCTCTCGCGCACGGCGGCGGTCAGCGCACTCATGCCAGCACCTGCCGGACCCGGGCCAGGGCGCTCTCGACCCGCAGGTCCAGCGCGTGGTCCTCGACCTCGACGACGGCGTCGGCACGCCCCAGGCCGGGGTCGCCCACGACCCGGACGCCGCGGGTCACCAGGTCGGCGACCGCGGGGTCGCCCACGTGGTCGGGGTGTAGGTGGACCAGGGCGATCGGGCCCTCGGGGGTCAGGGCGAGCACCCGGCGTACCACGTCGGCGCCGGAGACGGTCTGGACCTCGCGGCCCACCAGCTCCTGGGTGAGCGCCCAGGCGAGCTCGGTCGCCTGGACCTCCACCCGGGCGGTGACCGCGGCGAGGGCGGAGTGCAGCTCGTCGGCGGCGTTGGTCAGGGCCTGCACCGCGGCGGCGTGCTCGGCCTCGTGGCGCCCCCGGTCCAGCTCGCCGGCTTCGGCCTGCGCCGCGGCCGCGGCCTGGGTGGCCTCGGCAGCACGGCGCAGTCCCTGGGCCCAGCCCACGGAGTAGCCCTGGGCGCTCGCGGCGGCGTGCGCCTGGTCGGCGACGTCGGCCAGGGTCTGTTCCGCAGCCTCGTCGCCGAGCAGGCTGCCGGGGCCGAGCCGGGTCCACTCGCCGCGGCGCAGCTCGGGCTGGCGAACCACGGTGATCGTGGGCGTCTGGTGCGCGGTGAACGCGGAGGTCACCTCGAGGGCGTCAGTCGACGAACTCATCATCGCTCCCTCGGCGCACCAGGATCTGGCCCTGCTCCTCCAGCTTGCGGATCGTGCGGATGATGCCCTGGCGGGCCTCCTCGACCTGGGTGAGGCGGACCGGCCCGAGCAGCTCGACCTCCTCGAGCAGGTTCTCCGCGGCGCGCTCGGAGAGGTTGCCGGTGATCTTGCTGCGCACCGGCCCGTCCTCGATGCCCTTGAGCGCGAGCGCCAGGTCGGAGCCGTCGACCTCGCGCAGCACCTGCTGCACCGAGCGGTCGTCGAGCCCGACGATGTCCTCGAACATGAACATCCGGCTGCGGACCTCCTCGGCCAGCGAGTTGTCGAGGGCCTCCAGGCCCTCCACGATCTGGCGCTCGGTGGACCGGTCGGAGCGGTTGATGATGTTGACCAACGGGTCCAGGCCCCCGACGCGCGACATCTCGGCGGGCTGCAGCATCGAGGAGAGCTTGCGCTCCAGGGTCGACTCGACCGCCTTGACGATCTCGGGGGAGGTGCGGTCCATGACCGCGATCCGGTGGGCCACCTGGGCCTGCTGCTCCGGCGGCAGGCCGGAGAGCACCAGGGACGCCTTGTCGGCGGTCATGTGGGCCAGCACCAGGGCGATCACCTGCGGGTGCTCGTCGGCGATGAAGGAGCGCAGCTGCGCCGGGTCGGCGCGGTGCAGGAACTGGAAGGGCATCTGCACGGCCATGGCGTTGAGCCGCTCCATGACCTCGCCGGCACGCTCCGCCCCGAGGCTGCCCTCGAGCAGCTCGCGGGCCAGGTCGATGCCACCGCGGGAGATGTGGGTCCGGGCGACCAGCAGGTCGCGGAACTCGCCCAGGACGAGCTCGCTCTCCTCGGCGCTGACCCAGGTGAGGCGGGCGATCTCGGCGGAGACCGCCTCCACCTCCTCGGGACTGAAGTGGGCCAGCACCTGGCCGGCGCGCTCCCGGCCGAGCTGGATCAGCATGACGGCGGTCTTGCGCAGGCCCTTCTGGGCGACGGCGGCGGTCACGAGGGGCGCTCCACGAGCCAGCCGCGGAGCAGTGCGGCGACGTCCTCGGGCTGCTTCTCGACCAGGGCCGCGAGCTCGTCGCGCAGGTCGTCGGACTCACTGCTCTCAGCTGCCTCCAGCGCCATCATGGCGGGGCTGGGGTCGGTCGGCAGCTGCTGCTGGACCCGGGTGGCGGCGTCCAGGCGCAGCTGCTCCACGACGTACGTCGTGGCCTGGGCGCGGGCCTTGGCGCGCTTGCGTCCCTTGAGCCAGGCCAGCAGCAGCATCAGCGCGATCAGGCAGCCGAGGCCGGCGTTGCGCAGCATCTCGTTGCGGGCCGCCTTGGCGTCGGCCTTCGCGGCCGCGTCGAGCTCGTCCACGGCGACCTGCTCGGCCGTGCGGTCGAACGGCATGTCGGTGACCTCGATGGTGTCGCCGCGCTCGGGGTTCTCGCCGATGGCGGCGGCGATCAGGTTGCGCATGTCGGCGGGGCTGACCTTGACCGGGGCGTTGGAGTCCATCACGGCCCCCACGTGCACCGACCGGACGCTGCCGGGGGCCGACTCCCGGGTCTCCACCACGGTGTCGATCGCGTTGTCCTCGGTGGCGGACTCCTTGACGTAGGAGGAGTCCTGGCCGGCGCCTCCGGCGTCCACCCCGCCCTCGGGGCCGACCGTGCCGCCCACGCCCTGTCCGGCGCCGGCGCCGTCGTAGGTCTCGCTCTGCCGGCTGCTGGACAGCGGCGCGCGGTCCGGGTCCGACTCGTACGTCGTGGTCTCACGCACGGCCTTGTCGAAGTCGAGGTTGGCGGTGACGGCGACCGTGGAGTTGCCCGGCCCCAGCACGCGGTCCAGGGTGCGCTGGATCTCCGCGCTCAGGTCGTCCTCGTACTCCTTGACCTGCTGGGTGCGGCTGCTGGCGCCGGCACCCCCCGACGCGCTGTCGGCGGAGAGCACCCGGCCGGCCGAGTCGGCCACGGTGACCTTCTCCGGCGCCAGGCCGTCGATGCTGGAGGCGACCAGGTGGACCACTGCCTGCACCTGGTCGGGGGCGAAGGTGACGCCCTGCTGGGTGGAGACCAGGACGGAGGCGGTCGGCGGGTCCTGCTCGCGGGCGAAGACCTGCTTGGCGGGCAGGGCCAGGTGCACCACCGCGGTGCGGACACCGTCGATGGCCTCGATGGTGGTGGCGAGCTCGCCCTCCATCGCGCGCTTGAACGAGGTCTGCTCCTGGAACTGCGAGGTCGAGAGGCTCTGGTCGTCGAGCAGCGAGTAGCCGCCGTCGCTGCTGGCGGGCAGGCCCTCGCCGCTCAGCGCGATCCGGGTCTCGTGGACCTGCTCCTTGGGCACCATCACGGTGGTGCCGTTGTTGCTGATCTCGTAGGGGATGCCGGAGGCCTGCAGCTCGTCGATGACGGCCGAGGCGTCCTCGGCCGCCAGGTTGGAGAACAGCGGGCTGTAGCTGGGCGTGGCCGCCCACCGGAAGACCATGAAGCCGCCGAGCACCAGGGCGAGGGTGCCGAGGACGGCGACCAGCTTCTGGCCGGTGGTGAATGCCGAGAAGCTGCTCTGCGCACGCGCGAGGCCTCGGCTGAGGTTCTCCTTCATCAGACCTGCATCCGCATGATCTCGTTGAACGCCTCGAGCGCCTTGTTGCGCACCGCGACGGTCAGCTGGGTGGTGACCGAGGCCTCGGTGGCGGCGATCGTGTACTCGTGCATGCTGGCCAGGTCACCGGTGGCGGCCTGGACGGCGAGCTTGTCGGAGCGGTCCTGGACCGCCTCCATCCGCTCGAGCCCGTCGACCACCAGCTCCCCGAAGCCGGCGCCGGGGCCCTGCGGGCCTTGGGCCCCGGACGGGTTGGTGGACGCCGGGGAGACGGTGGGCGCGACGTAGGGGGTGAAGCCGAGCGCTTCGATGCCGCCGATGCTCATCAGCCACGTCCGATCTGGAGAGCCGCGTTGTAGGTGTCCTGGGCAGTCTTGGTGACCTGGACCGAGGCCTGGAAGCCGCGCTGGGCCATCACCATCTGGCTCATCTGGCTGCTCATGTCGATCTCGGGCAGCCGCACGTAGCCGTTCTCGTCGGCCAGCGGGTGGTCCGGGCTGTGGGTCATCCGGCCCTCGGCGTCACCGAGCTCGACGCCGGTGGCGTCCACGCCACCGTCCGGACGGGCCCGGGCGACCACCATCTCGGCCTGGAAGGCGTCCTCGTCGGTCCCGGTGACGGTGTTGGCGTTGGCGATGTTGTGCGACAGCGAGTCCAGCCAGGTCTGGTGCATGCCCAGGCTGCTGCCCGCGATGCGGAGCATGTCGAAGGCGCCCATCACTGGCCCGTCGCCACGGTGCGGAGCAGGGCGTAGCGGTCGGAGACCGCACGGGTGAGCAGCTGGTACTGGAACTGCGACTGCATCGCGTCCAGCGACTCCTTGCGCAGGTCCACGTTGTTGTCGTTGAGCCCGGCCGGCGCGTTGGACGTCGTCGCGCTGGCCGTGACGGTGGCGCGCCCCTCGGCGAAGTCGCCGCCGGCGATCGCGGCGCTGAGCGAGGACTCGAAGTCCACGGCGGTGGCGCGGAAGCCGGGAGTGTCGACGTTGGCGATGTTGTCGGCGATGACCCGCTGGCGCAGCGCGACGCCGTCGAGCGCGGCAGTGAGCGCGCCCGAGACGGCGTCGGATACGGCGAAGGACAAGGCAAGGCCTCTCAAGAGGGGGTTGCCGGTCCTTCGGCGGGGGTGAGCATTCCGTGCTCAGGGAAATCTTCGGCCCTGCGCGTCATCAATTAAGGGGATCTGCGATTTCGGTGGTGAAGACAGGACCATCAGCCACTTTCGACACCCACAGTGACTAGTCCGGGTGGTCGCGAGTGACTAGTCACAGCGGGGTGAGGACCACCGAGAGCACTCCGGAGCCGTAGCCGGCCACGTCGATGCAGACATCGGTGCGTCGTCCCAGGGTGAGCGCCCGGGCCAGCACGTCCTGGGGCACGGCGGCACCCGCGGCGTGCACGGCGTACAGCCGGAGGTGTTCGGCGCCGGGCACGTTGAACAGCGTCACCGCGATGTTCAGCACCTCGCGCAGGTTCTCCTCCAGCAACGGGGTGAGCATGTTCCAGTGGATGGAGTTCAGCGCGACGCTGCGCGGCACCAGGCCGATGGCCGCGCCGGCGTACGCCGAGAGGTCCAGGTCGAGTCCGACCAGCGCGGCGACCTGGAGCGAGTCGTCGACGTAGACCCCGAACGTCACGGGCCGGCGCTCGGTGGGAGCCAGCGGGGACGCCGGAGCGATCTCGATCCGGCGGTCCAGCAGATCGGCGAACAGGTCCCGGATCTCCTTGGACAGGGGGAGGTGGATGCTCATGCGGTGTGCGGCAGCACCGCCGAGATCATCTCCGCGAAGACCTCGGGGGTGAACGGCTTGGCGATGAGGAACTGGGCCCCTGCGGACGCAGCTCGGGTGCGCATGTCGTCGGACCCCTCGGAGGTGACGAAGCCGAAGGGCACCGTCGAGCCCGACGCGCGGATCACGGCCAACGCGTCGATCCCGCTCATCTCCGGCATGTTCCAGTCCGAGAGGACCAGGTCGGGGCGCTCCCTGGAGACCAGGTCGACCGCCTGGCGGCCGTTCTCCGCCTCCACGACCTCGTGACCGGCGTAGCCGGCCTGGCGCAGGGTGCGGATGATGATCTGCCGCATCACCCGGCTGTCGTCGGCGACCAGGATCTTCACCGCTGCTCCCTCGATGCCGTCGCGCGCCCGGCGTGCACCGTGACGTCGAGCGGCTCGCCGGCCCAGGAGGAGCACAGGCGCACCACGCGAGCCTGGTGGGAGCCGTGCGCGAAGCGCCCGGCGGCCACCAGGGGCAGGGACAGCCGGCTCGGGCCGGGGACCAGGCCCTTGACGTTGCCGCCCAGCATGTTGACCAGCTCGCCGACCGCGTCGACGAGGTCGGCGTCGGCCAGGTCGTCGGCGTCGGCGTCGAGGCCGAGCAGCGCCCGGGTGACGCGCTGCGCGCAGGCACGCGTGGTCTCCAGGGAGACCATGCCGTCCCAGGCGCCCCGGATGGTGACGCTGGCGGACCAGTCTGGGATGAACGTGTTGTCCTCGACGAACAGCAGGGGGATCTGCTCGCCCAGGAACGTGGTCCACACCTGGTGGGTCAGCGTGCGTACGTCGTCGGCCCGCGGGTTCGCGGCCGCGGCCGCCTGCTCCGCGCTCATGGCCATGATCATGAGAGCACGCCGGCCTCGACGAGACCGAGGAGCTCGAGCTTGTCCTGGATGGCGTCCGCGGTGAACGGCTTGATCACGTACTCGTGGGCGCCGGCCGCGAGCGCCCGCACGATCTGCGAGTGCTCGCTCTCGGTGGTCACCATCATCAGGGTGATGTCGCGCCACTCGCGGACCTTGCGGACCTCGGAGACGAAGGTGCAGCCGTCCATCACCGGCATGTTCCAGTCGACCAGGCACAGGTCGGGATGGAGGCCGGCGGTGAGCAGGCCGAGGGCCTCGGCACCGTGGGCCGCCTCGGTGGCGCCGATGCCGAGCTCGTCGAGGATGCGACGCAGGATCATCCGCATCGCGCGTGAGTCGTCGATGATCAGGGCGTGCACGTCAGGCTCCCATCGCCGTCAGGTCGTGGTCTGTGAGTCGGTCGAGCCCCGGCCGGGGCACGTGCACCCGGGGACGCGGCGCGGGACGGTGCAGCATGACGCGGCCGCAGGTCTCGCGGGCCCATCGCTCGCCCAGGTCGAGGCTGGTCTCGGCGGAGCCGAGCACCAGGTAGCCGTTGGGCGAGATGACGTCGCGGACGCCGTCCAGGACCCGCTGCTTGGTCTCGTCGTCGAAGTAGATCAGCACGTTGCGCAGGAAGACGACGTCGAAGCGCGGCATGGCCGGCAGCTGTCCGGCGAGGTTGAGCCGGCTCGGGCGCACCATCTCCTTCAGCCGCTGGGCCACGGCCCACTCCGACCCTTCCCGGGTGAAGTAGTCGACCAGGGAGGTCGCGGGCAGGCCGCGGTTGACCTCGACCTGGCTGTAGAGCCCGGCCTGGACCCGCTTGACCATCGTGGGGGAGACGTCGGTGGCCCAGACCTCGGCGCGCCAGTCCCGTGGCAGGTGCTGGTCGAGCACCATCGCGATGCTGTAGGGCTCCTGGCCGCTGGAGCACGCGGCGGACCACACGCTGAGCCGGCGAGGGCCCTCGGGTCTGGCGAAGATCTCGGGGAGGATGCCGGTGGCCAGGGCGCGGAAGGGCTTGTTGTCGCGGAACCAGGAGGTCTCGTTGATCATCAGCGCGTCCACCACCTTGCCCTGCTCGGTGACGTCCTCGCGCACCGCCGACACGTAGGACTCGAGGTCGGGCTGCCCAGCGGCGACCGCCAGGGGGAGGAGCCGGGCCTCGACCAGGTACTCCTTGCCGAGCGCGTAGACCATGGCGGTCTCGCGGTGGACGAGCTCGCCCACGTAGGCGAAGCTTTGCTGGGAAAGGCTCACGTGTGCCTCATCGGTCGTTGTCTCGCCCTCCTGAGCGAAACCCGCCCGCGATCCTCCTCACCTCGCCCCCGGTCCGGCCGATGACTTGGGACGTGATACGTGTGCTCGTCGTCGACGACTCCGCCCCCGTGCGTCGTCTCGTCACGGTGGCACTGGAGATCGACCCGGACATCCAGGTGGTGGGCCGCGCCGTCGACGGCCGCGACGCCCTGGCGCAGGTCAAGGCGCTGAAGCCGGACGTGGTGACGCTGGACATCGAGATGCCGGTCGTCGACGGGCTGCAGGCCCTGGCCCGGCTCCGCGAGCGCTACCCACGGCTGCCCGTCATCATGTTCAGCACGCTGACCGCGCGGGGCGCGGCCAAGACCCTGGAGGCCCTCACGCTGGGCGCCTCCGACTTCGTCCTCAAGCCGACGACCACCGGCAGCGTCGCCGAGAGCGTGCGCGAGGTGCACGACCAGCTGGTGCCCCGGATCAAGGGCCTGGTCGGGGTCTACCGGATGTTCGCACCCGGGTCGACGCACGCAGGCCCGCAGCCGGCTGCGCTGACGTCCCTGGCAGCGGCCGGGGCGCCTGCGGCAACGCCGGAGGTGCTGCTGGTGGGCGCCTCCACGGGCGGCCCGGACGCGCTGAACCAGCTGCTCCCCGCCCTGCCCGGCGACCTCGCCGTGCCGGTGGTGGTGGTGCAGCACATGCCCCCCGTCTTCACCACGATGTTCGCCGCCCGGCTGGACCGGGTCTGCGCGCTGGAGGTGCACGAGGCCGGCGAGGGCGACGTGCTGCGCCCCGGGCACGTCTACGTCGCGCCCGGCGGTCGCCACCTCGCGCTGGTGGCCTGCGCAGAGGGGGCACGCACCGCGCTGCTCGACACCCCGCCCGAGAACTTCTGCCGCCCCGCGGTGGACGTGCTGTTCCGCTCCGCGGCCGCGGTCTACGGTCCGCGCGTGCTCGCCCTGGTGATGACCGGGATGGGCCAGGACGGCGCGGCCGGCAGCCACGCGGTCGCGCTCCGCTCGGGCCGGGTGCTGGCCCAGGACGAGGCATCTTCGGTGGTCTGGGGGATGCCCGGGGCCGTCGTGCACGCGGGGCTCGCGACCGAGGTCCTGGCGCTGGACGCGCTGGCGCCCCGCCTGATCGAGCTGCTGGCCCGCTGAGCGGGTTGAGCTGAGCCGGCGTACGCTCAGGCGCGCAGGTCGAGGTACGACGCGGCCACGGGCGCCGCGGTGGCGCGGTTGACTCGGCTGGCGAACTGCTGCTGTGCGGCGTTGCTCGCCAGGGCGGCGGTCACGGCGCTGCGCAGCGCCGTCTGGCGCTCCAGGAGCGCCTGCGCGCGAGCCACCAGGGAGCGCGGCAGCGGGCCGAGGTCGGGCTCGGACCAGGCCGGCACCGGGGCCGGCTCGGCGCCGTCGGCGAGCAGTTGCTCGACGAGGTCCAGGTCTGCGTCCAGCCGGTCCAGCTCGCTCGTCCAGGTGCGCTCCTCGCTCGGCATCAGCTGGCGGCCGCGTGCGAGAGAGCGGCCTCGCGCCAGGTGTCGCAGAGCTGCTCGGCGAGCGTGAGGCAGTGGGCGGTGAGGGTCACGTCGCGGCGGGTGTTGGCCATCATCAGCTGGTTCAGCAGCCAGTCGTAGAGCGAGCCGAGGGCGGCGGCGCCGCTCCAGGCGTCGACCTTGAGGCTGGAGCGCAGCTCGATGACGATGTCCTGGGCGTGCAGCAGCTGGGTGTGGGCGCCCTGGTGGTCGGCGCTCTCCTGGGCGGCCTTGGCGCGCTGCACGTCGAGCACCAGGCGCTCGCACAGCATCACCAGGAGCCGCTGCGGGCTGGCGGTGTTGATGGAGGCGCCGAGGTAGGCGTCGCGCGCGTTGTTGACCATCGTCGTCATCCTTATCAGTACGTCGGGAGCGAGTCGATCTGACCGGAGAGCCAGGAGGACTGGCTGTTCATCTGGTTCAGCGCGGTCTCCAGGGCGGTGAACTGCCGGGTCAGGGTGGTGCGGCGCAGCTCCAGGCGGAGATCCCACTGGGCGACGGAGTCGTTGAGGCGCTTGATGCCGTCGTTGCGGCTCTGGATCACGCCGCCCAACGCGCCGCTGAAGGGCTCACTGGCGGTCTTGGCGACCTGCTGCACCCGGGCGGCGAATCCATCGGCCGTGGGACCGAAGGCCGCGGCGACCCGTGCGGGGTCGGCCTCGTAGGCCTTCGCCAGTGCCGTCTCGTCGAGGACCAGCTTGCCGTAGCGGTCGACCTGGAGCCCGAGGCCGGCCATGGAGGATCCGTCGCCGGGGTAGAGAGCCTGCCCGAGGGCGGTCCGCAGTGAGCGGATGGTGGAGTCACCGGCCAACACGCCCTTGGGGCCGGTGGCCCCCGAGGCGGTGGCGGTGTCCAGGTCCTTGAGCAGGGTGTTGACGTCGTCGACCAGCGACTTGACCGACGCCATCAGAGTGGTCGAGCTGCGGGCCACCGCGATCTCGGCGGTGCTGCCCGGGGCGACCGAGGCGGCCAGCGTGACGCTGACGCCGGGCAGCAGCTCGGAGAAGGTGTTGGTGGCCGAGGTGGCCTGGATGCCGCCAATGGTCACCTGGGCGTCCTGGCCGGCGCGCGGTGCGGCCCCGCCCAGCAGGGGCGAGCCGTCGAGGTTGGTCAGGGCGAAGTCGGAGGCCTGCCCGGTCGAGGTGGACTCCACCAGCAGGCGGTAGGAGCCGTCGGCGACCCGGACCGCGGAGGCGCGGACCCCGGTGGCGTTCGCCGGGTCGTTCAGCGCGGTGACCAGGCCCGCCAAGGTGCCGTCGGTCGTCAGGTCCTGCGCGGTCCCGTCCAGCTTGTCGAGCCGGACGATGGTGGAGCCGCTGGTGACCGCGTCGGTGAGCGCGACGGGGGTGGTGAAGGCCAGCTGGTGGGACAGGGCGAGCCGGTCCACGGTCACCGAGAACGACGTGGCGGCCGTGCTGGCGGTGGCGGTGGCGCTGACGCCGGGCAGTGACGAGGTCGCGGCCAACGTGCTCCAGGTCTCGCCCTTGCCGGTGTCGCCGGCCTTGGTGGCGAGTCCGGCCAGCCTGCTGTTGAGGGCCTGGAGCGCCTTGACGGCCGACTCCTCGGTCTTGACCCGGGTCTGCAGCCGGGTCTGGCCCACGGTCTCCAGCTGCATGAGCTGGTCGACGATGCTGGCGCCGTCGAATCCCGACAGGCCGCTGACGCTTGCCACGGGGC
>NZ_POAG01000010.1:101638-152811 GCF_002930065.1 Nocardioides sp. 616 | reverse complement strand
CCGGTCGGTCCCGAGCAGGGACCGACGGACCGCCCTCGACCATCAGCGCAGCAGCGACAGGACGCCCTGCGGGGCCTGGTTGGCCTGCGCGAGCATCGCGGTGCCGGCCTGGGACAGGATCTGGGAACGGGTGAAGTTCATCATCTCCTGCGCCATGTCGGTGTCGCGGATCCGGCTCTCGGCGGCCGAGAGGTTCTCCACGGCCACGTTGACGTTGTTGATGGTGTGCTCGAACCGGTTCTGGGTGGCACCCAGCTCGGCACGCTGTGCCGAGACCGTGTCGATCGCGGCCTTCACCGAGTTGCTGTCGGTGACCACGGCAGCGGTCATCGTGGCAGCGGTGGCGAAGTTGGCGAGCGCGGTGTCCTCGACGCTGATCACGTCAGCGCTGTCGTAGCCGACCTGGAAGTCCTTGGCCGCACCCGCGAAGATCACGTCGCCGTTGAACTTGGTGTTGGCCTGGATCCGGGTGACCTCGTCCTTCAGCGAGGTGAACTCGTTGGAGATCGCGGTCTGCGACCCCGCGCTCTGAGTACCGTTGCTGTACTGCACCGACAGGTCGTTCATGCGCTGCAGCATGGAGTGGACCTCGGTGAGCGCGCCTTCCGCGGTCTGGACGAGCGAGACGCCGTCCTGGGCGTTGCGAGCGCCCATCTTCAGGCCCCCGACCTGCGAGCGCAGGCCCTCGGAGATGGCCAGACCGGCCGCGTCGTCACCGGCGCGGTTGATGCGGAAACCCGACGACAGCTTCTCGAGCGACTTGGCCATCTGGCCGGACGTCGTGGAGAGGTTGCGGTAGGCCGACATTGCGTCGATGTTCTGGTTGATGCGAAGACTCATGATGGTTTCCTTCCTGGAATGGAGTCACGTGCTGGAGTCCGTCCGTGGACTCCGTTGGCTTCTCGATCGGCCCCGGTCGGACTGGCCTGAGAGATTCCACCGAAGTTTTCTTCGGCTTTACCTTCCGACGTTGCCGGGGCGGTCAGGCGTCAGGCGATGGCATCCAGCGAGGGACGGCCCACCGGGCGGCGCAGCGACGCGGCGTGCCGGGTCGCCACTGCGGCGAAGTAGGACTCCCGGCGCCGGGCCGCGCAACCCTCGGGTCGACCGGCCGGCTTGACCAGGTCGGGGTCGAGCTCGCGGTTCAGGGCGTCGCGCAGCAGGCTCAGCGCCTCGGCGCGCATCTGGGAGACCCGCGACTCGCTGACGCCGAGCTGCTCGGCGATCTCGGCCATCGGGCGCTCGGCGAGGAAGTACTCGCTGACCACCACGCGCAGCCGCTCGGGGAGTTCGGCGACCGCCTCGACGACGTACGTGAGGCGCTCCTGGTGCTCCACCAGCTGCTCCGGGGTGGCGCCGTCGGAGGGCAGCAGCTCGTCCAGGGCGTCGTCGGGGGAGGCCTGCAGGGAGAGGACCTGGGCGCGGGCGATGTCGTCGTCGTTGCCGACGACCTCCTCCAGGCTCATGCCCAGCGCGCTGGCGACCTCGGCGTTGCTGGGCACCCGGCCCAAGGTGGCGGCCATCCGGTGGCGGGTCTCCTCCAGGTCGCGAGCCCGGCGGCGGACCGAGCGGGAGGCCCAGTCGACGCTGCGCAGCTCGTCCAGCAGTGAGCCGCGGATCCGGGTGGCGGCGTAGCGGGCGAACGGCACCCCGAGGGTGGCGTCGAAGGCGTGCGCGGCCTGCACCAGGGCGGCCAGGCCGGCGGAGGTCAGGTCGTCGCGGGAGACGTGGGCCGGCACCCGGCCGGACAGCTCGCGGACGATGTGGCCGACCAGCGGCATGGTTGCCGTGATCAGCTCTTCTGTGGCCTGCCGGGCCTCGGCGCTCTGCTCGTTCACGAGATCGAGAGTCGTACAGGAGAGCGCACCGCGTACCCACTATTAGTGAGCAACCCTCCGGCGGGCCGCAACTGGGGACCTTGGTCCCGACCCCGGGTGGCTCCAGATGACTAGCCCGGGGTGGCCCGGTTGTCATCGACGGTTCGCAGATCGGTCAACCGAAAAGACTTCAGCCCCCGGGATCGGGGCCGATAGGTGGTTCGAGATCCTGCACACTGACGAGGAAAGAGATGCGGTCATGGAGAAGCTCTCGCTCATCCTGTGGCGCGAGCGCGAGCTGCTGGAGACCCTGCTGTTCAAGCTGGAGGTCGAGCAGCTGGTGATGGCCACCGGGCGCACCCGGTGGCTGCTGCGTGCGGCCAAGGAGGTCGAGACGGTCCTGGAGACCATCCGGCAGACCGAGATGCTGCGCGCGGTCGCCGCCGACGAGGCCGCCGGTCAGCTCGGCCTGCCGCCCAACCCGAGCCTGCGGGCCCTGGCCGAGACCGCCGCCGAGCCCTGGGCCTCGATCCTCGCCGACCACCGGGAGGCCTTCGCCTCCATCACCACCGAGGTCACCGCGATGGCGGACGCGAACCGCGAGCTGGTCACGGCGGGCATCCGCTCGGCCCGGGAGACCCTGATGACCCTGGGCGAGAGCACCGCCGGCTACAGCGCCGACGGCAGCGCGGTGACGGGCCCCGCCCAGCACCGCCTGGTGGACCGGAGCCTGTGAGGGAGGTGGTGAACCGATGAGCGGATCCTTCGCCTCCTTCAGCACCGCGCTCAGCGCGCTGCGCTACAACCGCGTGGTCATGGACACCGCCAGCTCCAACATCGCCAACGCCGGCACCGCCGGCTACAGCCGCCGCCGGGTGGAGAGCGAGACCGTCGCGGCCCCCGGCCAGATCGCCATGTGGTCGCGCTACGAGGGCTCCGGCGAGGGCGTCGCCGTCGCCGGTCTCCAGCGGATGACCGACGAGTTCCTCAACACCCGCGCCCGCCAGGAGCACGCGAACCTGTCCTACCTCGGCGTCCGCAGCACCACGCTGGACCGGCTGGAGACCGGCATCGCGGAACCCGGGTCCCAGGGCGTCTCGGCCCGGCTCGCGGAGTTCCGGGCCAGCTGGCACGCCCTGGCGAACAACCCGGGGCAGGACCTGTCGCGCACCAACGTCCTCACCAAGGCCACCAGCCTGGTGGAGTCGGTCCGCACCCAGGCCACCAACGTCGCCCGCGAGGCCGGCGACGCCCGCTCCCGGCTGGAAGGGCTCGTCACCGAGGTCAACACCGGTGCCGCCGAGCTCGCGGAGGTCAACCGGATGATCGCGGTGGCCTCGGCCAGCAAGGTCGACACCAACGGCCTGGCCGACCAGCGCGACGCGCTGGTGATGCGGCTCTCCGAGCTCACCGGCGCCACCGCCACCCGCCGTACCGACGGCGGCATGGACCTCACCGTCGGCGGCGTGCCCCTGGTCACCGGCAAGGACGCCGGCACCCTGGTGGTGGCGACCGGCTCGACAGGCGGCCCCGTCAGCTTCGCGGTCCGCAGCAACGGCACCGACGTCGCCGTGGCAGGTGGCCTGCAGGGTTCGACCGGTGCCACCGCCGACCTGCTCACCGTCACCCTCCCGGCGTACGCCGCAGGGCTGGACGCCGTGGTGCGCGACCTGGCCGACCAGGTCAACACGCTGCACGCCGGCGGCTACGACAGCACCGGGGCAGCCGGGGGACCGGTCTTCGCCTACGACCCGGCCAACCCGTCCGGCTCGCTCACCGTGGCCATCACCGATCCCGCGCTGCTCGCCGCCTCCGGCGTGCCCGGCGGTGCGGTCGACGGCTCCAACGCCGACCTGCTGACCCGCACCAGCGGCGTCGAGACCGCCTACCAGCGCCTGGTCAACGGCCTGGGCACCGAGGTCGCCTCGACCGGCCGCCTGCTCACCAACCAGTCGGCCCTCGTCGGGCAGGTCGACGGGGCCCGCGAACAGCTCTCGGGTGTCAACCTCGACGAGGAGATGGTCTCCCTGCTCACTGCCCAACGCGCCTACGAGGCCGCCTCACGCGTGATGAACACGATGGACTCGATGCTCGACACGCTGATCAACCGGACCGGGCTGGTGGGTCGATGACCATGATGCGCGTGACCCAGAACATGATGGCCCAGCGCTCGCTGGAGGGGATGTACTCCGGCCTGGGACGGCTCTCGAAGCTGCAGGAGCAGGTCAGCTCCGGCAAGGTGCTGACCCGGCCCTCGGACTCGCCCTCGGACACCACCGCCGCGATGCGGCTGCGCGCCTCGCTGGTCGAGGTCGGTCAGCAGACCAGCAACATCGAGGACGGCCAGGCCTGGCTGGCCCGGGTCGACGACACCGTGCAGTCGGCGGTGCTGCAGACCCGTCACGCCCGCGAGCTGGGCCTCCAGGCCAACAACGGTGCGATGAACGCCAGCTCCCGCGACGCCCTGGCCAGCGAGATCGAGGCGCTCCGCGACTCGCTGCTCTCCCTGGCCAACACCACGCACCTGGACCGCCCCGTCTTCGGGGGACTCACCCCCGGCAGGACGGCGTACGACGCCTCGGGCAGCTTCGTCGGCATCCCCGGCGCGGTCACCCGCTCCGTCGCCGACGGCGTCAAGGTCCGGGTCGACGCGGATGCCCGTGCGGTATTCGGCCCCGACGGCGCGAACCTCTTCGACAACCTGCAGACGATGGCGGACGCGGTGCGCTCCGGCGACGCTACCGCGATCGGCGCCGGGCTGGGTGCCCTCGAGGGCGACCTGAACCGCCTGGGCGTCAGCCTGATCGACATCGGCTCGCGCGCCTCGGCCTTGGACCGCGCGGCCGTCTCCGCCGCGGACCGGGAGCTCTCCCTGAAGAGCTCGCTGACCGGCATCGAGGACGTCGACCTGCCCAAGGCCCTGATGGACCTCAAGCTGGCCGAGACCTCCTACCAGGCGGCGCTGGCCAGCACGTCGCGCGTGATGACGCCCAGCCTGCTGGACTTCCTCCGATGACAGGATCTGCCATGATCGCCCCGACCGTCGACCCACCTGCCCCCGGGAGTGCCATGCAGGACAGTGCAGCGTCGGAAGGTGCCGTCCGAGACGACATCCCGGTGATCGAGCTCGTCCATCCCATGCCCGGCTTCCCAGACCACACCCGGTTCGCCCTGGTCCGGCTCGACGAGGACGGCGTGCTGTGCGCGCTGCGCTCGCTGGACGACCCGGACCTGCGCTTCCTGGTCACCTCACCGGTGGCCTTCTTCCCCGACTACGCCCCAGAGGTCGGCGACGACGTGGTGGCGGACCTGGGCATCACCGACGTCGCGGACGTGCTGGTGCTGGTGGTCCTCACCGCAGGCGCCTCGCTGGCCGAGACGACCGCCAACCTGCTCGGCCCGGTCCTGGTGAACACCGTCACCCTGCGCGGCTCCCAGGTCGTCCTCGACGACCCTGCACTGTCGGTCGCCGCGCCGCTGGTGGCCTGAGACTCCTGCGCTGCGGCCCCGGGTGTCGTAGGTTGGTGCCATGTTGGTGCTGAGTCGTCGTACGGGCGAGAGCGTGGTCGTGGGCGACAACGTCACCGTGACCATCCTCGAGGTCCGTGGCGACGTGGTGCGGGTCGGGATCGACGCTCCGCGCTCGGTCAGCGTGCATCGCGCCGAGCTGCTCGCCCAGCTCGCCTCCACCAACCAGGGCGCAGCCTCGCCCGCCGAGGACACCGTGGCCTCCCTGGCCGAGGCCCTGCGCAAACGGGCTGACTGAGCCCACCCCCCGCCGATTGACCCGGCGGAAGTCATCAACCCGGCGCCCTGCCTGCCGATGAGCCTCTCGAAGACGTGTCCTTGTGGCGCGCGACGAGGAGCCGACGAGGAGCAGGGAGGGGGCCGGGATGATGGACGACGACGCGGAGATCGTGGCCGAGTTCCTCGTGGAGAGCTACGAGAACCTCGACCAGCTCGACCTGGACCTCGTGGCCCTGGAGCAGCAGCCGGACTCGCGCGAGCTGCTCTCCAGCATCTTCCGCACCATCCACACGATCAAGGGGACCAGCGGCTTCCTGGCCCTGCACCGGATGGAGGCGCTCACCCACGCCGGGGAGAACCTGCTCTCCCGGCTGCGCGAGGGCGAGCTCACCATGACCGCCGAGGTGACCGGCGTGCTGCTGGAGATGGTGGACGCCGTGCGGACCCTGCTGGCCGCGATCGAGGCCTCGGGCACCGACGTGGGCGGAGCCGTGGACGTGGACGCGGTGATCGCCGCGATCCGTGCGGTCCTCGGCGAGCCCGACCCCGTCGAGTTGACGCCCGCGCCCGCCGCGGCGCCGGTGCTGCTGTCCCCGGTCCCCGTCTCGGCCCCGACGAAGCCGCTGGAGATCCTGCTCGGCGACGCCGGGGACGACGAGGCGGTACGCCGGGGGGTCGCCGACTCCACCGTGCGGGTCGACGTGGACCTGCTCGACAGCCTCGTGCAGATGGTCGGGGAGCTGGTGCTGACCCGCAACCAGATCCTGCGCCGCACGGAGGGCAGCAAGGACCTCGAGCTGGCCCGCTCCGCCCAGCGCCTCGACCAGGTCGCCAGCGAGCTGCAGGAAGGCGTCATGAGGACGCGCATGCAGCCCATCGGCCAGATGTGGTCCAAGATGCCGCGCGTCGTTCGCGATCTGGCCCACCAGCTTGAGCGCAAGGTGCAGGTCGACCTGGAGGGTCACGAGACCGAGCTGGACCGCTCCCTGCTCGAGGCGCTCAAGGGACCGCTGACCCACCTGGTGCGCAACGCCATCGACCACGGCATCGAGTCTCCTGCGGAGCGGCTGGCAGCCGGCAAGCCCGCGACGGGCCGGCTGCTGCTGCGAGCGCGTCACGAGAACGGTCAGGTGGTGCTGGAGATCTCCGACGACGGCAAGGGGATCGATCCGGCAGTCATCGCCGAGGCCGCCCTGCGCCGTGGCGTGGTCACCCGGGACGAGCTCGCGCGGATGGAGCAGCGCGACGTGCTGGGGCTGATCTTCGAGGCGGGGTTCTCCACCGCGGCAGTGGTGACCAACTTGTCCGGCCGCGGGGTCGGCATGGACGTGGTGCGCACCAACATCGAGCGCATCGGTGGCACCGTCGACGTGCACAGCGTGGTCGGCGAGGGCACGACCTGTCGCGTCCGGATCCCGTTGACCCTGGCGATCATCCCGGCGCTGCTGGTGGGCGAGGGGGACGAGCGCTTCGCCGTCCCGCAGGTCAACCTGGTCGAGCTGGTCCGGCTCGAGGGCCAGGACCTCGAGCGCGACGTCGACGTGGTGGCCGGTGCCCCGGTGCTGCGCCTGCGGGGGGACCTGCTGCCGCTGGTGCCGCTCGCGGGCGCCCTTGGGCTCACCGACCAGGCGCTGCCGCGCGACGACCGCGACGGGGTCACCGTGGTGGTGGTCCAGGCCGACGAGGTCCGCCTGGGCCTGTGCGTCAACGAGGTCTTCGACACCCAGGAGATCGTGGTCAAGCCGCTGGGTCGCCAGCTCCGGGCCCTGCCGATGTTCGCCGGAGCCACGATCATGGGAGACGGTCGGGTGGCGCTGATCCTCGACGTGCCCGGCCTGGCCCGGTCCCAGGGCATCGAGCCGGTCCCGGTCTCCAAGGTGGAGGTGGTCACCCGGCGCCAGGAGACCACGCCGATGCTGGTGCTCGAGGTGGTGCCCGGACGGCGCGCCGCCCTCGCGCTGCACGAGGTCTCCCGGCTCGAGGAGATCGCGGTGTCACGGATCGAGGGCGCCGGTGCGCTCGAGGCCGTGCAGTACCGCGACGGCATCCTGCCCCTGGTGCGGCTGTGGAGCCTGATGGGCCTGCCGTCCCCGGCGCCGGTGGAGCCCGGGGCGCCGGCGCGGGAAACCCTGTCGGTGGTCGTCCACGAGGACGGCGAGCGCCGGGTCGGCCTGGTCATCGAGCGGGTCGTGGACATCGTCGACACCGTGCTCACCCGCAGCGACGTAGGTCGTCGCGCGGGGGTCCTCGGGTCGGCCGTGATCGACGAGCGGGTCACCGACCTGCTCGACCTCGACGCGGTCGTCGCGGCAGCGGGCGTGGCGTGATGAGCGAGGTGGTGCGGATGCCCCTGGTCGCGCAGTACTGCACGTTCACGTTGGACGGGCTGTTCTTCGGCGTCCACGTGCACGAGGTGCAGGAGGTGCTGCGTCACCAACCGATGACTCCGGTGCCGTTGGCCCCCGACGCCGTCCGTGGCCTGATCAACCTGCGCGGCCAGATCGTCACCGCGATCGACCTGCGGCTGCGTCTGGGACGCTCTCCCGGCCCGGCCTCGGCGCTGCCGCTCAACGTGGTGGTGCGCAGCCAGGGCGAGGCGGTGAGCCTGCTGGTCGACGAGATCGGCGACGTCGTCGACGCCGGCGGGCTCGACCTGCTGCCCGCCCCCGCCAACCTGCCCGTCGCCATCCGTGAGCTGCTGCAGGGCGTGGTCGCCCTGCCCGACTCCATCCTGCTCGTCCTCGACGCCGACCGTGCTGTCGAGCTGACCGATCCCCCTCTCGGAGGCACTCCATGACCGACCTCGACACCCCAGTCGACATCCCCGTCCACACTCCCGTCGGCGAGGCGGAGCTGCTCCTGCTGCCCGCCGCGACGTCGGTGGAGAGGGGTGAGGCGACCCCGGCCGCGGTCCGGCACGTGCTGGACGGGTTCCCGGCGCCGGTCCTGCTGATCACCGCGGACCGTCGAGTGGCCTACGTCAACGACCAGGCCCTGAAGGATCTGCGCCCGATCGAGGCGTTCCTGCCGGTCCCGCTCGACGACTGGATCGGCTCCGATGTGCTGCCGCTCTTCGCGCTGCTCGGCGACGTCGGCCCGTTCGACCGGGTGTGGGGGGACCGCTCGCTGCTGCCCTTCGAGATGCCGATCGAGCTGGGCCCCGAGACCGCCAGGCTGAGCCTCACCGCGGTCCTGGCGGACGGCGAGTACAACGGCCTGATGATCTCGTGGTTCAAGACCACCGAAGTCACGTCGGCGCAGCGCCGGTTCCAGCGGGTGCACGCGATGCTGGAGAACTCCCCGACGAAGATGATGTTCGCCAACACCGACGGCGTCATCACCTACCTCAACCCCGCCTGCCTCGCCGCCTTCCACGACCTGGGACCGCACATGGTGGTCCCGCCCGAGCAGTTCGTCGGCATCCCGCTGCACATGCTCTACGAGGAGCCGGACGTGCAGCGTGCGGTGCTGGCCGACCCGGCGGCCATCCAGGCCGCCCTGGAGGAGTCCCGCGAGCGGACCAGCGCGATCAGCTCGACGTACGTCCACCTGGGTCCGGAGGTCCTGGACACCTGGATCGACGAGATGCGCAACGAGTCCGGGGAGCACATCGGCTTCCTTCTCACCTGGGACCTGGTCACCGAGAAGCTCCGGATCGAGCACGACCGGGAGCAGGCGATGGCCGACACCTCGGCCATGAACCAGGTGCTGCGGCTCGTGGGCACCGCCACGTCGGTGGACGAGGCGATCGGCCGGACGCTGCAAGCCGTGTGCACCGAGTTCGGCTGGGACTACGCCTCCTGCTGGCGGGTCGACCCCGAGCGGGAGCGGCTCCGGTTCGTGACGGTCTGTGGCGACGTCAGCCGCTCCGTCACCGCCCTGCTCTCCGGCAGCACCTTCCGCCTCGGCTCAGGACTGCCGGGCAGGACCTGGGCGGCCGGGGACGTGATCCTCGTCGACGGCTCGGAGCTGCCGCCCCTCTTCGTCCAGGGGATGGCGGAGCACGGGCTGGAGCTGCGTTCGGGGCTCAGCTTCCCGGTGAAGGTGGACGGCGAGGTGATCGCCACCATGGACTTCTTCTCCGGCAGCGTGACGGACTTCAGCGGCCAGCGGCTGGAGACCTTGCGCAACATCGCCGACCTGGTCTCCCAGGCGGTGGCCCGGATCGAGCGGGACGAGACCGACCGGGCGGCCGCGGCCGAGCTCGCCGCCAAGGTGGAGCTGGTCCTGGACGTGGTACGGGCGATCGGCGAGGGCGACCTCACCCGTGACATCACGGTCTCCGGCGATGACGCCATCGGTCAGCTCGCCTCCGGCCTGGCCGACGTGGTCTCGACGCTGCGGGGATCGATGAGCGACATCGGCGGCACCGCGGACTCCCTCGCGGTGGCCGCGGACCAGCTCAGCATCCTGTCCCAGGGGATGGGTGAGGGTGCGGCGTTGACCTCCGAGCGCGCGGCGAGTGCGTCGGGCTCCTCCACCCAGGTCTCCTCGAGCATCCAGACGGTGGCCACGGCGGTGGAGGAGATGACCGCGAGCATCCGGGAGATCGCCAAGAACGCGACCGAGGCCGCCACGGTGGCCACCACCGCGGTGGCGGTGGCGAGCTCGGCGCAGGGCACGGTGGCCAGCCTGGGGGAGTCGAGCGCGGAGATCGGCAAGGTGATCAAGGTGATCACCTCGATCGCGCAGCAGACCAACCTGCTGGCGCTCAACGCCACCATCGAGGCGGCTCGGGCCGGGGATGCGGGCAAGGGGTTCGCCGTGGTGGCCAACGAGGTCAAGGAGCTGGCCAAGGAGACGGCGCGGGCCACCGAGGACATTGGTCAGAAGATCGATGCGATCCAGTCCGACACCCAGGGTGCGGTGACCGCGATCCGGGAGATCACCGACGTGATCGGTCGGATCAACGACATCCAGACCACGATCGCCTCCGCGGTGGAGCGGCAGACGGCCACTACCAACGAGATCGCTCGCAGCGTCACCGACGCCGCGGCCGGTGCCGCCGGGATCGCCGAGGACGTGGGCGAGGTCGCGACCGCCGCTGAGGACACCCGGCACGGGTCGAACAACATCATGCAGTCCGCTACCAACCTGGCCAGCTTCGCCGGTCAGCTGCGGGCTCTCGTCAACCGATTCCGGGTCTGACGGCTCATGCCTGAGGTCCCGCTGTCCCTCGAGCTGTCGCTCGATGCCGACTATGCCGTCGGCAGGTCCCACCCACCCCTGCGGAGGAAACCATGACCGATCTCAGCACCCCCCCGGCACTCAACGGCAGGGACGCCAAGGACGGCGCGGACGGTCCTGACAGCCTGGCCTCCCGGCAGGTCTCCCTCGTGGCGCCGGCACCTGCGCAGGCGGAGTTCGAGGGCACCACAGCCGAGCAGCGCGAGGTGCTGGACGCGATGCCGGCACGGGTGTTCCTCACCGACGTCAACCGCCGGATCCGCTACGCCAACGCGGTGTGCGTCAAGGAGCTGCGCCTGGTGGAGGACTTCTTGCCCTACAAGGTGGACGACCTGATCGGCTCCGACGTGAAGCCGCTGTTCGCCTTCCTCGGTGACGTCGAACAGGTGGACTTCTACTGGGAGAACCACCACGAGCTGCCCTTCGTGGGGCAGCTCATGGTCGGCGACCAGTGGGCGGACATGACCATCAGCGCTGTCTACCGCGACGGTGAGTTCGCCGGCGTGATGGTGGCCTGGGTCTACGTCAGCGACCGGGTGCGTGCCGAGCGCCGGCTGCACCGGGTGAACTCGATGATGGAGAGCTCGCCCAACGCGATGATGTTCGCGGACCGCAAGCGCGTCATCAACTACCTGAACCCCGCGGCGTTCGAGACGCTGCGCCGCATCGAGCCCTACATGCCGATCACCGCCGAGCAGTTCGAAGGGCTCAGCGTCGACGTCATGGCCGAGGGCCTCGAGGAGACCGACACCGAGCACGGACGGGTCCAGGTCGACCAGCTGGTGCCGGAGAACCTGCCCGTCCGGGCGCAGCGCCAGATCGGCCCCGAGACCCTGGACATCCTGTTCTCCGCCATCCACGGCACCGACGGCGAGCACATCGGGATGATGGTCACCTTCGAGCTCATCACCGAGAAGCTGCGGGTGGAGGAGGAGCGCGCCCGGGCGATGGCGGACTCGGCCGCCATGAACCACGTGCTGGCGGCGCTGGGCGCGGCCACGTCGGTCGGGCAGGCGATCGAGTCGACCCTGCACGCGGTGCGGGAGGAGTTCGGCTGGGCCGCCGCGACGGCCTGGCGGCTGGACCCTGAGGCCTCGCGGCTGCGCTTCGCGGCCAGCGGAGGGTCGCTGCGTGACGGGGTGGTCCAGGTCGTCTCCGGGCTCACCTTCGCCCGGGGGGACGGGGTGCCCGGGCAGATCTGGGCCCAAGGGGACGTGCACCAGGCCATGGCCGCCGACATCCCGGCGCCGGTCCGCGAGTCTCTCGGGGACGTATCGGTGCCGTCGGTGGTGGGCTTCCCGGTCAAGGTGGGCGGCGAGGTGATCGCCACGCTGGACTTCTTCGCCGAACAGCCCATGGCGCTGAGCACCCAGCGGCTGGAGACCTTGCGCAACATCGCCGACCTGGTCTCCCAGGCGGTGGCCCGGATCGAGCGGGACGAGACCGACCGGGCGGCCGCGGCCGAGCTCGCCGCCAAGGTGGAGCTGGTCCTGGACGTGGTACGGGCGATCGGCGAAGGCGACCTCACCCGTGACATCACGGTCTCCGGCGAGGACGCCATCGGTCAGCTCGCCTCCGGCCTGGCCGACGTGCTCGGCACGCTGCGGGGATCGATGAGCGACATCGGCGGCACCGCGGACTCCCTCGCGGTGGCCGCGGACCAGCTCAGCATCTTGTCCCAGGGGATGGGTGAGGGTGCGGCGTTGACCTCCGAGCGCGCGGCGAGTGCGTCGGGCTCCTCCACCCAGGTCTCCTCGAGCATCCAGACGGTGGCCACGGCGGTGGAGGAGATGACCGCGAGCATCCGGGAGATCGCCAAGAACGCGACCGAGGCGGCCTCGGTGGCCACGAGCGCGGTGGCGGTGGCGAGCTCGGCGCAGGGCACGGTGGCCAGCCTGGGGGAGTCGAGCGCGGAGATCGGCAAGGTGATCAAGGTGATCACCTCGATCGCGCAGCAGACCAACCTGCTGGCGCTCAACGCCACCATCGAGGCGGCTCGGGCCGGGGATGCGGGCAAGGGGTTCGCCGTGGTGGCCAACGAGGTCAAGGAGCTGGCCAAGGAGACGGCGCGGGCCACCGAGGACATTGGTCAGAAGATCGATGCGATCCAGTCCGACACCCAGGGTGCGGTGACCGCGATCCGGGAGATCACCGACGTGATCGGTCGGATCAACGACATCCAGACCACGATCGCCTCCGCGGTGGAGCAGCAGACGGCCACTACCAACGAGATCGCTCGCAGCGTCACCGACGCCGCGGCCGGCGCCACCGGTATCGCCGCCGACGTGACGCAGGTCGCGGCCGCGGCCGAGGAGACCAGGCACGGTGCCAGCAACACGCTGCAGTCCGCCACCGACCTCGCCGAGATGGCGAGCCAGCTCAAGGCGCGGGTGACCCGCTTCAAGTTCTAGGGGCGCAGGCGGGAGGCGAGCACGGCGGCCTGGGTGCGCCGCTGCACGCCGAGCTTGGCGAGGATCGAGGTCACGATGTTCTTGACCGTCTTCTCCGACAGGTAAACCTGCTCGCCGATCTGACGATTCGTCAGACCCTCGCCGATCAGGGCGAGGACCCGCTGCTCCTGGACGCTGAGGCTGTCCATCCCCTCCAGCGGGGTCTGCGAGGCCCGGCGCAGCCGGTCCATCATCTTATTGGCGATGTCGGGGTCCACCAGGGAGTTGCCGGCCGCGACCGACCGGATTCCCTCGACCAGGGTCCGACCCCGGATCTTCTTGAGCACGAAGCCCCCGACTCCGGCGGAGAACGCCTCCTCGACCATGGTGTCGTCGTGCCGGTCGCCGAGCATCAGGGCGCGCACGTCGGGAGCCTGGGTAGACAGGGCTCGGGCCACGTCGACCCCCGACCCGTCCGGCAGGCCGGTGTCGAGCACGGCGACGTCGGGCCTGAGTCGGAGGATCTCCGGGAGCCCCTCGGCCACGGTGCCGGCCTCGCCGACGACGGACAGGTCGTCCTCGCGCTCGAGGAGCGCACGGAGGCCGCTCCTGATGATGTCGTGGTCGTCGAGGAGGTAGACGGTGATGGGGAGCATGGAGGGCCATTCCTACCGGAGATCGCGCCGCAGGTCCGGCACTCGGAGTTGTTGGTCAGAGATTCGACGCAATCTGATCAACGTGTTCCGGGCAAGTTCGTCACGGTCGGGGAATATAGTTGCCCGCAGCAACCTTCTACCCGCTGTCCCTGTCCATCCACGTACCGAAGCGAGTGCACGTGACCGAGTCCCCATCAGCCTCCGCGGCAGCTGTCCAACCGCCCGCGATGACGCACCGCCAGGTGCTCGAGGCCCTCAGCGGTCTCCTGTTGGCGATGTTCGTCGCCATGTTGTCCAGCACCGTGGTCTCCAATGCCCTGCCGAGCATCGTCGCCGACCTCGAGGGCAGCCAGACCGGGTACACCTGGGTCGTCGTGGCCACCTTGCTGACGATGACCGCCACCACCCCCATCTGGGGAAAGCTCGCCGACCTGTTCAGCCAGAAGGTGCTCGTCCAGACGGCCCTGGTGATCTTCTCCGCGGGCTCCCTGGTCGCCGGCTTCGCCCCGTCGATGGAGGTGCTGATCGGCGCCCGTGCCTTCCAGGGCCTCGGCGTCGGCGGTCTGACCGCGCTGGTGCAGGTCGTCATCGCCGGGATGGTGAGCCCGCGTGAGCGAGGTCGGTACGCCGGCTACATCGGCTCGGTCTTCGCCCTCTCCACCGTCAGCGGCCCCCTCATCGGTGGCGTGCTGGTGGACACCCTGGGCTGGCGCTGGTGCTTCTTCGTCGGTCTGCCGGTAGCGGTCCTGGCCTTCGTCGTGCTGCAGAAGACGCTGCGCCTGCCCGTCATCAGGCGCGAGACCCACATCGACTACCTCGGTGCCACCCTGATCATGGGCGGCGTCTCGCTGCTGCTGGTGTGGGTGTCGCTGGCCGGGAACCAGTTCGCCTGGACGTCTGCGACCAGCTACGGCCTGATCGTGGCCGGACTCGTGGTCATCGCGGGCGCCGTCTGGGTCGAGATCGCCGTCGCCCGCGAGCCCATCATCCCGATGCGCCTCTTCCGCGACCGCACCACCTCGCTGGCCACGGCCGCCTCGGTGCTGATCGGTGTGGCCATGTTCGGCTCCACGGTCTACCTCAGCCAGTACTTCCAGCTCGCCCGAGGCATGTCTCCGACCCACGCCGGCCTGATGTCCATCGCCATGGTCGGCGGTCTGCTGGTCTCCAGCATCGTCTCGGGACGGATCATCAGCGACACCGGCCGGTGGAAGAAGTTCCTGGTCGGCGGCATGGTGTTCGTCGTGGCCGGACTGGCGCTGCTCTCCACGATCGACGAGAGCACCAACCTCGCCGTGGTCGGCGTGTTCATGTGCGTGCTGGGTGTCGGCCTGGGCGCCACGATGCAGAACCTCGTGCTGGCGGTGCAGAACAACACCGCGCACTCCGACATGGGTGCCGCCTCCTCCCTGGTGGCCTTCTTCCGCTCCATCGGCGGCTCCGCCGGTGTCTCCGCGCTGGGCGCGGTGCTGGCTCACCAGGTGGCCGCGAACGTCTCCTCGGGCCTGCGGGACCTGGGGGTCGCGGGCGGCGAGGCGACCAGCCACTCCGTTCCGGACCTGGACACCCTGCCCGGCCCGGTCCGCGCGGTGTTCGAGGGCGCCTACGGTGAGGCCTCCGCTCACCTTTTCCTGGTCGCGGTGCCGTTCGCGGTGGTGGCCCTGGCCTGCGTGCTCTTCATCAAGGAGGTGCCGCTGCGCGAGACGGTCATGCGCGACGACGAGCTCTCCCCGGAGGTCAAGGCCGAGCTCACCATCACCAAGGAGTTCCAGGACCGATGAGCTCTGAGGTGGGCCCCGCCATCCGGGACGACACCCTGGGTGCCCTGGAGCGCGAGGTCGCGGTGCTGATCCGGCGGGCCCGGCGAGCGATCGGGCACCGGGCCCGGCTGGTGCACCCCGACCTGCACCCGGCGGCGTACCTGATGCTGGCGCTGCTGCTGGAGCAGGGCCCGCTGCGGCCCTCCGAGGTCGCTGAGGTCTTCGACCTCGACAAGGGGGCGGTGAGTCGGCAGGTGCAGCAGCTGGTCGACCTGGGACTGGTGAGCCGCTCCCCGGACCCCGCCGACGGCCGGGCCAGCATCATCGAGACCACCCCGCTCGCGCGCAAGGCGATGGCGGAGGTCGTCGACGAGCGCCGAGCGCGGCTCAAGTCGCGGCTGGACGAGTGGGACGACCGGGCGCTCAGCGAGTTCGTGGAGTCCCTGGGCCGCTACAACTCCGCGCTGGAGGGCTGAACCGCCGCGGAGCGCAGCCACGCCGCGGCATCGGCGGGCAGGTACGTCGTCCCGCCCGCGCAGCGGAGTCCGGCCGAGGAGAGCAGCACCTCCCCCGGGGGGAGGGCCGTCGGGGTGTTCCCGCAGTTGAGCACCACGGTGAGCGGGCCCCGGCGCAGCTCCAGCACGTCACCGGCGTCGAGCCTCACCTCCACCTCGGCCCCCAACCCGCGGGCGTGCTCGCGGCGAGCCGCCAGCGCCGCGCGGTAGAACTCCAGGGTCGAGCCGGGATCCCCGGCCTGGGCCTCGACGGTCAGGCTGGCCCACTCCTCGGGCTGCGGGATCCAGGGGCTGCTGCCCGCCGGTCCGAAGTCGAACGGCGGCGTCTGGCCGCCCCACGGCATCGGCACCCGGCAGCCGTCGCGCCCGGGTTCGCCGGTCCGGAACCAGGACGGGTCCTGCCGGTGCCCCGAGCTCACCTCCACCTGCTCCAGCCCGAGCTCCTCGCCCTGGTAGAGGTAGGAGGAGCCGGGCAGGGCGAGCATGGTCAACGTCGCGGCGCGAGCCCGGGCCAGACCTCGCGGGCCACCGCCGTACCGCGTGGGGTGGCGCACCACGTCGTGGTTGCTCAGCACCCACGTGGGCGCCGCGCCCACCGAGTCGACCGCGGCCAAGGTGCCGGTGACCACGTCGGCGAAGGCGGCGGCGGACCAGTCGGCCAGGAGCCAGGAGAAGTTGAACGCCTGGTCGAGCTCGTCGGGCCGGACGAAGCGCGCCATCGACTCCGGTGTCTGGGTCCAGGCCTCCGCGACCGCCATCCGGTCCGGTCCGGCCTCGTCGAGGATGTCGTGCCAGCGGCGGTACACCTCGTGCACCTCCGGCTGGTCCCACATGGGCTCGTCCCCCACGGTGCGCTCCACCATCTCGCGGGCCTCGTTCGCCCCATCGTGGCCGCTCGCCACCTCGGGCCGCTCCTGGTCGCGCAGGGACTCCTCCTTGAAGAGGCCGTGCGCGACGTCGACCCGGAAGCCGTCGACCCCGCGCGCGAGCCAGAACCGGAGCACCTCGGCGAACATGTCCCCGACCTCGGGGTTGCGCCAGTCCAGGTCCGGCTGGGTGGAGTCGAACAGGTGCAGGTACCACTGGTCGGTCTCGCCGACCCGGCTCCAGGCCGGCCCGCCGAAGACCGAGAGCCAGTTGTTGGGGGGCTGGCTGCCGCCGGGTCCCCGACCGGTGCGGAAGAGGTAGCGGGCGCGCGCCGGCGACCCGGGCTCGGCGGCGAGCGCCTCGACGAACCACGGGTGCTGCGAGGAGGTGTGGTTGGGCACCAGGTCCACGATCACCCGCAGGCCGAGCTCGTGGGCCCGGGCCAGCAGGGTGTCGGCGTCCGCGAGGGTGCCGAAGAGCGGGTCCACGTCGCAGTAGTCCGACACGTCGTAGCCGTGGTCGTGCTGGGGAGAGGTGTAGAACGGGGTGATCCACACCGCGTCCACCCCCAGGTCGCGCAGGTGCGGCAGCCGGGCGGTGATGCCGGGCAGGTCGCCGATGCCGTCACCGTCGCTGTCGGCGAAGCTGCGGACGTAGACCTGGTAGACGACCGCGTCCCGCCACCAGTCGACCGGGCCGCTCATGCGAACGCCGCCGGGTCCACGGCGATCCACAGGTGCTCGGCGGTGGCGACGATGCGGCCGTCCCCGTCGTACATCGTGGACGCGGTGCGGGTCTTGCGCCCCTCCGAGCCGCGGTGCTGTCCCACGAGCACGTGCTGATCACCGATCACCGGCAGGGCGTCGACCCGGACGGCGATGTGGGCCAGCACCATCAGTCTCTCGGTCAGGTCCCCGGCCCAGCCGCCGACGCAGTCCAGCGCGGCCCAGGTCACGGCCAGGCTGGTCCGCGCCTCACCCTCGACCAGGGCACGGGAGTCCTCGACCAGGTCGCCGCCCGGGGTCCACGTCGCCGCCACGCGGGCGGGAAGGTCCTCGCCGACCCGGCCCGGGAAGATGCGGAGCCCGTCGCCGGCCTCGCGGGCGGTCCCGCAGGAGAAGCAGGTGGGGAACGGGTGCGAGACCAGGCCGGCGTACGACGCCTCGGCGGCCCGCGCGGCGTCGGGGTCCACCGGCTCCACCGGGAGCAGCGTGCCGGCGGCCAGCCTGGCCTCCGCCACGACCGTGCCCTCGTCGGCCAGGATGGTGGTCCCGTCGTGCTCGGTCACGGTCACGGTCATTACCGTCTCCAGGGGCGGCGGCGTGCGGAGCGAGACGGCGATGCCTGGCCAGGCGTCCGCAGGGCCGTCGAGTCGGTCGTGCGCCACGTGGCCGGCGAGTTCGCCGGCGGACCAGCCGCCGTTGCCGGAGGAGGGTGGGCCGCAGTACCGGGCGGGGATCGTCAGCTTGCTCACCCCCTCCACCCTGCCACTTCTTCAGGGCATGGGACAGAATGGGGGTGTGAGCGACCTGATCGACACCACCGAGATGTACCTTCGCACGATCTTCGAGCTCGTGGAGGAGGGGATCGTGCCCCTGCGCGCCCGGATCGCGGAGCGCCTGCACCAGAGCGGCCCGACGGTGTCCCAGACCGTGGCCCGGATGGAGCGGGACGGCCTGCTGACCGTCCAGGGCGACCGGCACCTGGAGCTCACCTCCGAGGGCCTGCGGCTGGCGACCCGGGTGATGCGCAAGCACCGCCTGGCCGAGCGGCTCCTCACCGACGTGATTGGGCTGGACTGGGAGCTCGTCCACGCCGAGGCCTGTCGGTGGGAGCACGTGATGTCGGAGACGGTCGAGCGCCGCCTCGTCGAGTTGCTCGACCACCCCACGCAGTCGCCGTACGGCAACCCGATCCCGGGTCTGGACGAGCTGGGGGAGTCCCCCCCGGCCGAGGACTTCATGGACGGCGTCGTCTCGCTGTCGGCGGCGGCCGGCACCGAGGAGGTCCGGGTGCACGTGCGTCGCATCTCCGAGGAGATGCAGAAGGACGAGGGCCTGATGAGCGCCCTGCGGCGCGTGGGTGCGCTGCCGGACCGCACGGTGGTGATCCTCGGGACCGCCGAGGGTGTCCTGGTCGGCTCCGGCGGCGAGTCCGCGGAGATCGACTTCGAGGCCGCCGACCACATCTTCGTCCGCCCCGCCGAGGCCGCCGTAGCAGCCGTCTGATCACCTGGCCGGTGCGCGACTGAGGCCGGACACCTCGGCTGCCCGGGCGAGTGCGGTGAGGAACTCGCTGCAGCCCCGGTCCACGGTGCAGGTGGCCAGGTCGTCCCCGCGGGTGGCTCCCCGGTTGAGGATCACCACCGGGGTGCCGGCCTTGGCCGCGCGGCGGACGAAGCGGAGCCCGCTCATCACCGTCAGCGACGAGCCGGCGACCAGCAGCGCCCCGTCCGGCCCCAGGGCGTCGACCGCGTCGTAGCAGCGCTGCACCCGCGGCGCCGGCACGTTCTCGCCGAAGAAGACCACGTCGGGCTTCAGCACGCCTCCACAGGCGTCGCAGTCGGGCACCACGAAGCCGTCGGTGTCCTCGAGGTCGACGTCCCCGTCGGGGCGCACTGCCAGCGCCGCGTGGGTCTCGGCCCAGCCGGGGTTGGCCGCGGTCAGGCGGTCGTGCAGCTGCGCCCGGGCCGTGGTCCGGCGGCAGGACAGGCAGACGACGTCGGCGATCCGGCCGTGCAGCGCGACCATGGACGAGGTCCCGGCAGCCTCGTGCAGCCCGTCCACGTTCTGGGTGATGAGGAGCTCGGGGTCCAGGGTGGCGATGGCGTGGTGCCCGGCGTTGGGCTCGGCCCGCCTCATTCGCCCCCAGCCCAGGTGGGTGCGCGCCCAGTAGCGCTGCCGGGCCGCCGGCCCGCTGACGAACTCCTGGTAGGTCATCGGGGCCCGGGGGACCGAGCCGGGTCCGCGATAGTCGGGGATCCCGGAGTCGGTGGAGAGGCCGGCGCCGGTGAGCACCACGAGCCGGCGGCCGCGGAGCAGGTCCAGGGCCGGCCCGGCGCTGGCAGAGGTCATCTGGCGTACCGCAGCTCCGCCCGGGCGCGTGCCTTGGCGGCCTCCACGTCCCGGTTCTTGGGGGGCGCGGTGGTGACCAGGTCGTCGAGGAGGTGTCGGGTCAGGTGCGCGATCTCGGCCACGGCGCGGTCGAAGGCCTCCTGGTTGGCCAGCGACGGCTTGGTCGTGCCGCTGACCTTGCGCACGTACTGCAGTGCGGCGGCGGCCACCTCGTCATCGGTGGCCGGCGGTGCGAAGTTGTTCAGGGGTCGGATGTTGCGGCACATACCGTAAGAGACTAACCACGGACGGGGTCGTTTTCGACTGGTGTGCCCAGTGCTGACAAGATGTCGCTCAACGCCCCAGTAGCTCAGTGGATAGAGCAGCCGCCTCCTAAGCGAAAGGTCGCAAGTTCGACTCTTGCCTGGGGCACCAGCACGAAGTCATCCGCCCGAGCGGGTGGCGCGCAACGGTGACTGGGAGATGCTGGCCGGCTAACATCTCAGTCGGCCACGACCTCGAAGCGCATCCCAGCCGCCTGCAGCCGCCCGGTCAGGTGCTCGCCCATCGCCTGGGCGGTGGTCACCTGGCCGGCGGTGGCCGGGTTGTCGTCGAACAGCAGCGAGAGGGCCGACTCCGAGAGCATCTTGGCCGTCTCGTCATAGCCGGGGTCCCCGCCGCTGACCCGGGTGTGGACCGACGTCCCACCGCCCTGGCCGATGAAGTCGACGGTGAACCAGGAGCGCGCGCGACGCGACTCCTCGGGCCCTTCGCCCTGGGTGATGCGGTCGAGCAGCCGGCGCCGCAGCGGACCGACCTGGGCCGAGAGCGCCATCGCGCCGACCGTCGCCGCGCCCCCGACGGCGTACCGCAGGGTCTTGGTGCCGGCGTAGTGGGAGTAGCGGAAGTCCGGCCCGTACGCCGGCAGCGCCGCTCCGCTGCGCGCCACCACGAACGGGTCCAGGGTCGGCAGCGGCAGCAGCCAGTAGCCGAGGTCGGGGTCCCGGTGCGGCTTCGCGGTGACGGCGCGCGACGAGCGTCCCTCGGGGCGCGGCTCGAGCCGGCGCCGCTCCTTGAGCACGGCCGAGGACTCCCGCATCCGGGACATCGCGTTGAGGGCGGAGTGGAAGGTCCCGCCGGAGAACTGGGCCGAGGAGCGGACCACCCCCCGCACGGTCAGCGGCACGTCCGAGGGCAGGTGGCCCACGGTGAACAGCGCACCCAGGTCGTGGGGCACCGAGTCGAAGCCGCAGGCGTGCACCAGGCGCGCTCCCGAGGCGACCGCCCGCGCGTGGTGCTCCAGGTACATCCGGTCCACGAACTCCGGCTCCCCGGTCAGGTCGACGTAGTCGGTGCCGGCCGCGGCGCAGGCGGCGACCACCGGCTCGCCGTGCTGCAGGTAGGGACCGACGGTGGTGATCACCAGCCGGGTCGCGGCGGCCATCTCGGCCAGCGCCGGGGCGTCGGTGGTGTCGACCACGATCAGCTCGAGCTCGCCGAGGGCGGGGTCGGACGCGGTCAGTCTGGCCCGGACCTCCTCCAGCCGCTCGGCGTTGCGCCCGGCCAGGGCCCACCGCAGGCCCGGGGGTGCGTGCCTGGCCAGGTAGTCGGCGGTGAGACCGCCGGTGAAGCCGGTGGCGCCGAGGAGGACGAGGTCGAGGCGACGTGCACCGCCGTGCTGAGTGGACATGCCCCCATGGTGGCAGGTGCGAACTCCGCGGGTCGGTTTGCGATGAGAGGCGGCGCACTGGACACTTGCGCCGTCACGTAGGTTCGACGTGTAGCCCCGTCCAGCAAGACGGGGCCTGTCCTGAGCAGCGACGAGGTGTGCGTGTCTGACGAGACGCCGGGCGAGCCCGACGACGACGGCGCCCCCAAGCGCCGCGGCGCGGCCAAGAAGAAGAACACCATCGGCGCGGTCGTGGTCGCCTCGATGCTGGTGCTGGCCTTGGTCACCGGGCTCTCCATCGTCTTCCTGTACCGCCACCTCAACTCCAACCTGACGGTCTCCGGGGCGTTCGACGACGTCGACGACCGCCCCGAGCTGGCCGAGGGCGACGCCCTCAACGTGCTGCTGATGGGCGACGACACCCGCTCGTGCGAGGGCTGCGACATCGACAACGAGGCCGGCGGCGGCGGCTCGGACACCACGATCCTGCTGCACCTCTCCGGAGACCGGAAGCGCGCCTACGGCATCTCCATCCCGCGGGACTCGCTCGTCACCCGTCCCGACTGCGGCCCGGACAACGAGATCCCGGGCGGCGTGGACGAGAAGTGGAACAAGGCCTACGCCCTGGGCGGTGAGGCCTGCGTGGTCGAGCAGTTCGAGCAGATCACGGGCATCGGGGTCAACGACTTCGTGGTGGTCAACTTCGCGGGCTTCCAGGACATGGTGAACGCTGTCGACGGGGTCAACGTCTGCGTGCCCCAGGACATCATCGACCCGGCGCACGGCATCAACATCAAGGCCGGCCGGGACCGCGAGCTGCGCGGCGACGAGGCCCTGGACTACGTCCGGGTGCGCTACGCCGTGGGCAACAAGTCCGACCTGGGCCGGATCAAGCGCCAGCAGACCTTCATCGCCTCGATGATCAACAAGGTGGTCTCCGCCGGCACCCTGACCCGGCCCGACCGCCTCGTCCGGTTCACCAACGCCGCGACCAAGTCCCTGACCGTCTCGCCCGGGCTGGACAACCTGTCCGAGCTCGGCAAGCTCGCGCTGACCGTGCAGGGCATCGGCCTGGACAACATCCAGTTCATCACCGTGCCGTGGGAGTACGAGCGTCCGTCGTACGACGTCCTGTGGACCAAGGACGCCAACCGGCTCTGGCGCAAGATCCTGCGCGACAAGCCGCTGACCGCAGGTCTGAGCGAGGGCGCCATCAGCGCCGAGAAGCCCCCCACCACGGTGTCCACCCAGACGCCCAGCCAGACCTCTTCTCCGAGGCCGACCCCCAGCGACACCCCGACGGAGTCAGCCACCCCCACCCCCACCCCGACTGTGGGGCCGAGCGAGGAAGAGGTCGAGGCGGCCCGGGAGAACGGTCTCTGCGCGTGAGCGGCGAGCCGAACCGCGGGGCCGACTGGGAACGCCGACGGCGCCTGGCCGAGATCTTCGGCGACGTGATGCCGGAGACCACCAGCGACGAGCGGGACCCGGCCGACGGCACGGAGCGGGACCGGAGCAGCGACGACTGGCTGCGCTCGCAGGTCCCGCCCCACCACGGGAGCTGAGCTGCGCGAGGTACCGCCCGGGGGTCAGACGCCCCGGGTCTTGAGCAGGTCGCGGATCTCCTCCAGCAGGGCGATGTCCTGCGGCGTGCCCTCCTCGGACTTGGGGAAGTACCGGTCCTGGACCTTGGTGTAGGGCAGCACGATCGCGAAGTAGACGACCGCCGCCAGGATCAGGAACGAGATCACCGCGGTGAGCCAGGCGCCCACCGAGACGCCCCCGGGGGCGTAGTTGGAGAAGTCCGGCTGGTCCCCGATCTTGCCCACCAGGTCCATGAGCAGGGCCACCGTGGCCGTGACGACCGCCGCGAAGGCGGTGGCCATGATGAAGGCGACGGCCAGCTCGACGAGATTGCCCTTCATGATGAAGTTCTTGAAGCCGGTCATGCGATCTCCTCGGGGTTCCTCCACGGGGGAGGGCGACGGGTAGGACGTTTCAAACTAGCCCGAGAAGGTGAGCGTGATGAAGTCCCTGACGGCTGCGACCGAGACCGGGGCCACCTCGTCCGGCTCCACACCCAGCACCACCAGGCGGCCGGCGACGCCCTGAGCGGGTGACTCGACCTCGCTCGGCAGCGCCAGCACCGGGGCGGAGCGGGCCACCACCTCGGCAGTCGCCGTCTCGGGATCGGCGGCCAGCAGGTCGACGCGGTCCCCGACCCGCAGCAGTGCCACCACGGCCGGGTCGGGGACCCGGACCGGCAGCGCCACCAGGCCCGGATAGCCCTGGAGCAGCCCCGGCGCGGTGAGCCGGAAGTCGGTCAGCGGCTCGCCGCGGCGCACCGGAGCCGCCAGGGTGCGACCCACCGCGAGCCGCACCGCGCCGTCCGGGGCGGCGCCCGCGGGCCATGCGGCCCGGGTCAGGTCGCCCGGCGCGAGGACGGTGCCCGAGGACAGGTCGCGCGTCGCCACGAGCACCCGCTCTGACGGGGCGGGCGGCGGCGCGGTCGCGGTGACCGCGGCGGCAGCCGCCGCTGCGGCGCACCCGAAGGCCAGGAGGCGGCGGTGCGCCAGCACTCGGCGGCGCAGGTCGCGGACGCGGGCTGCGGGGGAGCGCACGGAGGGCATGCCTCGACGCTAGGGCGAGGCGGGGCTCCGGCCGGTGCCGTCATCCACAGGTCGTGCGGGCGCCTGCGGCGTCCACAGGTCAGCTGGCGGCAGGCGCGGATGAGCTGGAGGACGAGGACGAGCCAGAGTCCGACGCCGCTGCGGGGGCGGGCTTCGAGGAGGACGAGTCCGAGGCAGCCGGCACGCTGGCCGAGGTGCCGGAGCGGCTGTCGGTCCGGTAGAAACCAGATCCCTTGAAGACCACGCCCACGGCGTTGAACACCTTGCGCAGGCGCCCGTCGCACTGAGGGCAGACCGTCAGCGCGTCGTCGTTGAAGCTCTGGAACTGCTCGAACGCGTGCCCGCACTCGGTGCAGGCGTACTGGTAGGTCGGCACGGCGCACATGTTACGTCAGAGCGGAAGGGCACAATGACCGGCAATGACCGACCAGACCGTCTCCGCCCACGACAGCCCCGACGAGCCTGTCGTTCGCCGCTCCTGGTGGCGCACCTTCCGGGGCTGGCCGCGCTGGGCCCGCATCCCGGCGTACGTCGCGACCGGGCTCGTCCTGGTGCTGCTGGCGGCCGCCATCGGGGGCCTGGTGCTCTACCGCAAGCCGCTGCCCCAGACCTCGGGGGAGGTGGAGCTTCCCGGGCTGGGGGCCGAGGTGGAGGTGCTCCGCGACGAGCACGGCATCCCCCAGGTGTACGCCGACTCCGACGCCGACCTGATGCGGGCCCAGGGCTACGTCCACGCCCAGGAGCGGTTCTACGAGATGGACGTGCGGCGCCACGTGACCGCGGGCCGGCTCGCCGAGCTCTTCGGCACCGACGGCCTGGAGACCGACAAGATGATCCGGACCATGGGCTGGCGCCGGGTGGCCGAGCAGGAGCTGGGGCTGATCAGCGCCGAGACCCGCTCCGCCCTGGACTCCTACGCCGCCGGGGTCAACGCCTACCTGTCCCAGCACTCGACCTCCGACATCGCCGTGGAGTACACGCTGCTGCGCGCCAGCGGCCTGGACTACACCCCCGAGCCGTGGACCGCGGTGGACTCGCTGGCCTGGCTCAAGGCGATGGCCTGGGACCTGCGCGGCAACATGAGCGAGGAGATCGACCGGGTGGTGACCTCGCTGGACCAGAGCCCCGAGGGCGTCGCCACGCTCTTCCCGCCCTACGACTTCGACCGCGCCACGCCGATCGTCACCCAGGGCGCGGTGGTCGACGGGGTGTTCGAGCAGGACGCGACCCGCAACGCCACCCGCAACCCGCGTCGCGTGGCCCTGGCGCCCGAGGCGGTCGCCGCCCTGGACGGACTGCGGGACTCCCTGGAGGAGATGCCCGCGCTGATCGGGCGGGGCGACGCGCTGGGCTCCAACTCCTGGGTGGTCGCGGGCGAGCACACCGCCACGGGGCAGCCGCTGCTGGCCAACGACCCGCACCTGGGGGTGAGCCTGCCGGGCATCTGGATGCAGATGGGCCTGCACTGTCGTGTCGTCGACGCCGACTGCACCCTGGACGTCGCCGGCTTCACCTTCTCCGGGATCCCCGGGGTGGTCATCGGCCACAACGCCGACATCGCCTGGGGCTTCACCAACCTGGGCCCGGACGTCTCCGACCTGTTCCTGGAGAAGGTGCAGGGCAGCACGTGGACCTACGACGGCCGCCAGGAGCCGCTGCGGGTGCGCGAGGAGACCATCGTGGTCCGCGACGCCGACGACTTCACGCTGCGGGTGCGCGCCACCGCCCACGGACCACTGATCTCCGACGTCTCCGGCGAGATCAGCTCGGTGGGGGCCAACGCCGGCGGTTACGCCGTGTCCCTGGCGTGGACCGCGCTGCAGCCGAGCACCACTGCCGACGCGATCCTGCTGCTCAACCGGGCCGCGGACTGGGACGAGTTCCGCGCCGCGGCCTCCCGCTTCGCGGTGCCGTCCCAGAACCTGGTCTACGCCGACCGGGAGGGCCACATCGGCTACCAGGCCCCCGGCCTGGTGCCGATCCGCCAGTCCGGCAACGACGGCTCCATGCCCGCCAAGGGATGGCTGCCGGAGAACGACTGGACCGGGGAGTTCGTCCCCTTCGACGGCCTGCCCTCGGTGCTGGACCCCGAGGAGGGGTTCATCGTCACCGCCAACCAGGCGGTCATCGGGCCGGACTACCCCTACGCGCTGACCTCGGACTGGGACCACGGCTACCGCTCCGAGCGGATCCGGGACCTGCTCGAGGCCGAGCTGGCCGACGGGGGAGACATCACCGTCGACGAGATGGCCGCGATGCAGACCGACGAGCTCAACCCGATCGCTGCCACCCTGGTGCCCTACCTGCTCGACGTGGACGGGCTGCCGCGTGGCTACTACCGCGAAGGGCTCGCGGAGCTGGCCGACTGGGACCTGCGGGAGGGCGCCGAGAGCGGCGCCGCGGCGTACTTCAACGTGGTGTGGTCCAACCTGCTGCGCCTCGCCTTCGCCGACGACCTGCGCGCCCGGATCGCGCCGACCGGGGGCGACCGGTGGTTCCAGGTGGTGGCGGACCTGCTCGACGACCCGGCAGCCGACCTGTGGGACGACCGCCGCACCGAGGACGTGCGGGAGGTCCGCGACGACGTCCTGCGGGCGGCGCTGATGGCCGCGCGCGACGAGATCACCAAGCGTCAGTCCGTGCGGCCCCAGGAGTGGAGCTGGGGACACCTGCACCGCCTCGACCTGCGCAACCAGACGCTCGGCGGCTCCGGGATCGGCCCGGTCGAGTGGCTGCTGAACCGTGACGGCTTCGAGGTCGGCGGCGGCTCCGGGGTGGTCAACGCCACCGGCTGGGACGCCTCCCAGGGCTACCAGGTCACCTCGGCGCCCTCGATGCGGATGGTGGTCTCGCTCACCGACTTCGACGACTCCCGGTGGATCAACCTCACCGGCGTCTCGGGGCATCCGGCCAGCGGGCACTACGTGGACCAGACCGAGCTGTACGTCGGCGGGCGCACCCTGCCGTGGGTCTTCGGTCGCAAGGGCGTCGAGGACGCCGCCGAGGACACCCTGGTGCTCAGCCCCCAGCGTTGAGGGTCAGCACCCCGTCGCCGGTGGCGACCGCGGTGACCGTCCGGTCGTGGTCCTGGCCGGGGACGTCCAGACCGACCTCGTCGGGGTGCAGCAGCACCGCGGTGAAGGTGCCGACGGGCACCCGGGCCAGGGCCCGGTCGTAGGAGCCGCCGCCCCGGCCCAGCCGCAGTCCGGACGGCGAGACCGCCAGCCCCGGCACCAGCACGGCGTCGGCGGCGGCGATCGCCTCGACCCCCAGCAGCGGGCCCCGGGGCGCCAGGGTGCCCCGGGCCGCCGGGAGCAGGTCCTCGGCCGAGGTGTAGACCGCCCAGTCCAGGTCGTTGTCGGCCAGCAGCACCGGCAGCAGCACCCGTTTGCCGGCCGCACGGAGCGCCTCGAGCAGCAGTCCGGTGCCCGGCTCCCGGCTCACCGAGACGTACGCCGCGACGCATCCGGCCCGGCGTACGGCGGGGTGCGCGAGCAGGTGCTCGCAGGTGCGGGCCGCGAGCTCGGCGGACTCCGCCAGCGACCGGCGACGTCGGGCGGCCAGCACCTGGTCGCGCAGCGCGAGCTTGGCGGTGGGCACCTGGTGGGGATTCACGCCGATCAGCCTACGATCGGTGTCATGGCTAGCAACGGCAACAACAGCGGGCTCGACCGGGCCCGCACCAAGATGCGCGAGGCGGGCGTCGACGAGCTCGCCGTCGAGACGTTCGCGCACTACTTCCGCCTCCTCGAGCACGGTGAGACCGGGATGGTCCCCGAGGAGTCGATCGAGCCGCTGGACATGGAGTCCCTGGCCGACGCCCAGGTCGCCGAGGCTGACGCGGCCGAGGCCATCGGCGCCTGCGTGGTGATCAAGCTGAACGGCGGTCTGGGCACCTCGATGGGGATGGACCGGGCCAAGTCGCTGCTGTGCGTGCGCCGCGGACTCTCCTTCCTCGACATCATCGCCCGCCAGGTGCTGCACCTGCGGGACAAGTACGACGCCCGGCTCCCGCTGATCTTCATGAACAGCTTCCGCACCTCCGAGGACACGATGGCGGCCCTCGCGCGCTACGACGAGCTCCCGGTCGAGGGGCTGCCGCTGGAGTTCCTGCAGAACAAGGAGCCCAAGCTGCTCGCCAAGACGCTGCAGCCGGTCGCCTGGCCCCGGGACCCCGACCTGGAGTGGTGCCCGCCCGGTCACGGCGACATCTACACCGCGCTGCGCTCCAGCGGGCTGCTGGCGCAGCTCATCGCGGCCGGCTACCGCTACGCGTTCGTCTCCAACTCCGACAACCTCGGCGCGGTGCCGGACCCCCAGGTGGCCGGCTGGTTCGCCACCTCCGGTGCGCCGTTCGCGATCGAGGCGGTCCGGCGTACCCCGTCGGACCGCAAGGGCGGCCACTTCGCCCGCCGCCGCAGCGACGGCCGCATCGTGCTCCGCGAGTCCGCGCAGACGCTGGAGGCCGACAAGGAGGCCCTGGCCGACCTGGACCGGCACAAGTACACCTCCACCAACAACCTGTGGTTCGACCTCCAGGCGATGCAGGACCTGCTGGACGCCCGCCAGGGGATCCTGGGCTTGCCGCTGATCCGCAACGTCAAGAACGTCGATCCCGCGGACCCCGCGTCCCCGGAGGTGATCCAGGTGGAGACCGCGATGGGCGCGGCGATCGAGGTCTTCGACGGGGCGCGCACCATCGAGGTCGGGCGCGACCGGTTCGTGCCGGTCAAGACCACCAACGACCTGCTGGTGCTGCGCTCGGACATCTACGACCTCGGTGCGGACTTCGTCCTGGACCAGGCCAGCGACCGGGTGCCGTTCGTCGACCTCGACAGCGACTTCTACAAGCTGGTCGGGGAGTTCGACAAGCGCTTCCCCGAGGGTGCGCCGTCCATGCGGGCGGCCCGCTCGTTGCGGGTGAGCGGGGACTGGACCTTCGGGCGTGGGGTGGTGCTCGAGGGCGACGTCGCCCTCGACAGCCCTTCGGCCCAGCGCATCGCCCCGGGTGCGGTGCTGGTCGGCGAGGACACCGATGCCTGACCTGCTGGCCGTCGACGACCTGGTCCAGCGCGTCCTGGCCGGGGTGTCCCCCCTCTCGGACTTCCCCCAGCCGCTGATGGAGGCGCTGGGTATGGCGGTGGCCGAGGACGTCTTCGCCGAGGTCGCCCTGCCGTCCTTCGACAACTCCGCGATGGACGGGTACGCCGTCCGCCTCGACGACGTCGTCGGCGCGACCCAGGACTCCCCGGTGCGGCTGCCCGTGGTGGGCGAGATCGGCGCCGGCCAGGCCAAGCTGCTGGCGCTCTCGCCCGGCACGGCGGTGAAGATCATGACCGGTGCGCCGGTGCCCACCGGCGCGGACTGCGTGGTGCCGTACGAGTGGACCGACCGGGGAGTGGTCCAGGTCGAGATCGCCCGCGCCCCCTCGCTGGGACAGCACATCCGGCGCACCGGCGAGGACGTCTCGGTCGGCGACAAGCTGCTCGAGCACGGCACCGTGCTGGGGCCGAGGCACCTCGGGCTGCTGGCCTCGGTCGGACGGGCGACGGTGCGCTCCCGCCCCCGGCCCCGGGTGGTGATCATCTCCACCGGCTCCGAGCTGCGCGACCCGGGCACGGCGCTGGGGCACGACTCCATCTACGACGGCAACTCCTTCCTGCTCGCGGCCGCCGCGCGGGCGGCCGGTGCGACGGCGTACCGGGTGGGGATCGTGCCGGACGAGCCGCGGGCCTTCCGGGAGGCGCTCAGCGACCAGCTGGTGCGCGCCGACCTGGTGGTCACCAGCGGCGGCGTCAGCGAGGGCGACTACGACGTGGTCAAGGAGGCTCTCTCCGAGCTCGGCACGGTGTGGTTCGGCCGGGTCGCGATGCAGCCCGGAAAGCCGCAGGGCTTCGGCACCGTGGGGGAGGACCGGGTGCCGATCTTCACGCTGCCCGGCAACCCGGTCTCGGCCTACATCTCCTTCCAGGTCTTCGTGCTCCCGGCGCTGCGCCGGATGATGGGCAAGCTGCCCTACGAACGGCCCACCCGCCGGGCCCGGCTCACCCACCCGATCTCCTCGGTCCCGGGCAAGCGGCAGTTCGTGCGCGGCGCCTTCGCCGTCGACGGCGGCGGCCCGTTCGTCTCACCGGTGGGCGGCCACGGCTCGCACCTGATCGGCGACCTGGCCAACGCTAACGCCCTGGTCGTGGTGCCCGAGGACGTCGCGAGCGTCTCCGCCGGCGAGATGGTCCAGGTGCTGTGCCTGGACGAGGAGTTCTGAGAGTGTCAGGCATGGACCGACTGACCCACGTCGACGAGGCCGGCGCCGCCCGGATGGTGGACGTCTCCGCCAAGGCCGTGACCGCCCGCACCGCGACCGCGTCGGGCCGGGTCCTGGTCTCGGCGAGGGTGGTCGAGCTCCTGCGTGGCGCCGGGGTGCCCAAGGGCGACACCCTGGCGGTGGCCCGGCTGGCCGGCATCATGGGCGCCAAGCAGACCCCGTCGCTGATCCCGTTGTGCCACCCGCTGGCGCTCTCCGCGGTCAGCGTCGACCTGGAGGTGCAGGATGACGCCGTGGCGATCTCCGCGAGCGTCTCCACCACCGACCGCACCGGCGTGGAGATGGAGGCGCTGACGGCCGTCGCCACCGCGGCGCTGACGGTCGTCGACATGGTCAAGGCCGTGGACAAGGCGGCCGTCATCACCGACATCCGGGTGGAGACCAAGACCGGCGGCAAGTCGGGGGACTGGTCGGCGTGACCGGCCTGCCGGGCGCGGTCGTCGTCGCCTCGAACCGGGCAGCCGACGGTGTCTACCCCGACGAGACGGGCCCGCTCATCGTGGACTTCCTGGTGGGGCTCGGGTTCTTGGCCGGTGACGCCGTGGTGGTCCACGACGGCGAGCCGGTGGGGGAGGCGATCCGGGCCGCGGTCGCGGCGGATGCGCGCGTGGTGCTCACCACCGGCGGCACGGGCCTGACCCCGACAGACCGGACGCCGGAGGCGACCGCGGCCGTCCTGGACTTCGAGGTGCCGGGCATCGCCGAGGCGATCCGGGCCCGCGGGGTGGCCAAGGGGGTGCCGACCGCGATGCTCTCCCGGGGGCTCGCCGGGGTGCGAGGCACCTGCCTGGTGGTCAACCTGCCCGGTTCCCCGGGCGGGGTGAAGGACGGCCTGGCGGTGCTGGAGCCGGTCCTGGTGCACGCGGTCGAGCAGCTGGTGGGCGGAGACCACGACCGGGGTGCCCCGTGAGGCCCCTGCTGCCCGGCCGGGCTCCGGGGTGGCCGGCCCGGCTGAGCGATGGCGACCTCGTGCTGCGCCCCATCGAGTACGCCGACGAGCAGGCCTGGAGCCGCTGCCGGATGCGCAACGCGGCCTGGCTGCAGCGGTGGGAGGCCACCGTGCCGCCGGGCGCGGAGAGCCGCCCGGCGACGTACCGCCAGCTGGTCAGGACCTTGCAGCGCAAGGCCCGCGAGGGCACCACCATGCCCTTCGTGGTCGAGCTCGAGGGGAGCCTGGTCGGGCAGGTGACGGTGAACAACATCGTGCGCGGCTCGGCCCAGCTCGCTTCGGTCGGCTACTGGCTGGACCAGGCGGTCGCCGGCCGCGGCGTCATTCCGCGCGCGGTCGCGATGGTCATCGACCACTGCTTCTCCACCGCCGGCCTGCACCGGATCGAGATCTGCGTCCGTCCGGAGAACACCAACTCCCTGCGCGTGGTGGAGAAGCTGGGGCTGGCCGAGATCGGCTACGCCCCGCGATTCCTGCACATCGACGGCGCCTGGCGGGACCACCGGATCTACGCGGTCACCGTCGAGGAGGTCCCCGGGAGCATGCTGGCCCGGCTACGCGCCGCTTCGGAGCAGGACTTTCGGTCGGAATCCCAGTAGTCACAACAGTTGTCTTGCGACACACCGGTGACGTCCGCCCCATGGTCGCTCAGCGAACCTAACCTCTGAGGTGTGGACCTGAGCGCACTTATCTTCGTCGCCGTTGCTGTGGCGTGGGCCGTCTACCTGATCCCCAAGGCGCTCAAGCACCATGACGAGGTGCAGCGAAGCCGGTCGGTGGACCGGTTCTCGGCCACGATGCGGGTCCTGGCCCGGCGCGAGCCGGTGAGCCGCCGCGACGCCCGTCTGGTGGTCACCCCGGGACGTGCCGCCTCGGTGCCGGTGATCGAGACCAAGGGGCCGGAGCCGGTCGTCGCGACCGTCGCCGCCCGTCGGGCGGCCGCCAACCGGGCGGCACGCCGGCGCCGCAACGTGCTGAGCGCGCTGCTGCTGCTGCTGGTCGTCGTGGGTGCCGTCGCGGCGAGCGGCGTGATCAGCTGGTGGTACGTCGCCCTGCCCGGTGCGCTGCTGGCGGCCTGGCTGGTCGCCTGCCGGCTGATGGTGACGAAGGAGCGCGCGGTGCCGGTCGTGCGCCGCGCCGTCACGGAGTCGTCCACCGAGAAGACCGCGGGCATCCCGGCCGTCGACGCGGCGATCAACCCGGTGACCGACTCCAGCGTCTCCATGGACGCCGTGGTCGCCACCGTGCCCGAGGTGGTGGCCACCGACCCCTCGATGTGGGACATGATCCCGGTGACGCTGCCGACCTACGTCTCCAAGCCCGCGGCCGTGCGCCGCAGCGTCCAGACCATCGACCTCGACTCCACCGGGGTGTGGACCTCGGGCCGCTCCCAGGCGGACTCCGCACTGGCGCGGTCGGCGGAGGAGAGCCAGCAGGCCGAGGCCGCCGCGGCCGAGGCTGAGAGGCACCGCGCGGTCGGGTCCTGATTCGGCCCGGCCCGGGGCCGGGTGCTATCTTTTCGACGCACTCACAAGGTGCACTGGGGCTGTGGCGCAGTTGGTAGCGCGTCTCGTTCGCAATGAGAAGGTCAGGGGTTCGAATCCCCTCAGCTCCACCACTGAACAGGCCTGGTCCGCGTCGCGGTCCAGGCCTTCTTCACGTCCGCTCCGCTGGTCAGGAGCCGCTCGGACCGGCATGCTCTGCGCATGACCCGCACGAGTTCCTCCTCCCGCACCGCCCCGGTCCTCGCCCTCGCGAGGGCTGCCGCGGTGCTGCTGGCCCTGGCCCTGCTGTCCCCGACGCTGTCCGGGGTGGCCCCTGCCGAAGCGGCACGCCAGGCGCCCGTGCCTGCCCCGGTGCCTGCCCCGGTGACGCTGGTGATCGACACCGAGGGCGCCGCCCCGATCATCAGCAAGGACGACTACCTGGACGCCACCATGCAGCTGGACGGGGTGACCCGGAAGCTGGAGATCCGCGGCCGTGGGAACTCCACCTGGGGCTGGGCCAAGAAGCCCTACAAGCTGAAGCTCAAGTCCGCCGCGGGCCTGCTGGGGATGCCCGCCGCGCAGGAGTGGGTGCTGCTGGCCAACTTCGCCGACCGCAGCGCCCTGCGCAACCACCTCGCCTTCGAGATGGCGCGCCACACCCGGCTGCCCTGGACGCCGGGCGCGCGCTACGTCGACCTCGTCGTCAACGGACAGTCCCAGGGCCTCTACCTGCTCACCGACCAGGTGGAGCTCGGCAGGAGCCGGGTGGTGGTGCCGAAGAACGGGCACCTGCTGGAGATCGACGCCCGGTTCCGCCGGTCCGGTGACCCGGGGTTCAAGTCCCGGCGTGGCACCCCGGTCGCCTTCAACGACCCCGACGAGCTCACCGTCCGCCAGCGCCGCATCATCAAGGGCGCGGTGGGGCGCTTCGAGGACGTGCTCTACGGTCGTGGGTTCGCCCACCCGGAGAAGGGGTACGCCGCGCACATCGACGTCGACTCCGTCATCGACTGGTACCTGCTCGAGGAGCTCTTCCGCAACCAGGACTCCAACTTCCACTCCAGCGTCTTCGTCACCTGGGCGCCGGGGGAGAAGTTCGCGATGGGTCCGGTCTGGGACTTTGACCTGAGCGCCGGCAGCAAGTGGAACGCCACCACGCTCCCCGAGGGATGGCACACCCGCACGGGCAAGCACTGGGTCGCCCGGATGTTCCAAGACCCGACCTTCGCGGCCCGCGTCCGTGCCCGCTGGACAGCGCTGCGCCCGACCTTCGAGGCGCTGGTGGCCGGCCTCCCCGCCTCGGCTGACGTGCTGCGTGAGGCCGCGACCCGTGACTGGCAGCTGTGGCACGGCCCGGAGGGTCAGGTCTCCGGCAGCGTGCACGCGGACTCCTTCGACGGCGAGGTCGCGTTCCTGCGGACGTGGCTGACCGAGCGTGCCCGGTGGATCAGCGACACCCCGGAGGTCTCGTTCGCCCGCACCGACTGGACCGTGCGCGAGAAGCGGCGCACGACCTGGGTGCCGGTGCGGCTCCTGGCCCCCAGCGACCGGACCCACACGGTGCGCTACCGCCTCCGCGGAGGTACGGCGACTCCCGGCAAGGACTTCCGGCTCGCCGAGGGCACGCTGGTCTTCGCCCCGGGCGAGACGACGAAGTCCTTCGGTGTGCAGATCCGGCAGGACTCCCGTCGCGAGGCCAAGGAGACGATCGCGCTCGAGCTGCTCGATCCGGACCCGGCGATGCTGGTGGGCGGCGCCTCGCTCGTGCGGATCCGGATCGCGGGCAACGACGGGCCGGGCAAGCGCGGGGGCTGAGCAGCCTCAGAGGCGCGCGGACCCGGTCTGCACCGCCCACAGGTCGGCGTACACCCCGCCGTGGGCGACGAGCTCGTCGTGGGTGCCCGACTCGACGACCTCGCCGGCGTCCAGCACCCAGATCCGGTCGGCGTGCCGCACCGTGGAGAGCCGGTGCGCCACCACCAGGGCGGTGCAGTCGGCGGTGGCCACGCGCAGGGAGCGCTGGATCGCGGCCTCGGTCTCGTTGTCCACCGCGCTGGTGGCCTCGTCGAGCACCAGCACGGCGGGACGGCGCAGCAGCGCGCGGGCCAGCGCCATCCGCTGCCGCTGCCCGCCGGACAGGGTGACGCCGCGCTCGCCGACGGGGGCGTCCAGCCCTCCGGGGAGCTTCTCGATGAACTCCCAGGCGGCGGCCGCCTCCGCGGCGGCGCGGATCTCCTCGCGGCTCGCGTCGGGGCGGCCGTAGGCGATGTTGTCGCCGATGGTGCCGGCGAAGAGGTAGACGTCCTGGGAGACGTAGCCCATGGAGCCGCGGATCGAGTCCCAGTCGAGCTGCCGCACGTCCTCGCCGTCCAGGAGCACCTGACCGGAACGGGGGTCGTCGAAGCGCAGCACCAGGCGCAGCAGGGTGGACTTGCCCGCCCCCGTGGAGCCCACCACGGCGTGGGTCTCCCCGGCCGGGACCACCAGGTCGATCCCGCGCAGCACGTCGGGCCCGTCGCCGTAGCCGGCCCGCACCTCGCGCAGCTCGAGCCGACCCGCCACGGGGGGAGCCAGCGTGCGCTCGCCCACCGGGACCGAGCTGGTCTCGGCCAGCAGGGTGAGGATCCGGGTGGTGGAGGCGCGGCCCCGCTGGTAGAGGTCCAGGACGGTGGCGACCTCGGTCAACGGCCACAGCAGCCGCTGGGTCATGAAGACCAACACCGAGTACATGCCGACCTCGATGTCGCCGTCCAGGGTCGCCCAGCCGCCGAACAGCAGGGTGCAGGTGAAGCCGACCAGGATGGTCATCCGGACCAGGGGCACGAAGGCGGCGGAGGAGCGGATCGCCGCGGTGTTGGCCTCCCGGTACGCGCTCGAGACCGCCGCCACCCGGTCCCGTTCGCGGTCCTCGGCGGTGAAGGCCTTGATGGTGGTGATGCCGGCCAGGTTGGCGCTCAGCGTCCCGGACAGGTCCCCGACGGCGTCGCGGACCCGGGCGTAGAGCGGCTCGAGCCGGCGCTGGAAGAGCAGCGAACCCGCGACGATCAGCGGGATGGGCAGGAAGGCGAGCAGCATCAGCTGCCAGGAGGTCACGGCGAAGACGGCGCCGACCAGCAGGATGTTGAGCGCGGTCTGCAGGATGGCCGGAGCCCCGACGTCGAGGAACCTCTCCAGCTGGTTCACGTCGTCGTTCAGGGTCGCCAGGGTCGAGCCCTGGGGCCGTCCCTCGTGCCAGCCCACGTCGAGGTGCTGGACGTGGTCGTAGGCCTCCACCCGCAGGTCGTGCTCCACGCCCTGGGCCAGGCCCCGCCACAGCACGTCGGCGACGTACTGGCTCGCGGACTCGACCAGCCAGACCACGACGTTGAAGACCGCCAGCCAGACCAGCTGCTCGTGCCGTGACTCGACGCCGAGCAGGTCGGCGACGAAGGAGCCCTCACCGCGGACCACCACGTCCACCGCGGCGCCGATCAACAGCTCCGGCATCACGTCGGCGACCTTGTTGAGGGTCGAGGTGGCGACGGCGGCCACGAAGCGGCCCCGGTAGGCGCGGTGTCGCTCCCACAGGGCCCGCAGCGGGCTGTCGGCGGGCGAGACGGGGGGTTTCGACATGGGACTGATCCTAGGAAGCGGCGCCCACAGCGCCCTCGTGTGGGGTGTGGGCGGTCACGGTTTCCGGGCCGGGAGGATCGGGTACCGCCGGATGAATTGGTCGTCGCCCGACCTTGGAGGGGGCTGGGCGTTCTAGAGGGAGCTTGAGTGCTGTGAGCGTGCGTGTGCTGTCGATCCCGTCCGGACACGTGTATGTGCGGCACCTGACTGACCCCGGTGGTGACGACGTGGTGCGCCTGCCCGACCCCCCGGTCCCCGGAGACGTGCCCGCGGCGCAGTGGTGGCCGCCCCCGTCCCTGGAGGCGTCCTGGGTGGCCGAGCACCACGAGGAGTTCGACGTCGCGCACGTGCACTTCGGCTTCGACGCTCGCTCACCCGAGCAGCTCCGGGACTGGGTGGCGGCGCTGCGGGCGGCCGGCAAGCCGCTGGTCTACACGGTGCACGACCTGCGCAACCCCCACCACGGTGACAGCACGGCCCACGACGCCCAGCTCGACGTCCTGGTGCCGGCAGCCGACGCGGTGCTCACCCTGACCCACGGCGCAGCGCGTGAGGTCGCCAGACGCTGGGATCGCACCGCCACGGTGCTGCCGCACCCGCACGTGGTGCCCGAGCCGCTGCTGGCGCGTCCTCGGCCGGAGACCGACGGCTTCGTGGTCGGGCTGCACCTCAAGAGCCTGCGCGCCAGCATGGACCCGCTCCCGGTGCTGGAGACCCTGGCCAAGGTGGTGCCGGCCCTGCCTGAGGGGCGGCTGCGCGTCGACGTCCACACCGACGTGATGACTCCCGGGATGTCCAACCATGACGCCCGGGTGGCGGAGATGGTGCGGACCCTGGACGCCGACGGCGTGATCGACCTGCACGTCCACGACTTCTTCACCGACGACGAGCTGTGGGACTACTTCCTGGGCCTGGACGTCTCGGTGCTGCCCTACCGCTTCGGTACCCACTCCGGCTGGCTCGAGGCCTGCTACGACCTGGGCACGGCGGTGGTGGTGCCGGACTGCGGCTTCTACCGCGAGCAGCAGCCGTGCCTGTCCTACCACCTGGACGAGGACGGGCTCGATCCCGCGTCGCTGGAGCTCGCGCTGGAGCGCGCCCACCAGGTCCGGCCGCAGTGGCGGGCCGACCCCGAGACGCGGCTCTCGGAGCGCGCGGAGCTCGCGGCGGTCCACGCCTCTCTCTATGCCGCGCTGGTCGACGGGCCAGGCCGACGGTGACGCACGTCGTGGTGGTGGCGGACTCCCGCTACCCGATCGGCGAGCCCTTCGCCGGGGGCATGCAGTCCATGACCTGGCACCTGGTCCGGGGGCTGCGCGCCCGCGGGACCCGGGTGACGGTCTTCGCCGGTCCCGGTTCGGACCCCGAGCTGGACGCGCACCTGCTCGACGTGCGCCCCGTCGAGCTGAGCGAGACCGCGCGCCGCGACGTCTCCATGGGTCCTCAGGAGTGGGTGGAGCAGCACCACGCCTATCTTCAGCTGATGCTGTCGCTGGCGCGCCGCGACGACGTCGACGTCGTGCACAACAACACCCTGCACCACCTGCCGGTGGCGATGGCGGACCTGCTGCCCTGCCCGATGGTGACCACCCTGCACACCCCGCCCACGCCCTGGCTGGAGCCCGTCGTCCGCCTCGCCGACGCCCGGCACACCCACTTCGCCGCCGTGAGCCGCTACACCGCGGCCCAGTGGAGCCACGTGACCCAGCCCGCGGTGGTGCTCAACGGGGTGGACACCGACCGGTGGCCGCTGGGTCCCGGTGGCGACGACCTGCTGTGGTCGGGCCGGATCGTCCCCGAGAAGGGCACTCACCTGGCGCTGGACATCGCCGCCGCCGCCGGTCGTCGGCTGCTGCTGGCCGGGCCGATCGCGGACCCGGTCTACTGGCGCGACCTCGTGCAGCCCCGGCTGGGCCCGGACGCGGTCTACCTGGGCCACCTGCACCAGCAGGCCCTGGCGGAGGTCGCCGGCCGGAGCGCCGCCGTGCTGGTGACCCCGCTGTGGGACGAGCCCTACGGGCTGGTGGGCGCCGAGGCGATCTCCTGCGGCACCCCGGTGGTCGGCTTCGACCGGGGCGGCATGGCCGAGGTGCTGGACAACGGCTGCGCCCGCCTGGTCGCGCCCGGCGACGTCGCCGCGGCCGCCGCGGCCGTGGTCGAGGTCGTGGAGCTCTCCCGCGAGGAGGTACGCCGGGGCGCCGAGGCGTCGTGCTCGGTGGGGGCCATGGTGGAGCGCTACCTGTGGCTCTACGACCAGCTCGGCCTGCGGCACGCGGCGTGATCGGCTACTACGTCCACCACCACGGCGACGGCCACCGGCACCGGATGGAGTCGGTGGCGGCCCGCCTGGCGGAGCCGGTCACCGTGCTCAGCTCGCTGGCACCGCCGGCCGGCTCGACGCGGCCCTGGGTGGTGCTCGATCGTGACGACGAGGGCCCGGCCGCAGCCGGGGACGTGCACGCGGACGTGGACGCGGGGGGCCGGCTGCACTGGGTGCCGCGGCACGACCGGGGACTGGCCACCCGGGCGGCACAGCTGACCCAGTGGATCACCGAGGCGCGTCCCAGCGCCCTGGTGGTCGACGTCTCGGTCGAGGTCGGGCTGCTGGCCCGGCTGTGCGGCGTACCGGTGGTCACGGTGGTGATGCCGGGACGACGCACCGATCCTGCGCACTCGCTGCTGCACGACATCGCCGAGGTGCTGCTGGCGCCGTGGCCCGAGGACCTGCCCGAGGATCTGGCCGAGGAGCTGACCAGCGGGTGGCCGGAGCGCTGGCGGTCCAAGACGGTCTTCACCGGGGCCATCAGCCGCTTCGACGCTCGGGTCGCGACCGGCCCGACGGCCGCGCGCTCGGCGGGGACCGCCTTCCTGCTCTGGGGTGCGGGTGGCTCCGCGGACCGGCGGTCCGCCTTCGCGTCCGCGGAGCGGGCCACCCCGGGCTGGCAGTGGTCCAGCGCCCGTCCCGGACGGCGGCTGGACGCCGAGCAGGTGTGGGGCGGGCTGCGCGAGGCCGCCGTGGTGGTCACCCACGCCGGTCAGAACGCGGTCGCCGAGGTGGCCGCAGCCCGGGCGCCGGCCGTGGTGGTGGCCGACCCCAGGCCCTTCGACGAGCAGCACCACACGCTGAGGCGACTGAGCCGGCTCGGTCTCGCGGTGACGGCCCCGGCCTGGCCCGAGCCGCACGAGTGGCCGGACCTGCTCGCGCGGGCGGCGGCCGCGGACGGCTCAGCCTGGTCGGCGTGGAACGACGGGCGCGGTGCAGACCGGGCGGCTGCCGCCATCGCCCGGGTGGCCCGGGGGCTCAGGACGTGAGTGCGGGCCTGAACCTCACCGTGGTCACCGTGGTCACCGGACGGCACCGGCACCTGCGCAACCAGCACCGGTCTTTGGCTGCCGGGACCCGGGTCCCGGACCAGGTGGTGGTGGTCGCCATGGGTGACCCGGACGTGGCCGAGGTGGTGGCGGCAGGGCCGTTGCGCACGGTGAGCACGGTGCGCCACGTGCCCGCACCCGGCGAGCTGCCGCTGGCGCGGGCCCGCAACCGCGGGGTCGCCGCGGCGCTGGAGGCCGGCGCCGACCTGGTGGTGCTGCTGGACGTGGACTGCCTGGCCTCGCCGGGCCTGCTCGAGGGCTACCAGCGCGCGGCACGGCAGCGCCAGGGCCTGCTGTGCGGCCCCGTCGCCTACCTGCCGGCGCTGCCCGCCGGCCGGACGTCGTACGACCCGGCCCAGATCGCCGCGGCGCGGCCCCACCCCGGCCGTCCCGCGCCCGCGCCCGGCGAGCTGCTGCCGATGACGGACCTGCGGCTGTTCTGGTCGCTCTCCTTCGCCGTGGACCAGGAGACCTGGGACGCCATCGGCGGCTTCGACGAGGAGTACGTCGGGTACGGCGGCGAGGACACCGACTTCGGCCAGCGCGCAGCCCGGGCGGGCGTGCCGGGCTGGTGGGTCGGCGGTGCGGTGGCGCACCACCAGTGGCACCCCGTCTCCGACCCACCGATCGAGCACGTGGGCGCCATCGTGCGCAACGCCAACCTGTTCCGTCGGCGCTGGGGCTGGTTCCCCATGGAGGGGTGGCTGGCGGCCTTCGCGGAGGCGGGCCTGGCCCGCCGCGCGGGCGACCGCTGGGAAGTCACCCCCTGAACGAGGAACAGCGAGCACCCGTTGCGTGAACGGCGTGCTCGCTGTGTCGGTGAGGCGGTCGGGCTACTTGAAGACGTCCTTGACCTTCTCGCCGGCCTGCTTCAGGTCGGCCTTGGCCTGGTCGCCCTTGCCCTCGGCCTTCAAGTCCTCGTCGCCGGTGGCGCCACCGGCGGCTTCCTTGCCCTTGCCGGTCAGCTTTTCGGTCGTGTTCTCAATCTTGTCGTCGAGACCCATCGAGGTTCCTTCCGCTGGAGAATGTGTGTGGAACGGCCCTCTCGTACCCATTGCGGGGGACATTCATGCCGTCATCAGGCCGCGGACTCCATGGCCAGCCGGAGCTTGGCCAAGGTGGCCGTGAGCAGGCGTGAGACCTGCATCTGGGTGACGCCGATCTCGGCGCCGATCTCGGCCTGGGTGCGCCCCTGACCGAACCTGAGGTCCAGGATCAGCCTCTCCCGGTCGGTCAGCGTGGCCAGCACCGGCCCGAGGGCGGCGCGGGCTTCGGCGGCCTCGAACCCGAACTCGTGGGCGCCCAGGGTCTGGCCGAGCTCTGCGGCCTCGCCGGGCGACAGCGGTGCGTCCAGCGAGGAGGGCACGAAGCACCCGCTGGCACCGAGCGCCTCCACCACGAGGTCCAGCTCGACCCCCAGGTGTGCCGCGATCTCGCGGGGCCTCGGGGACCGGCCCAGGTCCTGGACCAGCTGCTCCTCGGCCCCGTTGATGGAGGCCTGCATCTCCTGGATGGAGCGGGGCGGCCGGACCATCCAACCGCGGTCGCGGAAGTGCCGGCGCAGCTCGCCACGGATGGTGGGCACGGCGAAGCTCAGGAAGTCGCGGCCCTTGTCGGCCTCGAAGCGGCGCACGGCCTTGACCAGGCCCAGGCAGGCGACCTGCTCGAGGTCGTCCTGGTCGATGCCCCGGCCCCGGTAGCGGCGGGCCACGTCACGGGCGACCTCGACGTTGAGCTCGACCACGAGCTCTTCGATCTCACCGCGAGCGGGCCCGTCGACGAGCGCGGCGCGTTCCAGCAGCTGAGCGGTGGCGGCGCGACGGTCGGCCGGGTCGGGCCAGATGTTGTCGGTGCCGGCGCGGGTGGCAAGTGTTTGGAGCATGAAACCCATCTCCCTGGTGAAGGGTGACGTGGCAACTCCTCTCGACCACTTCGGTCTAGACAATCAGAGCCGGGACCAAAGAGCAAGCCCGGAGCCGGGCTTCGATGCCCCTCAGCCCCCGGGAGCTCCCCGAGGGTGCTCGGCCTGGTAGACCACTGCCCGCGCCACCTCCGCGAGGCGGACGTTGGTGTCGTTGGAGAGCTTCGTGAGCACCCGGAACGCCTCGTCGGGAGAGCAGTGCCGGCTGGCCATGATGATTCCCTTGGCCTGGTCGATGGTGGCGCGGGACAGCAGCGCCTCCTGGAGCTGGTCCACCTCACGTCCCAGGGTGCTCAGCCCCTGGACGACGGTCAGCAGCTCCTCGAAGCGCGGATCGCGCGACAGGTCGTCGAGGAAGCAGCCACCGCCCAGGGCTGCCTTCAGCCGGTCCACCGTGCGGACGGCGTGCGGGGTCGGGTCCTGGACGCGCACGACGTGGTTGACGACCGCGGCAGGGACGCCGTCGATGAGCAGCGGCTCGTTCATCGGCGCCCACCAGCGGGGCAGGAACGTCCCCGGGTGCGCGGGGTCGGGGATGTCGTAGCGCTGCAGCAGCAGGTGATGCGTCCGCCCCTCGCTCAGCGCCGCCAGCGAGGACCGCCGGATGGCCGCGGGGCCGTCGTTCTCGGGGTCGTCGGGATTCTCGGGATAGACCTCGAAGAGGACGCGCGAGAGCAGTGCGTCCTCGGTCTGGGCGGTGAGCTCGAGGTAGGCGGCGTTGGCCGCGCGGATGACGAACTCCTCGTCCCACACCGCCATGGGGCGCGGGGAGTGCTGGAATGCCTCGTCGCGCCGCAGCTCCTGCAGCTCCTTGGCGATCACGCTCAGACCCTCTCAACAGGTCCTGCACCACTGGGGCAGGTTTCTCGACCCCCGGAAGTCTCCTGTCTACCAGTTGCCCGAGTGTTTGGACCACTCCCGGAGCGGGTACGCCGGCGCCGTGATGGATCCGATCTGGCTCGATGACCGAAGTCGGACGCCGGCCCAGCAGCTGTCGGGCGCCATCGACTGCGACGTCCTGGTGATCGGCGCCGGGATCGTGGGGATGAGCGCCGCCTGGGAGCTCGCCGCGGCCGGCCGGGACGTGGTGCTCCTCGAGGCCCTCACGGTCGGTGCCGGCAGCACCACCGGTGGCTCCACGGCGAAGGTCAGCGCGCTGCAGGGCACGACGTACTCGACGATCGCCGCGCGTGCGGACCTGGAGTCGGCCCGCACCTACGCCCAGTCCCAGGTGATGGCGGTGGAGCACCTGGCCTCGTTGGTCAAGCGGGTCGGTATCGACTGCTCGATGCAGCGCCGCCCGAGCTGGCTCTTCGCCGAGGACGAGCGGGAGCTGGTGGCGCTGCGGGCCGAGGCCGAGGTGCTGGCCCAGTGCGAGCTCGACGTGACCACCGACGCGGACCCGGGACTGCCGTTCGACGTGACCGGCACGGTGCGGCTCAGCAACCAGCTGCTCATCGACCCGGTGGCCTACCTCGACGGCCTGGCGCGCGACTTCGTGAACCTCGGCGGCCGGCTCTTCGAGCGGTCCCGGGTCGTCGAGCTCGACACCGGGGACCCGCACCGCGCCAGCACGCAGGACGGCGGCTCGGTGCGCGCCGCGCACGTGGTGGTCGCCACCCACTTCCCGGCGTTCGCGGAGGGCGTGATGTTCGCCCGGCTCAAGACCCACCGCGAGCACGTGCTCACCGGCCCCATGCCCCCCGGCACCCAACTTCGGGACATGTACGTGGGCGTGGGGAGCGACACCCCGGCGTTGCGGCCCGTGCCCGGCGCCCAGGGCCCGGTGCTGATGGTCTCCGGCGCCCCGTTCAGCCCCGGGAGCACCAGCGCGGCGGTGCGCCTGAGCGACCTGGTGCACTGGGCCCAGGACCGGATGCCGGCCTACGACGTGCAGCGGCAGTGGTCCGCCCAGGACCACGACTCGCCCGACCGCCTGCCCTTCATCGGCGAGATGCGGCCGATCACCCGCCCGGGGTCGGGGGTGTGGGGCGCCACCGGCTTCGGTGGCTGGGGCATCGCCAACGGGGTGCTGTCCGGGGTGCTGCTGCGCGACATGATCCTGGACTCCGACGACGGCGGGGCCCTCCTGTCCGGCCAGGGACGCGGGTGGCGGGACCTGTTCACCCTGCGCCGCGGCCGCTGGCTGGCGGAGGGCACGCAGATCGCCAAGCAGGGCCGCACCTTCGTCTCCAACGCGGTCGCGGGTCGCGTGGGCGCGGCGAGCACCGCTGCCCTGCCCGACTCACCCGAACGGCTGGCGCCCGGCGAGTCGGGTCGGTTCCAGCAGGGCGCGGACGTGGTGGCGGCCTACCGCGACCGCGCGGGCGCGCTGCACCAGGTCTCGGCGACCTGCACGCACATGGGCTGCCTGGTGGACCTGGACGAGACCTCCGAGACCTGGCAGTGCCCCTGTCACGGGTCCCGCTTCGACCTCTCCGGCGCGGTGGTGGAGGGTCCGGCGACCAGCCCGCTGCGCCCCGTGAGGACTGACTGACTGACGGGCGCGGCGGGCCGGGTCCGACCGCGAGCTCAGGGCTGCAGCTTCGGCGGCAGCACCTTGTGGGTGCCGTCGCACCACGGCTGCGTCTCGGACTTGCCGCAGCGGCAGACCGCGCTGACCGGACGCTCGGTGCGCACGATGTTGCCCTCGCCGTCGTCGACGAGGTGGTCCCCGCGCAGCAGCAGCGGGCCGCGGGGACAGATGATCACGTCAGGGTGGGACACACCTTCGGGGCCCGCGGGCACGCTCATGCCGCCTGCCAGCGGGCCAGGTAGTGCTCGGTGACCCGGTCCTCGGTGTCGAGGCAGGTGTAGGCCCCGAACAGGACGTCGTCCAGCAGCTCGGGGGACTCGCGCAGCAGGGCGGCGCAGATGACCCGCACCGCCAGCTGCTCGTGGACCGCGTCGGCCTCCACGTGCTCGCGATAGTAGTGCTGCATCTGGACCGGCAGCTCGAGTCGCTCCATGCCCTGCGCGATCTTGCGGCACGGCAGCGAGCTGGTGGCCTCGAAGGCGGCCAGGTGCCCCAGGCTCGCCCCGCGCAGCCGGCGGTGCAGCCCGAAGAGGCTCATCGCGTTGTTCTGCTCCAGCACCTCGGCGGGCGTCTCGGCCACGTAGGCGCCGTACGACGGGTCCAGGCCGCAGGCCTCCAGGCCGAGGGCGTAGAGGTGGGAGTGGAGCTTGTTGGGGTCGCCGCCCCCGAACTCGTCGTACTGGAGCTCGACCAGGGCGGCCTTGGCCACGTGGCCCAGCCGCGGCACCAGCCAGGCCTGGGGCTCGGACTCCTTGAGGTGGTAGATCGAGCGCGACCGCAGCAGCTCGAGCACCTGCTCGCGGGTGGCGTGCCGCTGCACGTGGGCAGCCAGCGAGCGGCCCTCGTGCTCGTCGGTGATCCGGAAGATGTCTTCGGCGCTGTCGCCGGTGATCCCGGCCTTGGTGTAACGGGTGCGCAGCTCCTGCTCGAGGTCGTCCTCGAGGCGGCGCCGCAGCCCGAGCAGGGCGGGGTCCCACTCCAGTCGCTCGTCCACGCCCTGGAACCCGCGGTAGTGCAGCTCGTAGAGCATCCACAGGGCGAGCTGGGCGTCGTCGGCGTCGTCAGGGACGAGGAGGTCGCCCAGATCGCTGGTGTCTCCGGTGGGCAGCACGGTGACGAGGCGTTCGGTGAGCGAGCCGCGTGGGGGAGGGAGCAGCATGGCGCCACGGTACCCACGGCGGGTCGTCACCATGCGAGACGGTCAGATCCAGCGCTTGAACCACATGCGGTCGAGCCACTCCGAGTGCGTGATGAGCTGGTCGGTCCACACCGGCCAGAACCAGGCGAAGGCCAGCACCACCGAGACCACGAACGACCCGCCCAGCACCGCGCCCAGGGTTCGGCGCCGGGACGGCAGCGGCGAGGGCCCCAGCATCTTGGCCAGCCCCAGCACCACGGCCAGCACCATGAAGGGGGCGATCGCAATCGCGTAGAACAGGAAGATGGTGCGGTCGTCGTACTGCAGCCACGGCAGCCACGTCGACGCCGTGCCCACCACGGCCACCCCGAAGCGCCAGTCCCGGCCGCCGACCCACAGCACCACGGCGGCGAGCAGGGCGACGCACCCGCCCCACCACAGGATGGGGTTGCCCAGCAGCACCACCTGTCGCAGGCAGGTGGACCCGGCCTCGGCCTCGCAGCCCTGGGTGCCTGGCTGGATGTCGAGCTGGGCGTCGACCCCGACGGCCCGGTTCATCAGCAGCCACCCGGTCGGCTTGGAGGAGTAGACGTGGGTGGCGTCATTGAGGAAGTGGGAGTGGAAGACGTAGACGTCGCGGTGGTAGCTGGCCAGGGAGCGCAGCGACTGGACCACCTCGCCGAGTCCCTCGGCGTCGGGCTCGGTGGCCGAGGGCCACTGGGTGCCCCCGCCGTACGTCGTGTACTGGGTGTTGGAGAGCGCGTCCTCGTAGTCGTCGGCGTGGATCAGCCACCCGGTCCAGGTGGTCACGTAGACGACGAAGGCCACCAGCACCAGGTGCACGAACGCCGGCACCCCGTCCAGCACGGCCGAGCGCAGCACCGGCCACCGCACCCCGCGGCCGCGCCGAGCGCCGGCACTCCAGGCCCACACCAGCAGCCCGAAGGCAGCCAGCGGGAAGAGGGCGGTCCACTTGGTGCCGACCGCCAGCCCGAACCAGACCCCGGCGGCCAGCAGCCACGGCCGGAACCAGACGCGCGGGCCCCAACCGCCGGTGACGCGTGGCTCGCGGGCCAGCCGGGCGGTGAACCACTGGCGGTCCGCGACCACGCAGTGCACGCCGCCGAGCATGAAGAAGGCGAGGAAGATGTCGAGCAGCGCCAAGCGGGACAGCACCAGGTGCAGCCCGTCCAGGGAGAGCAGGAACCCGGCGAGCAGGCCGAGGAAGACCGATCCGGTCACCCTGGTGGCGAACCGGCACATCAGCACGATCATCAGCGACCCGACCACCGCCGAGGCGATGCGCCAGCCTGTGGGGTCCATGCCCAGCGCCTTCTCGCCCAGGGCGATCAGCCACTTGCCGACCTCGGGGTGCACCACCATGTTGGGGGAGTCGGTCCACAGTCCGTCGGTCTTGCCGTCCAGGATGCTGGCGTCGGCGCCCTCGACGTAGCCGCGGCTGTAGCCGTGGTGCAGCAGGGACCAGGCGTCCTTGGCGTAGTAGGTCTCGTCGAAGGAGAAGGCGTGCGGGGTGCCGAGCTTCCACACCCGCAGGAAGAACGCCAGGCAGCCGAGCAGCACCGCGCCCACCCAGCCGATCACCTGGTCACCGGGCAGGCGGCGGCGGAGGGCGGGGGTCACGGTCGGCAACAATAGCCAGCACGGGGCAGGATGTGACCATGACAGAACAGCCCGTGGACGCCCCGCCCGTGGACGCCCGGCCCGTGGCTGGAGCCGGGACCCTGGTGCTGGCCGCGACCCCGATCGGCCAGGTCGGCGACGCTCCGCCGCGACTCGCCGCGGAGCTGGCCGGGGCCGACGTCGTGGCGGCGGAGGACACCCGGCGGCTGAAGCGGCTGACCAGCGACCTGGGCATCACCCTCGGCGGCCGCGTGGTGTCCTACTTCGAGGGCAACGAGCAGGCCCGGACGCCGGCGCTGCTGGAGGCGCTGCTGTCCGGCAGCCGGGTGGTGCTGGTCACCGACGCCGGGATGCCCAGCGTCTCCGACCCGGGCTACCGCCTGGTCAGCGCCGCGGTCGCCGAGGGGGTGCGGGTGACCTCGGTGCCCGGGCCCAGCGCCGTCCTCACCGCGCTGGCGGTCTCGGGGCTCCCGGTGGACCGGTTCTGCTTCGAGGGCTTCCTGCCCCGCAAGGCCGGCGAGCGGGCCCGGCGGCTGGCAGACCTGGCCACCGAGCCGCGCACCATGGTGTTCTTCGAGGCCCCGCACCGCACCGGCGCGACGCTGGCCGCCATGGCGGACGCGCTGGGTGACGAGCGGCCCGCCGCGGTCTGCCGCGAGCTGACCAAGACCCACGAGGAGGTGCGCCGCGACGGGCTGCGCGCCCTGGTTGCCTGGGCCGAGAACGGGGTACGTGGCGAGGTGACCATCGTGGTGGCCGGTCGGCCCCCCGGCCCGGACGTGGCCGGGGACCCCGACAGCCTGCGCGCGGCGGTCGCCGACGAGGAGGCGGTGGGGGCGAGCCGCAAGGAAGCGATCGCGGCCGTGGCCAGACGGGCCGGGCTGCCGAAGAGGGAGGTCTACGACGTGGTGCACGTGCGATGAACAGGCTGAGCTCGTACCGTCACGACGGGCTGGACTTCGACGTGGTCGAGGGTGGGCCGGCCGAGGGCGAGCCGGTGATCCTGCTGCACGGGTTCCCCGAGCGGGCCTCGTCCTGGGACGCGGTCTCGGCCCTGCTCCACGAGCAAGGGCTGCACACCCTGGCCCCGGACCAGCGCGGCTACTCGCCCGGCGCCCGGCCCCGGGGGCGCTGGTCCTACCGGTTGAGCCTGCTGGTGGGCGACGTGGTGGCGCTCGCGGAGCGCATCGGGGGACCGGTGCACCTGGTCGGCCACGACTGGGGCGCGGTGGTGGCCTGGGCGCTGGCAGCCCAGCGCCCCGACCTGGTGCGGTCGCTGACCGCGGTCTCGGTGCCCCACCCCGGGGCCTTCCGCGACGCCCTGCTGCACGGCCAGCTGGCCGCCTCCTGGTACGTCGGCCTCTTCGCGACGCCGCTGCTGGTGGAGGGGATGATCGCGGCCAAGCCCGACGCGTTCGACCTCCCGCTGCGCAAGGGCGGCATGCGGGCCGAGGACGTGGCTCGCTTCCACACCGAGATCGTGGAGTCCGGCGCGCTGCCGGGCGCCCTGGGCTGGTACCGCGCGCTGCCGTTCGCCCCGGTGTCGCTGACCCGGACCCCGGTGACCGTGCCCACGACGTACGTGTGGAGCGACCGCGACGTGGCCCTGACTCGCGAGGCGGCGGAGCGCTGCGGCGACCACGTGAGCGGCGACTACGAGCTCGTGGTCCTCGAGGGCGTCACCCACTGGATCCCCCGGCAGGCGCCCGAGGCGCTGGCCGCGGCGGTCCTGGCGCGGGTCGCGTCCACCCGATGAGGGAGCGTCCACCCGCCCCGGAGCCGCTGCCCCACCCGGTGGTGGACAACCACTGCCACCTCGACATCGCCGACGACGACCAGGCGGGCGTCGTCGAGGCGATCGCCGCGGCGAGCGCGGTCGGCGTGCCCAGGATCGTGCAGATCGGCTGCGACCTGCCCGGCGCACGGTGGGCGGTGGCCGCGGCCGCCGAGCACCAGGCGCTGGTGGCGGGGGTGGCGCTGCACCCCAACGAGGCCCCCCGGCTGGAGGCGGTCGGCGAGCTGGAGGCGGCCCTGGCGGAGATCGAGCGGCTGGCCGGTGCCCACCCGCGGGTGCGAGCGGTGGGGGAGACCGGGCTGGACCACTTCCGTACCGGCGAGGACGGCTGGGCCACGCAGGTGGAGAGCTTCCGCCGGCACATCGACCTGGCCAAGCGGCTGGACAAGACCCTGGTGATCCACGACCGCGACGCCCACCAGGACGTGCTGGACGTGCTGGACTCCGAGGGGACGCCCGAGCGCTGGGTGATGCACTGCTTCTCCGGTGACGCCGACTTCGCCCGCGCCTGCCTGGACCGCGGCGCCCACCTGAGCTTCGCCGGCACCGTGACGTTCAAGAACGCCGACGCGCTCCGGGAGGCGCTGGTGCTGGCCCCTCGGGACCGGGTGCTGGTGGAGACCGACGCGCCGTACCTGACCCCCACGCCGTACCGCGGGCGGCCGAACGCCTCCTACCTGATCCCGGTCACGATGCGCGCGATGGCGCAGGTGCGGGGCGACGACCTGGAGGCGCTGTGCGCGGCCGTGGACGCCAACACCGAGGCGGCCTTCGGGGGGTCCTGGTAGCCGCCGTGGAGGGTGGAGAGGCTCATCACTTCCACGCTGGATCTGAGCCAAAGAGTTTGGTAGGTCCCCAATTCTCGTTATGGTCTTGTGATTGTTGGCCGGAATCGGGTTGATTTCGCCAGTGCCCAAGGGTCGCTCCGGCACCGGCGTCCGAAGACCGGGAAGTACGACGTTCGGAGAATCGTGCGCATCGCACAGCTCACCAAGTCAGCGCTCCACAGCAAGTCCCTCCTCCTCTCGCTCGTGGCCCTCGTGGCCCTCGCCGTGGTCGGCACCACCCTCGGCTACGCCTCCCTCGCCAAGTCGGTGACCCTGACCCTGGACGGCGAGACCCGTGAGGTCGACGCCATGGGCGACACCGTCGCCGACGTCCTGGAGGCCGAAGGCATCGAGGTCGGCGCCCGCGACGAGGTGGCCCCGGCCCTGGACTCCGCGGTCGACGACGGCAGCGCGATCACCGTCGCCTTCTCCCGTCCCCTCAAGCTCAGCGTGGACGGCGAGAGCTCGACCCACTGGGTGACTGCCAGCCACGTGGGCGGGGCCCTGGCCCAGATCGGCCGCCGGTTCCGCGGCGCCGACCTCTCGGTGACCCGCAGCGCCCCGATCCGCCGCTCCGGCCTGGAGGTCGAGGTGGTCACCCCCAAGAAGCTCACCCTCGCCGTCGGCGAAGGCAAGCCGCGCACCGTCGAGGTGCCGGCGATGACCGTCCAGGACGCGCTCGCCGAGCTCGACGTCAAGGTCGACGCCGACGACCGGGTCACCCCGCGCCGCCGCAAGCAGGTGGAGGCCGGCGACCGCATCGTGGTCACCCGGGTGAAGGTCGTCGACAAGCGGGTCCGTGCCCAGGCGATCGGCTTCGGCACCGTGGAGCGCAAGGACGGCTCGATGCTCCAGGGCGAGCAGACCGTGGTGCGTGCCGGCCGTCCCGGGCTGCGCGACGTCACCTACCGGCTCACCTACGAGAACGGCGCGCTGGTGGGCCGCAAGGTCCTCAAGCAGCGCGTCATTCGCAAGCCCGAGGCCAAGGTGGTCAAGGTCGGCACCAAGACCGTCGCCGCCGCCGACTACTCCTCAGGCAACACCGTGTGGGACCAGCTCGCCAAGTGCGAGTCGGGTGGCAACTGGGCCATCAACACCGGCAACGGCTACTACGGCGGGCTCCAGTTCAACCTGGGCACGTGGCGTGCCTACGGTGGCACCGGCCTGCCGAGCCAGCACAGCCGGGAGACGCAGATCGCGGTCGCGACCCGGCTGCGGGACGCTGCCGGCGGCTACGGCGCGTGGCCGCACTGCTCCGCGAGCCTCGGGCTGCCCCGCT
>NZ_POAG01000010.1:93003-101349 GCF_002930065.1 Nocardioides sp. 616 | reverse complement strand
GCCGCGCCGAGATTGCTCGGCGCGGCGGAGGTGCGTGCGCTGGCGGCCAGGCTCGACCTGCGACCGACCAAGCAGCGGGGCCAGAACTTCGTCATCGACCCCAACACGGTGCGCCGGATCGTGCGCGACGCCCGCATCACCCCCGACGACGTGGTGGTCGAGGTGGGGCCCGGTCTGGGCTCGTTGACCCTGGCGCTGCTCGAGGTGGCCAGCCGGGTGGTGGCGGTCGAGGTCGATCCGCTGCTGGCCGGGCTGCTGCCCGAGACGATCTCCGAGTACGCCGGGGACCACGCCGACCGGTTCGAGGTGGTGCTGGCCGACGCGCTCCGGATCACCGAGCTCCCCGGGCCGCCCCCCACCGCGCTGGTGGCCAACCTGCCCTACAACGTCTCGGTGCCGGTGCTGCTGCACATGCTGGCGCTGCTGCCCAGCCTGGAGCGCGGGATGGTGATGGTCCAGGCCGAGGTGGCCGACCGGCTCGCCGCCGGTCCCGGCTCCAAGGTGTACGGCGTGCCGTCGGTGAAGGCGGCCTGGTTCGCCGACCTGCGCCGGGCCGGCTCCGTGGGCCGCAACGTGTTCTGGCCCGCCCCCAACGTGGACTCCGGGCTGGTCGCGTGGACCCGCCGCGAGCCGCCGGTGACCACCGCCACCCGCGAGCAGGTCTTCGCCGTCGTGGACGCCGCGTTCGCACAGCGACGCAAGACCCTGCGCTCCACCCTCAAGTCGATGGCCGGCTCGGCGGAGGCCGCGGAGGCCGCGCTGGTGGCCGCCGGGGTGGATCCGCAGGCGCGCGGGGAGGTGATCGGGATCGAGGAGTTCGTCCGGATCGCCGAGGAGCTGCACGTGGGGACGGACGCCCCGTGAGTGCGCCCCTGACGGTGCGAGCGGCCGCGAAGATCAACCTGCACCTCGGTGTGGGTGCGGTCCGCGATGACGGCTTCCACCCCCTCGACACCGTCTACCAGGCGGTGAGCCTCTACGACGACGTCCAGGTGGAGCCGGCGGAGGAGTGGAGCGTCAGCACCGAGCTCGCCTCCTACCTCGACGACACGGCGCTGCCGGCGGTGGGAGCCAACATCGTGGACGCGGTCGGCCGCCTGCTGGGCCGCTCCGGGAGCCCCGGGGCCAAGGTGCAGATCAGCAAGGCCATCCCGGTCGCCGGCGGCATGGCCGGCGGCTCCGCGGACGCCGCGGCCGCGATGGTCGCCCTGGACCGGCTCTGGGACCTGGAGACACCCGACGGAGAGCTGCTGGCGCTGGCCGCCGAGCTGGGCAGCGACGTGCCGTTCGCGCTGCTGGGCGGCACCGCCCGCGGAAGGGGCCGCGGTGAGGTGGTGACCCCGCTGCCCGACCACGGCAGCTACGCCTGGGTGGTGGTGCCCGACGAGCTGGGCCTGTCCACTCCAGCGGTCTACCGTCACTACGACAAGCTGTTCCCCGACGCCCCCGCCGAGCCCCGCCCGGCGAGCCGGGTGCTGGAGGCGCTCTTCCTCGGCGACAGCGGGCGACTGGCCGTGGCCATGCACAACGACCTGGAGGAGGCCGCGATCGACCTGCGCCCCGACCTCGGCGGTCTGCTGGCCCGCGGCGAGGCCGAGGGTGCGCTGCGCGGCCTGGTCTCCGGGTCCGGCCCCACCGTGGTCTTCCTGTGCGAGTCGCCGGAGTCCGCCCAGGCGGTCGCCGCGGCCCTCCAGCCCCAGCACCCTGTGACCCTTCTTGCCCATGGCCCGGTTGCCGGTGCCCACCTCGTGGAAGTCATGTGATGGCCAACCTCCTCAACCTCGAACGCGTCTCGAAGTCCTACGGCATCAGGCCGCTGCTCGACGACGTCTCGCTCGGCATCAGCGTCGGCGAACGGATCGGCATCGTGGGCCGCAACGGTGACGGCAAGACCACCCTGCTGGAGGTGATGACCGGTCTGGAGGAGCCCGACACCGGTCGCGTCTCGCGCACCAGCGGGCTGGACGTCGGCTACCTGCACCAGGGCGACGAGCTGGTGGACTCGCACTCCGTGCGCGAGGCCGTGCTCCGCGGCAAGGCCGACCACGAGTGGGCCGGCGACCCGACCGCCCGCGGCGTCGTCCGCGAGCTCCTGGTCGGGATCGACCTGGACCGCCCGGTGCTCGGACTCTCCGGTGGCGAGCGGCGCCGCTGCGCGCTGGCCGCGCTGCTGCTCGAGCAGCACGACCTGGTGGTGCTGGACGAGCCGACCAACCACCTTGACGTGGAGGCGGTGGCCTGGCTGGCGCGCCACCTGGTCACCCTGTCCTCGGCCCTGGTGGTGGTCACCCACGACCGCTGGTTCCTCGACGAGGTCTGCCAGACCACCTGGGAGGTGCACGACGGGGTGGTCGACTCCTACGAGGGCGGGTACGCCGCCTTCGTGCTGGCCAAGGCCGAGCGGCAGCGTCAGGCCTCGGCGACCGAGAGCCGCCGCCAGAACCTGGTGCGCAAGGAGCTGGCCTGGCTGCGTCGCGGCGCACCGGCCCGCACGTCCAAGCCGAAGTTCCGCATCGACGCGGCCAACACCCTCATCGAGGACGAGCCGGAGCCCCGGGACCGGCTCGAGCTGCAGCGCTTCGCGGCGCAGCGCCTCGGCAAGGACGTGCTCGACGTGGAGGACGTCGACCTGTACCGCGGCGAGCGCCAGCTGCTCTCCCACGCCACCTGGCGGCTGGGTCCCGGTGACCGGGTGGGGCTGGTCGGCGTCAACGGCGCGGGCAAGACCTCGGTCCTGGCGATGCTCGCCGGCGAGCTGAGTCCGCGCACCGGCAAGGTCAAGCAAGGGCGCACCATCGCGCTGCAGCACCTCAGCCAGCAGCTCGACGACCTCGATCCCGACGCCCGGGTGCTGCCGATGGTGGAGTCGGTGCGGCGGGTGACGAAGACCGCGGACGGCCAGGAGGTGACCGCGAGCGCGATGCTCGAGCGCTTCGGCTTCACCGGCGACCGGCTGACGACCCGCATCGGCGAGCTCTCCGGTGGCGAGCGCCGCCGGCTCCAGCTCCTGCTGCTGCTGCTCACCGAGCCCAACGTGCTGCTGCTGGACGAGCCGACCAACGACCTGGACATCGACACCCTCAACGTGCTCGAGGACTTCCTCGACGGCTGGCCCGGGACGCTGGTCGTGGTCTCGCACGACCGGTACTTCCTGGAGCGGGTCACCGACTCGGTGTGGGCGCTGCTGGGGGACGGCCAGATCTCGATGCTGCCGCGAGGGGTGGACGAGTACCTCGAGCGTCGGGAGGCGATGCTGGCGGCCGAGTCGGCCTCGTCGGCCGCGGCCGCCAAGCCGGCCTCCGCGCCCGCGGTCGAGGGTGGCCGGGCCAAGTCGGGCAGCGCCGAGGAGCGTGCGGCGCGCAAGACGCTGGCCCGGGTGGACAAGCAGCTGGCCCGGGTCGCGGAGCAGGAGGCCGCCGCCAACGCCGAGATGGCGCAGGCGCACGGGGACTACGAGCGGATGGGTCGGCTGGGGGCCCGGCTCTCCGAGCTCGCCGCCGAGCGGGAGGGCCTCGAGCTGGAGTGGCTGGAGGCGGCTGAGCTGCTCGGCCAGTAGCTCCTCAGCTGAAGGGCTTGAGCAGGCTGCGCAGCAGGCCGGCGAGCTGGTCGCGGCCGTCGTCGGTGAGGTCGCCCACCAGCTCGGCCTCCGCGGCCAGCAGCGCCTCGAACGCCCCGTCGACGGTGACCTTGCCGGCGGGGGAGAGGCGCACCAGCACCCCGCGTCGGTCCCGCGGGTCGGGCAGCCGCTCCACGAACCCCCGGGCGGCCAGTCGGTCCACCCGGTTGGTCATGGTGCCGCTGGTCACCAGGGTCTCGCGCAGCAGCCGTCCCGGGGACAGCTCGTAGGGGTCGCCGGCCCGGCGCAGAGCGGCCAGCACGTCGAACTCCCAGACCTCGATCTCGTGCGCGGTGAAGGCGTGCTTGCGGGCCAGGTCGAGGTGCCGGGCGAGCCGGCTGATCCGGCTGAAGACCTCGACCGGAGTCAGGTCGAGGTCGGGACGCTCGCGCGCCCATGCCTCCACCAGCTCGTCGACCTCGTCTCGCATGGAGACACCCTAGCGGCACATCGAGAATCTTGACATCAAGACATTCGCGGGTCCAGGGTAGGCAGATGACCTTCTCCTGGGACCCCGACCTCTACCTCGAGTACGCCGACGAGCGCGGCCGGCCCTTCGTGGACCTGCTCGCCCGGGTGGCGGCCCGGTCACCGGCCAGCGTGGTCGACCTGGGCTGCGGACCCGGCAACCTGACCCGGCTGCTGGCCCACCGGTGGCCGGACGCGGCGATCCGCGGCGTGGACTCCAGCGGGGAGATGATCCGGCGGGCACGCAGCGCGGCGGGCCCGGAGCCGATCGACTGGCAGGTCGCCGACCTGCGTGACTGGCTGGACGAGCCGCACCCGCCCGTCGACGTGCTCGTCTCGAACGCGACGCTGCAGTGGGTCCCGGACCACCTGGCTCTGGTCCCCGCCCTGGTCGGGGCCGTGTCGCCCGGCGGCTGGCTGGCGTGGCAGGTCCCGGGCAACTTCTCCGAGCCCAGCCACACGCTGCGCCGCGACCTCGCCGCCCAGCTGCCGTACGTCGAGCACACCGCGGGGGTGGCCGTGCCCCACGCGCACGACCCCGCCACCTACCTGCGTGAGCTCTCCGCCCTCGGGTGCACCGTGGACGCCTGGGAGACGACGTACCTGCACGTGCTGACCGGTCCCGACCCGGTCTTCGAGTGGGTCTCGGCCACCGGCACCCGACCCACCCTGGAGGCGCTGCCCGACGACCTCCGCCCGGCGTTCGTCGCCGAGCTCAAGGCCCGGCTGCGCGAGGCCTACCCGGAGAGCGGCCAGGGCGTGGTCATGCCGTTCCGGCGCGTCTTCGTGGTCGCGCAGGTGCCGGCATGAGGCTGCATCACGTCCAGGTCGCCTGTCCGGCCGGCGGCGAGGCGGACGCCCGGCGGTTCTGGGGAGAGGGGCTGGGGTTGACCGAGGTCGAGAAGCCGGAGCCGCTGCGCTCCCGGGGCGGCGCGTGGTTCCGAGCCCTCGACGGCTCCGGAGGAGCCGCGGCGGAGGTGCACGTCGGCGTGGAGACGCCCTTCCAGCCCGCTCGCAAGGCCCATCCCGCCCTGCTGCTGGACTCCGTCGAGGCGCTCGACGAGGCCGGGGACCGCCTGGCCCGGCTAGGGTTCGAGGTGGACCGCACCGAGCGAGACACCTTCCCCGGTCACGTCCGGCTGCACACCTTCGACGGCCACGGCAACCGGGTCGAGCTGCTCGCGTCCCGCTAGGCCGGGACGTCGTCCTCGGCCGTGCGGCTCAGGATCGGCTTCGCCGTCATGCCGGAGAGGCCGTTCCAGGCGAGGTTGACCAGGTGGGCGGCGACGACCTCCTTGGCGGGCTTGCGCTCGCCCAGCCACCACTGACCCACGGCACCGATCATGCCGACCAGCATCTGGGCATACATGGGAGCGGTGCGGGGATCGAGCTTCTGCTCCCGGAACCGCTCGCCCAGGAGGCCCTCGACGCGGGTGGCGATGTCGCCGATCAACGTCTGGTACGTCGCGTTGGAGGCGCCGATCGGGGAGTCTCGCACCAGGATCCGGAACCCGTCGGGGCTGGCCTCGATGTAGTCGAGGAGCGCGCAGACGGCGTCCTCGAGGAGCTGTCGCGAGCTGCCGCCGGCCGAGAGGGCGTCCCGCATCATGGAGAGCAGGTGGGTGACCTCGCGGTCGACCACCACGGCGTACAGACCCTCCTTGCCGCCGAAGTGCTCGTAGACCACCGGCTTGGAGACCCCGGCCTGGGTGGCGACCTCCTCGATCGCGGTCCCGTCGAACCCGCGCTCGGCGAAGAGCCCCCGGGCCACGACGATGAGCTGCTCCCGGCGCTCGGCACCGGTCATCCGGCCACGCGGTTTCTTCGAGGTCATGGCGGGAGCCTACGCGGACGGCCCCCTAGGCTCGTGGCATGACTCTTGCGCAGCGAAGCCTCGGCAACCGGACCGTCAGCGCGATCGGCCTGGGAGCGATGCCCATGTCGACCGGCGGGGAGGAGGCGGCGGGCCGCGCCAGGGCCACTATCCACGCGGCGCTGGACGCGGGGGTGACGCTGATCGACACCGCCGACTGCTACGCCCCCGACGGCACGGGGCTGGGCCACAACGAGCGGCTGGTCGCGGACGCGCTGGCCTCCTGGGACGGGGACGCCAGCGGCGTGCTGGTGGCCACGAAGGGCGGACTCCGGCGCGAGGGCAGCGACTGGCCCGTCGACGGTCGCCCGGAGTGGATCCGCGAGGCGGTCGAGGGCTCGCTGGAGCGCCTCGGAGTGGACCAGATCGCGCTCTACCAGCACCACCGCCCGGACCCGGCCGTGGACTACGCCGAGACGATCGGTGCCTTCCGGGACCTGGTGGACGCGGGCAAGGTGGCCCGGGTCGGCCTGTCCAACGCCGACCCGGCCCAGATCCGGCTGGCCAACGGCATCCTGGGCGACGCGCTGGTCTCGGTGCAGAACCAGTTCTCCCCGAGCTTCCGGTCCTCGCTGCCCGAGCTGGAGCTGTGCGCCGAGCTGGGCCTGGCCTTCCTGCCCTGGAGCCCGCTGGGCGGCATGAGCCGTGCCGGCGACCTCGGCCGGCAGCACGCCGCCTTCGCCGAGGTGGCGCGCAAGCACGACGCGACCCCGCAGCAGGTGGCACTGGCCTGGGAGCTCGCCCAGGCCGAGTGCGTGGTCCCGATCCCCGGGGCCAGCCGGCCGGAGTCGATCCGGGCCTCGGTGGAGGCCCTGCGGCTCACCCTCGACGTCTTCGACCTCGAGGCGCTGGCTGGCTGAGGATCAGATCGTCTTGGGCTCATCAGGCCCGGCCCCGACCCGCGAGACCTGCAGCATCTCCTTCTCGCCCACCAGCCGCTTCTGCACCTTGGTCGCGATCAGGGTGACGAGCAGGTTGACCAGGATGTAGAGCGCCGTGATGACGATGGCGCTGGGCACCTGGTTCTTGAACTCCAGGTAGATGGGCTTGGCGACCGCCGTGAGGCCGGGCGCGGTGATGTAGTAGCCGAGGCTGGTGTCCTTGAGCGCCACCACCATCTGGCTGATGATCGCGGGCAGCATGATCTTGACCGCCTGGGGGAGCAGCACGGTCACCATCACCTGGGTCTTGCGCATGCCGATGGCGTACGCCGCCTCCGACTGGCCCACGGGGACCGCGTTGATCCCGGCCCGGAAGACCTCGGCGAGCACCGACCCGTTGTAGAGCGTCAGCGAGATGACCACGACCCAGAAGGGGGTCACCGGCCCGTCCCCGATGGAGAGCCAGAAGAAGACGAAGACGAGCAGCAGCAGCACCGGAACGGCGCGGAAGAACTCCACCACCAGCCAGGCCGGCCACCGCACGAAGGCGTGGTCGGAGAGCTTGCCGACTCCGAAGACCAGGCCGAACACGGTGGCGAAGATGATGGAGAAGAACGCCATCTGCACCGTCTTGAGCAGGCCGTCGACGAGGATGAACCTGATGTAGTCGGGGGTGAGGAACGGCTCCCAGAACCTGTACTCCAGCTGGCCGCGGTCGTAGAGCCGCCAGATCGCGAAGGCGACCAGCGCCACCAGCGCCACCGCGCTGACGACGTTGTAGACGCGGTGCCGCGCGACCGTCTTGGGGCCTGGGGCATCGAAGAGGATGGACGCGCTCATCGGGCCACCTTGACCTTGCGCTCGACGGCGTACGAGGCGAAGGAGACCACCTCGACGATGATGATGTAGCCGATGGCGAAGGCGATGAAGATGCCGGTGCGCTGATCGGCGTTGTTGTTGGTCAGCGCGCGCATGGTCGCCACCGCCTCGGCGATGCCGAAGGCCGCGGCCACGGAGGTGTTCTTGACCAGGGCGATCTGCACGCTGGTCAGCGGCGGGATCACCGCCCGCAGGGCCTGGGGCAGCACCACCAGTCGCATCGACTGGGCGAAGGTCAGCCCGATCGCGCGCGAGGCCTCCGCCTGTCCCAGCGGCACGGCGTTGACCCCGGAGCGAAGCGCCTCGCAGACGAAGGCGGAGGTGTAGAGGGTGAGCGCGAGGACCGCGCGGAAGAAGAACGCGGAGACCTCCCAGTCTCCGATGGAGACGTTCTCGACGAACTTGAAGTTGTAGCCCAGCTTGGGCATCGCGATCGCCATGAAGATGAAGATCATCAGCAGCGGCGTGTTGCGGAAGATGGTCACGTACAGGGCCGCGGCCTTGTTGAGGATCGCGACCGGGCCCACCCGGAACACGGCCAGCAGGGTGCCCAGGACGAGCGACCCGATGCCGGCGGCGAGGAACAGCCCGATCGTCAGGCCGAAGGCCTTGAGGAACTCGTCGAAGTT
>NZ_POAG01000010.1:0-92723 GCF_002930065.1 Nocardioides sp. 616 | reverse complement strand
GGGCGCCCAAGAGTCCTTGGGCGCCCGCCGCAACCGTGTCAGTGGTGCTGGGTCATGCTCGGGTCAGGCTGCCGGGCACTCGTCGATCGCCGGCGGCTCGGGGGTCTCGACACCGGACTGGCCCAGGGTCGCCTCGAACGCCTCGTCCCAGGCGCCGCTCTCCTCCGCCTCGGTGAGGGTCTCGGAGATCCACTCGCACATCTCGGGACGGTCCAGGCTGTAGCCCACGCCGTACCGCTCCTCGGAGAAGGGGTCCACGACGACCTTGAGCTCGTCGGGGTTCTCCGCGGCGTACCCGAGCAGGATCGCGCCATCGGTGGTCATGGCGTCGACGGTGCCGTCGAGGACCTGGTCCACGCACTCGGAGTAGGTGTCGAAGCCACGCGGCTTCGCGCCCTCGGCCTTGATGTTGTCCAGCGAGGTGGACCCGGTCACGGAGCACACCTCCATGCCCTTGACGTCGTCGATGGTCTCGATGTCGCTGTCGGAGCGGACCAGGAGCTGCTGGCCGGTGACGTAGTACGGGCCGGCCTGGCCCACGACCGTGCGGCGCTCGTCGGTGATGGAGTACGAGGCGATGACCAGGTCGACCTGACCCTCGGTCAGGAACGGCTCGCGGTTGTCGGAGATGGTCTCCTGCCACTTGATCTTGTCGGCCGGGATGCCGAGGTCGGCGGCGAGGATCTTGCCGATCTCGGGGTCGAAGCCCTTGGGGGCGTCGTCCGTGGCCCCCTTGAAGCCGATGCCGGGCTGGTCGAACTTCACGCCGATGGTGATGGCGCCGTCCTCGGCCAGCTCCTTCATCGCGGTGCCGTCCTCGAACTGCTCGGCCGCGTTCTCCGAGACCTCGACCTCAGGCGCGTCCGTGTCGTCCTCGCCGGCGTCGCCGCACGCCGCCAGGCTGAGGGCCAGGCCCGCTGCCATCACGAACGCCTTGCTCCTGGTGAATCGCATGTGTTCTCCCTTTTTTCCGTTGAGCCGGTTCAGTTCTTGAGGATCTTGCCGAGGAAGTCCTTGGCGCGGTCCGAGGACGGGTTGGTGAAGAACTCCTCGGGGGTGTCCTCCTCCACGATCGCGCCGGCGTCCATGAAGATCACCCGGTCCGCCGCGGTGCGGGCGAAGCCCATCTCGTGGGTGACCACCACCATCGTCATGCCCTGCTGGGCGAGGTCGACCATGACGTCGAGGACCTCCTTGATCATCTCAGGGTCGAGCGCGGAGGTGGGCTCGTCGAAGAGCATCACCTTCGGCTCCATGGCCAGGGCACGGGCGATCGCCACGCGCTGCTGCTGGCCGCCGGAGAGCTGGGCGGGGTACTTCTGCGCCTGGTGGGCCACGCCGACGCGCTCGAGCAGCTCCATCGCCCGCTTCTCGGCCTCGGCCTTGGGCTTCTTGCGCACCTTGATCGGGCCCAGGGTGACGTTCTCCAGGATCGTCTTGTGGGCGAAGAGGTTGAAGGACTGGAACACCATGCCCACCTCGGCGCGCAGGTTGGCCAGGGCCTTGCCCTCGGCGGGCAGCGGCTCACCGTCGAGCCAGATGCCGCCGGAGTCGATGGTCTCGAGCCGGTTGATGGTGCGGCACAGGGTCGACTTGCCCGAGCCCGAGGGCCCGATGACCACGACGACCTCGCCGCGCTTGATCGCCAGGTCGACGTCCTTGAGGGCGTGCATCTGCCCGAAGTACTTGTTGACGCCCTGCAGCACGACCAGCCCGTCAGCACGACGCGTCTCGTCCACCTTCTTGTCCACCACTGCCATGGGGGGAACCTAGCCGCAGATGGCACGGATGGGCCATCGGAGGATGGTCCATCGAGCAATCTTTGCCGACTCGTAACCAGAGGGGACGGCGCCGTAGGCTGGTGCGGCCATGACTCGCACGTACGAAGTACGCACCCACGGGTGCCAGATGAACGTCCACGACTCCGAGCGCCTCAGCGGGCTGCTGGAGGACGCGGGGTACGCCGCCGCACCCGCGGGCCAGCAGGCCGACGTCGTGGTGTTCAACACCTGTGCGGTCCGCGAGAACGCCGACAACAAGCTCTACGGCAACCTGAGCCAGCTGGTGCCGGTCAAGGCCCAGCACCCGGGGATGCAGATCGCGGTGGGCGGCTGCCTGGCCCAGAAGGACCGCGCCACCATCGTGGAGAAGGCGCCCTACGTGGACGTCGTCTTCGGCACCCACAACATCGGCTCGCTGCCGGTGCTGCTCGAGCGCGCCCGGGTCGCCGAGGAGGCCCAGGTGGAGATCCTGGAGTCGCTCTCGGTCTTCCCCTCGACGCTGCCCACCAAGCGCGAGTCGGCGTACGCCGCGTGGGTCTCGATCTCGGTCGGCTGCAACAACACCTGCACGTTCTGCATCGTGCCCTCGCTGCGGGGCAAGGAGACCGACCGTCGGCCCGGCGACGTGCTCGCCGAGATTCGCGCCCTGGTCGCCGAGGGGGTCAGCGAGGTCACGCTGCTGGGCCAGAACGTCAACGCCTACGGCGTGGAGTTCGGGGACCGGCAGGCGTTCTCCAAGCTGCTGCGGGCCTGCGGTGAGATCGAGGGCCTGGAGCGGGTCCGGTTCACCTCACCCCACCCGGCGGAGTTCACCGACGACGTCATCGAGGCGATGGCCACGACCCCCAACGTGGTGCACCAGCTGCACATGCCGCTGCAGTCCGGCTCCGACCGGATCCTCAAGGCGATGCGCCGGTCCTACCGTCAGTCCAAGTTCCTCGGGATCATCTCCCGGGTGCGCGCGGCGATGCCGGACGCGGCGATCACCACCGACATCATCGTCGGCTTCCCCGGCGAGACCGAGGAGGACTTCCAGGCCACCCTCGACGTGGTCCGGGCCGCTCGCTTCTCCGGCGCCTACACCTTCATCTACTCCCCGCGTCCGGGCACTCCCGCGGCGACGATGGCCGAGCAGGTCGACCCGGCGGTCATCTCCGACCGCTACGACCGGCTGGTCGCGGTGGTCAACGAGATCGCCTGGGAGGAGTCGAAGCTGCTCCTGGGCAACGAGGTGGAGCTGATGGTCTCCGAGGGGGAGGGGCGCAAGGACACCGCGACCCGACGGCTCTCGGGCCGCGGCGCCGACAACCGCTTGGTGCACTTCGAGCCCGACTTCTCCCGGCTGCCCGGGGTGGACGGCGTGCGGCCGGGCGACATGGCCACGGTGCGGATCAGCCACGCCGCGCCGCACCACCTGATCGCCGACGGACCGGTGCTGGCCGTGCGGCGTACCCGTTCCGGGGATGCCTGGCAGGCGCGCACCGCAGCCCCGCCCGCGCCGAGCGGCGTCGGGCTGGGGATGCCGACGGTAGGGGTGCCGGCGGCGCTGCCGCCGGCACCGGTGTGCGGCTGAGCGCTCAGGCGTCGTCGGCGCGAGGCCGCCCCTGGCGCAGGCCCGGGTCGCCGGACTCCGGCTCCTCGCCGGACGAGCGCGGGTCCGCGCTCGGGTAGTCGGACTTGCGGCCCATCTCGGCCGGGTTCTCCTCGTGCCCGCCCGCGGACTGCTCCGGGCCCGGGTCGGGCTCGGGCGGGTTGGGCGAGGCGTCGCGGACCCCGTCGGTGGAGACCTGTCCCGGGCCGGCGGTGCCCACCCGTTCACTGCTGATGCCCATCTCGCCGGCGAGACCTTCCTCGCCCGAGGCGTTGGGGTTCGAGGCCCGCAGCGACTCGCTCACGTCGGGGTCGGGCACTCCGGTCTTGCGCTGCTCGGTCATCTCGTCCTCAGGCCGGGGGCTCGTCGGGGGTGTCGGTCTCGCCGGAGACGGCGCCGTCGCTGGGCGCCTGCTCCTTCTCCGCGTCGGGCTCGGAGATCTCGTCGGGCGTCTTGTCGCGCAGTCCCGCGTTGTGCTGGGGATCCAGGTCGTGCGGCAGCGGGTCCGGACCGGTGGGCTCGACCGCGTCGACACCCCCCGGATAGAGGTCCGGGTCCTCGGTGGTGGGGGTCGGGATTGGGCCCAGGTCGGGGTCGGTCATCACTACTCCTGCTCGAATCCGATGGCGAGGTACTTCTCCCCAGTGCCCAAATTGGCCAGCGCCACACGTTCGTGGGGCACCACCGGCTCGGGGAGGTCGTCCAGGGCGTACCACCGCAGCTCCGCGCACTTGTCCTGCTCCATGATCCGGGGCTCGCCTGCCCAGTCGCGGGCGGTGAAGAAGAAGTCCACCCGCTCGTCGATGGGCAGGTCGCGGGCGGTGCGGTGCATGGTGAACTCGAAGTGCAGGTCTGCCACCTCGATGCCGAGCTCCTCGGCGGCCTCCCGGCGTGCCGCTCCGTACGCCGTCTCGCCACGCTCCACGTGCCCGGCCGCCGCGGCGGCCCAGTGGTCGTCCATGTAGCCGGTGTTGCGGCGCAGCTGCAGGAGCACCTCGTCGCCGCGCTCGCCGCTCCGGCACAGGAAGACGTAGGAGGCAGGGACGACCACGAAGCGCTCGGGGATGGTCGCGCTCACCCCGTGGGAGCGTTGGGATCGCTGGGCGGACCGGACTGGGTGAGACCCTGCTGGCCCTGCGTGCGCGAGGCGGGGAGCTCGCTGTCTGCTTCCTCGACCTGCTCGGCGGTCTGGTCCTCGGCGTCGTCGGGGATTCCCATGGGGCTCTCCACTCCTCGGTGTGCGGTCGTCGTGCGGGATCGGTGCTTTGGAACACTAGCCCCATGCCGTCCGACGCCCCGCCCATCGTCGCCGTGGTGGGGGCCACCGCCGCGGGCAAGACGGGACTCTCCCTGGACCTGGCCGAGCGCCTCGACGGCGAGGTGGTCAACACCGACGCGATGCAGGTCTACCGGGGCATGGACGTGGGCACCGCCAAGCTCCGGGCATCGGAGCGTCGCGGCATCCCGCACCACCTGCTGGACCTGATGGAGGTCACCGAGCCGGCCAACGTGGCCCGCTTCCAGACGCTGGCCCGCACGGCGATCGCCCAGATCCGGGGACGGGGCCGGACCCCGGTGCTGGTCGGCGGCTCGGCGCTCTACACCCGGGCCGTCCTGGACCGGTTCGAGTTCCCCGGCACCGACCCGGTCGTGCGCGAGGCCCTGAACGCCGAGCTGGAGGAGCTGGGATCCGCGGCGCTGCACCGCCGGCTGAGCGAGCTGGACCCGACCGCCGGCGCCAAGATGGAGGTGGAGAACGGTCGTCGCGTGGTCCGCGCCCTGGAGGTGATCGCGCTCACCGGCCGTCCCTACAGCGCCTCCCTGCCCACCTTGGAGTACGTCGACCCGCGCACCGTGCAGATCGGGGTGGACATCGACCGCCCCACCCTGGACCGGCGGATCGAGCAGCGGGTGGCCCAGATGTTCGCCGACGGGTTCGTGGCCGAGGTGCAGCGGCTCCAGACCGAGGGTCTCGCCCAGGGCCAGACCGCGTCGGTGGCGATCGGCTACCGCGAGGTGGCGGCGTACCTGCGCGGCGAGATCGACCTGGAGACCGCCCAGGAGCGGACCGTGTTCGCCACCCGGCGGTTCGCCCGGCGCCAGGACGGCTGGTTCCGCAAGGACCCCCGCGTCTCCTGGGTCGCGTTCGACGACCCGGCGCGGGTGGACCGTGCCCTGGAGCTGGTCGCCGCGCTCTGACCGGCGGCACGAAAAGAGGGGCGGCCCCATGGGCCGCCCCTCAATTTCCCTCCCCAGGACCAGGGTGCAAGACCGGGACCGACTGGTCGACGCGGGCTTACTGGCTGGGAACTTACTAAGAGGTAACCGGTGCTGGGAAGGGCGCGGGCGGCGAACTTCGTGAACTGCACAGGGCCCCGCGCTGTGCCACAGTGGCTCGGGTGGCCACCATCTTCTACACCGCCTCCTCCGTCGACGGCTTCATCGCCGATCCGGGGAACTCGTTGTCCTGGCTGCTGACCCGGGACGTGGACCCGAGCGGCCCGATGGGCTTCCAGGCCCTCCAGCCCCGGATCGGGGCCAGCGTCATGGGGGCCACCACCTGGCAGTGGCTGCTGGACCACGACGAGGTGGGTGCGTTGGGGGAGGCCCGGACCTTCGTGCTCAGCCACCGGGCGTTCGACCTGGTCGACGGGATCACCTTCACCAGCGCCGACGACGAGGCGGCCCTGCGTGAGGTGCACGCCGGGGTCGTGGCCGCGGCCGAGGGCCGGGACGTGTGGCTGGTCGGCGGGGGTGACCTGGTCGGCCAGTTCGCCGACCTCGGGCTGGTCGACGAGCTGTGGGTGCAGTACGCGCCGGTCGCCCTCGGCGGCGGCGCACCGCTGCTGCCGCGCCGCCTGGAGCTGAGGCTGGAGGAGGTCGAGCGCAACCGCGACTTCGCCGTCGCTCGCTGGAGCGTCCTGAACAGTGCGACACTCACCCGGTGACGTATCCGTTCCTGAAGGGCCACGGCACCGAGAACGACTTCGTGCTGCTGCCCGACCACGAAGGCACCGTGCACGGTGACCTCAGCGTCGGACGGGTGCGCGCGCTGTGCGACCGCCGTGCCGGCCTCGGCGCCGACGGGGTGCTGCGGGTGCTGCGGACCCACGCCATCAACCCCACCGACGGCGAGTGGTTCATGGACTACCGCAACTCCGACGGGTCGCTGAGCGAGATGTGTGGCAACGGGGTCCGGGTCTTCGCCCGGCACCTGGTCGAGGAGGGTCTGGCGGACCCCACCGACCCCATCCGCATCGCCACCCGGGCCGGGATCAAGGTGGTCACCGTCGACGGCGACCTGATCACCGTCGACATGGGCTCGCCGGAGGTGCTCGGGGAGTCCCAGGTCTCGGTCGGCGACCGGTCCTGGACCGCGGTGCACGTCGACCTGGGCAACCCGCACGCCGTGGCCTTCGTCGACGACCTGACCGACGCCGGCCCGCTGCTGGTCCCGCCCACCCACGACGAGGCGGTCTACCCCCAGGGCGTCAACGTGGAGTTCGTGGTCGGCTTCGCCGGACCCCACGTCGCGATGCGGGTGCACGAGCGCGGCTCGGGAGAGACCCGCAGCTGCGGCACCGGCGCCTGCGCGGCGATGGTCGCCGCCGCGCTCCGGGACGGCGCCCCGCGCGGCACGACGTACGCCGTGGACGTGCCGGGCGGCACGCTGCACGTCACCTGGACCGAGGACGACCGGGTGCTGCTGACCGGTCCGGCGGTCCTGGTGGCGAGAGGCGAGACCGACCTCTAGCAATCCTCCTATGCTGCCCTCCATGGACATCTCTGGAGCCTCAGCACTGGTCACGGGTGGGTCGTCGGGCATCGGGGCCGCGGTCTGCCGTCAGCTCGCCGCCAAGGGCGCCCGGGTGGTGGTGGCAGACCTCAAGGACGACGCCGGGCAGGCGCTGGCCGAGGAGATCGGCGGCGTCTTCGTGCACGTCGACGTGACCGACACCGCGCAGCTCCAGGCTGCCGTGCTGCGGGCCACCGAGCTCGGTCCGCTGCGGGTGCTGGTCAACTCCGCCGGCATCGGCTGGGCCCAGCGCACCGTCGGTCGCGACGGCGAGTTCGGGTCCGCGCACGACCTGGACGCCTACCGTCGCGTCATCGAGATCAACCTGATCGGCACCTTCGACGCCATCCGGGTCGCCGCCACCGCGATGGGCCGCACCGAGCCGCTGGCCGACGGCGAGCGGGGTGCCATCGTCAACCTGGCCTCCGCGGCGGCCTTCGACGGCCAGATCGGCCAGGCGGCGTACTCCTCCTCCAAGGGCGGCGTCGTGGGGATGACCCTGCCGGTGGCCCGCGACCTCTCCGCGATCGGCGTCCGGGTCAACACCATCGCCCCCGGGCTGATCGACACCCCCATCTACGGCGAGGGCGAGCCGGCTGAGGCGTTCAAGGCCAAGCTGGGTGAGTCGGTGCTCTTCCCCAAGCGCCTCGGCGTCCCCGAGGAGCTGGCCAGCATGGTCGTGGAGTGCGTGACCAACTCCTACATGAACGGCGAGACGGTCCGCGTCGACGGCGGCATCCGGATGCCGCCCAAGTAGCACGGGACTAACGGGTGAGCCGCCGGTGTTCTGGGTACGTCGATTAACGAGTCGCATCAGGTGCGACGCCGACCTACCCTGAAGGGCATATGACGAACGCACGCGACTTCTCCCTCGCCGACGAGCTGGACGCCACCAAGACGTGGGACGGCGACTCCGCTCCGGCCGAGGACGACGACTTCGAGTCGGGCTACACCGTGGTGAGCCCCGAGGACCCGGACCCCGAAGAGCTGACCGGCGGTCAGCAGGACCTGGTCGAGCGGCACGCGCTCAAGCGCGTCGCCGGGCTGTCCACCGAGCTCGAGGACATCTCCGAGGTCGAGTACCGCCAGCTCCGCCTGGAGCGGGTGGTGCTGGTCGGAGTGTGGACCGAGGGCACCATCGCGGACGCCGAGAACTCGATGGCCGAGCTCGCGCTGCTCGCGGAGACCGCCGGCTCGGAGGTCCTCGACGCCATCTACCAGCGCCGCCAGCGTCCCGACCCCGCGACGTACATCGGGCGCGGCAAGGTCGACGGGCTGCGGGAGATCGTGGCCGCGTCCGGCGCCGACACCGTCATCTGCGACGGCGAGCTGGCGCCCAGCCAGCTGAGGAACCTCGAGGACCGGCTCAAGGTCAAGGTCGTCGACCGGACCGCGCTGATCCTCGACATCTTCGCCCAGCACGCCAAGTCCCGCGAGGGCCAGGCCCAGGTCGAGCTCGCCCAGCTGAGCTACATGAAGCAGCGCCTGCGCGGCTGGGGCGGCAACCTGTCCCGCCAGGCCGGTGGCCGGGTCTCCGGCGGTGAGGGCATCGGTGGCCGTGGCCCCGGTGAGACCAAGATCGAGACCGACCGCCGCCGGATCAACGACCGCATCGCCAAGCTCCGCCGCGAGCTCAAGGCGATGAAGGGCACCCGCGACAACAAGCGGGCCCAGCGCCAGCGCAACCAGATCCCGAGCGTCACGATCGCCGGCTACACCAACGCCGGCAAGTCCTCCCTGCTCAACCGGCTCACCGACGCCGGGGTGCTGGTCGACGACTCGCTGTTCGCCACCCTCGACCCCACCACCCGTCGTACGACGACCGCGGACGGCCGCGTCTACACGATGAGCGACACCGTCGGCTTCGTCCGGCACCTGCCGCACCAGCTGGTCGAGGCGTTCCGCTCCACGCTGGAGGAGGTGGCCGACTCCGACCTGATCCTGCACGTGGTCGACGGCTCCCACCCCGATCCCGAGGGGCAGCTGGCGGCGGTCCGCTCGGTGTTCGCCGAGATCGACGCCGGCGACGTGCCCGAGCTGGTGCTGATCAACAAGGCCGACGCCGCGGACCCGATGGTGATCGCGCGGCTGCGTCAGCGCGAGCCGCACAGCGTCGTGGTCTCCGCACGCACGGGGGAGGGCATCGAGGACGCGCTCAAGACGATCGAGCACGAGCTGCCCCGGCCTGAGGTGGACTTCACGGTGCTGCTGCCCTACGAGCGCGGCGACCTGCTCAACCAGCTGCACCAGCACGGCGAGATCGAGTCGCTGGAGCACACCGAGCACGGCACCCTGATCCACGGGCGTGCGCACCCGGACCTCGCCGGCGAGCTGGACGCCTACGCGCAGTGAGCCGCTGAGGCTCGGCGGCACGAGGCGGAACCATGAGGCGGCCCGAGTCGTTGGTCCCTGAGGTCGCCCCCCGATTGGGGGCGGCGTTGCCGCCTGAGGAAAGATGCGTCGCATGTCACGTGGTGCCTGGATCCGCTTCCTTCTCGTCCTCGGTCTGCTGGCCGGCTGTGCGGCGCTCGCGCTCAACAAGGAGCCTCGCCTCGGCCTGGACCTGAGCGGCGGCACCTCGCTGACGCTGCAGACCTCGGACTCGCCGTCGGGGGTCAAGGCCAACGCCGAGAACACCGACCGGGCGGTCGAGGTCCTCCGCGGCCGCGTCGACGCCCTGGGCGTCTCGGAGCCGACCCTGGTCCGCTCCGGCGACAACCGGATCCTCATCGAGCTGCCCGACGTCCAGGACCCCGACCAGGCGGTCGAGACCATCGGACGCACGGCCCAGCTCACGGTGCACCCGGTCGTGGCGGGCGGCCTCGCCAGCGTGGACGCCAAGCCCAGCAAGAAGGGCGACATCGTGGTGCCCAGCGACCAGGGCGACATCCTCGAGCTCGGTCCGGCCGCGCTGGAGGGCAACGACATCACCGGTGCCGACGCGACCCAGCCGCAGAGCTCGACCCAGTGGGTCGTCGACGTCGACTTCTCCAGCCAGGGCTCGAAGGCCTTCGAGAAGCTCTCGGCCGCAGCGGCCTGCGCCACGGGCGACCAGAAGCGCATCGCGATCGTTCTCGACGGTGAGGTCATCACCTCCCCCCAGGTGACGGTGCCCTGTGGTGCCTCGATCTCCAACGCCACCCAGATCGAGGGCAACTTCAGCCTCGAGGAGGCCAAGAACCTCGCGATCCTGATCGAGGGCGGCGCGCTGCCGCTGCCGGTCGAGATCATCGAGCGCCGTACCGTCGGCCCGACCCTGGGCGACGCGGCCATCGAGGCATCCTGGAAGGCCGGGGTCATCGGGCTCCTCCTGACCGGGCTGTTCATCATCGCCGTCTACCGCTTCGTGGGCTTCCTGGCCACCATCGCGCTCACCTCCTACGCGCTGCTCGCCTACGCCATGCTGGTGGGGCTGGGCTCCACGCTGACACTGCCTGGTCTGGCCGGTTTCGTGCTGGCCATCGGGATGGCGATCGATGCCAACGTGCTCGTCTTCGAGAGAGCCCGGGAGGAGTACGAGGACCAACCCTCGGCCGGGCTGCGGCGCGCCCTCATGGTCGGCTTCAACAAGGCGTGGAGCGCGATCATCGACTCCAACGTCACCACGCTGCTCGCCGCCGGTCTGCTGTTCTTCCTCGGCTCCGGGCCGATCAAGGGCTTCGGTGTCACCCTGACCATCGGTGTCGTGGCGTCGATGATCTCCGCGCTGATCATCGCCCGCGTGCTCACCGAGCTGGGGGTGAGCAACAAGTGGGTGGCCCGCCACCCGAAGTTCACCGGCATCGGCGACATCGGTCGGGTGCGCAAGTGGCTGGAGGCGAAGAACCCCAACCTCATGATCCGCCGGGGCCTGTGGCTGGTGATCTCCGGCGTGGTGATGCTGGTGGCCCTGGCCGGCATCTTCATCCAGGGGCTCAACCTCGGGGTGGAGTTCACCGGCGGTCGGGTCCTGGAGTACTCCACCACCAAGACCCTCACCGCCGACGACGCCCGGGACGCCGTGGAGGACGCCGGCTTCCCCACCGCGACGGTCCAGCTGGCCGACGAGGACAAGATCAGCATCCGCACCGGCGAGCTGAGCGACGCCGAGGCCAAGGACATCGCCGCGGCGATCGACGAGGCGGGCGACGGAGCGACGCTGGAGCGCGACGAGGTGATCGGGGCCTCGCTGGGTGACGAGCTGCGCAACAAGGCGCTGATCGCCTTCGGTGTCGCCTTCCTGGCCCAGCTGGCCTACCTGGCGCTCCGCTTCAAGTGGACCTTCGGCCTGGCCGCGGTGGCCGCGATGTTCCACGACGTGGTCATCGTGGTGGGCCTCTTCGCCTGGCTGGGCAAGCCCATCGACGGCATCTTCCTGGCGGCTGCGATGACCATCATCGGTCTCTCCGTCAACGACACCGTGGTCGTGTTCGACCGGGTGCGCGAGCGTTGGCACGGCTCCAAGCCGGGCGAGAAGTTCACGGAGATGGCCAACAAGGCGGCCATCGAGACGCTGCCGCGCACGGTCAACACCGGCCTGGGCACGATGTTCATCCTCGGGGCCCTGGCGGTGCTCGGTGGCGACTCCCTGCAGGACTTCGCCATCGCCCTGCTGGTGGGTCTGATCGTCGGTACCTACAGCTCGGTCTTCACCGCCACCCCGATGGTCACCTACCTGCAGGAGAAGTGGCCGATGAGCAAGGAGAAGAAGGTGCGCGCCGAGCGCGCGCCCGACGACTCCGGCGCCGTCATCTGAGCTGTCGGCAGGCAGGGATAGTGTGCTCGGGTGCCTGATGTCCCCGCTGAGAAGGAGCCCCACGACACCTCCCGCGTGACCGAGGTGCTCGGCGCTGCGGTCACCGCGCTCGGTGGCCAGGAGCGGGCGGGGCAGGTGCAGATGGCGCAGGCCGTCTCCACGGCCATGCACGACGGCCGGCACCTGCTGGTCCAGGCCGGCACCGGCACCGGGAAGTCGCTGGCCTACCTGGTCCCGAGCCTGCTGCACGGGCAGCGCGTCGTGGTGGCCACCGCCACCCTGGCGCTGCAGCACCAGCTGGTCGAGCGGGACATCCCACGCCTGGTGGAGGCGGTCGGCGACCGCCTGGACGCCTCGTACGCCGTGCTCAAGGGGCGTTCGAACTACGCCTGCCTGCACCGCATCCGCGAGGGCGTCCCGGACGACCAGGGCGTCCTGGTGGACGTGCCCGAGGGCACGATGGGCGCCGAGGTGCTCAAGCTGCGGGCCTGGGCCGAGGAGGAGGTCGAGAACGGCGGCACCGGCGAACGGGACAACGCGCCGCGGCACAACGACCGCCTGTGGCGCCAGGTCAGCGTCAACCACCGCGAGTGCCTCGGCGCCGCGCGCTGCGCCTTCGCCGCCGAGTGCTTCGCCGAGCGCGCCAAGGAGAAGGCACACAAGTCGCACCTGATCGTCACCAACCACTCCTTGCTGGCCATCGACGCCATCGAGGGGGTCCCGATGATCCCCGACTACGACGTGGTGGTGATCGACGAGGCCCACGAGCTCACCGCCCGGGTCACCCAGGCCGCGACGGACGAGCTGGCGGTCAACGACGTGGAGCGGGCCGCGCGTCGGGCCAACAAGTACGTCGCGGACCGGGGCGGCGCCAACAGTCCCGCCGACGACCTGGCGGACGCGGCGGACGCGCTGGCGGACGCGCTGGCGATGACGCCCCCGGGCCGGATCGACCAGCGCACCGACCAGCTCTCCGACGCCCTGGTGCTGGTGCGCGACGCGGCGCGGGCCCTGGCCTCGGCCTTCGGCAAGGAGGAGGGCGGCGACGTGGACGCTGCCCGCACGCAGGCCAAGGGCATGGCCCAGGAGGTCTTCGCGACCGCCGAGCGGATGGCGGCGGGCAAGGACTCCGACGTGATGTGGCTCAACGAGGCGCGGGACCGGATCCCCGCTCGGCTGGCGATCGCGCCGCTGCAGGTGTGGGGCCAGATGCGGGACCGGCTGCTGACCGACAAGACCGTGGTCTTCACCTCGGCCACGCTGATGCTGGGGGGCGACTTCAACACGGTCGCCGGCAGCGTCGGGCTCAAGCCGTCCGAGCGGATCGACACCGGTGCGCCCGAGGTCGAGGCCGACGGCGCCCTGCCGTGGCAGGGTCTCGACGTGGGGTCGCCGTTCGACTATGGCCGCCAGGGCATCCTGTACGTCGCCCGCCACCTGCCGCCGCCGGGACGCGACGGGCTGGGCAAGGCCCAGCTCGACGAGATCGTGGAGCTGATCGACGCAGCCGAGGGGCGCACGCTGGGCTTGTTCTCCTCACGGCGGGCCGCCGAGACCGCCGCCGAGGCGGTGCGCGAGCGGCTGCCGCACCTGACCACCCTGGCCCAGGGCGAGGCGCAGCTGCCGGAGCTGGCGCGACAGTTCGTCGAGGACCCGCACACGATCCTCTTCGGCACTCTCAGCCTCTGGCAGGGCCTCGACGTGCCCGGGGAGACCTGCCAGCTGGTGCTGATCGACCGCATCCCGTTCCCGCGGCCCGACGACCCACTGATGAGTGCTCGGCAGCGCGCGGCAGACAAGGCCGGGGGCAACGGGTTCATGCAGGTCGCGGCGACCCACGCCGCACTGCTGCTGGCCCAGGGTGCGGGGCGGCTGATCCGCACCACCACCGACCGCGGCGTGGTCGCGGTGCTGGACCCCCGGTTGGCCACCGCGCGGTACGGCGGCTTCCTCAAGGCGAGCCTGCCGCCGATGTGGACCACGACCGACCCGCAGGTGGTGCGCAAGGCGCTGACCCGGCTGGCCGGCGACTCAGCTCAGTAGCCGAGGATCTGGTAGTCCCGCCGGTACATCGTCTCGACCAGGCTCCGCAGCGAGTCGGAGACCTCGCGGGTGCTGCCAGGGGAGCCGGTCTGGTTCTGGGCCACCGTCGGCACCGCCGGTGCGCCGATGCGGCGGCAGACCTCGGCGAAGTCCTCGTCGAAGGTCTCCAGTCGTCCCACGAAGTCGACCTGGCTGAGGTCGATGAGCCGGGTCTGCAGCGCGAGGTGCTGGTCGGTGCCCGGCACCTGGCCGAGGTCCTGGGCGGCCACCCAGCGGGCGAACTCCTCGACGTCCTGCATCTTGCGGTGCGTGGCCTCGTCGAAGTGGAAGTAGTTCATGTCCACGACCTTGTTGTGCCAGGCCGAGACGAACCGGTCCAACGGGTCGCGGACGAAGGCGAACTTGAAGTAGTCCCCGAACACGTCGATGGGGTAGCGGATCCGCATCGCGTGGTCCACGTCCAGGGGCACCTCATGGGTGGTGAAGTGGTGGCGGATCGTGCGGGTGGCGACCTTGGCCACCCGGAACCAGATGAACCGGTGCTGATGGCCGATGGTGAGGTTGTAGCTCAACGGGGAGAGGCGACTGGACGCGCCGCTGTGGCGGTCCAGCTCCTTGAGGAGGGCCTGGCTCTCGTCGGTCAGCTTGAACCGGTCGTCAGGCTTGGTGCGGAACTGCTCGGAGGAGAGGGCGGCGGGTTCGGCATCTCGTCGGCTTCGTCGCACCGCCGTGAGATTACACGACCCGCCGCCTCGTCTCCGGAGTGGCGACGACCCCTTGCTCAGACGCGGCGCAGGACCGCGGTGACCTTGCCCAGGATGGTGGCGTGGGTCCCGTCGATCGGCTCGTAGGCGTCGTTGTGGGGGAGCAGCCAGACCTGGCCGTCCTTGCGCTGGAACGTCTTGACCGTGGCCTCACCGTCGATCATGGCGGCGACGATCTCGCCGTTGGAGGCTTCGGGCTGCTGCCGGATCACGACGTAGTCGCCGTTGCAGATCGCGGCGTCGATCATCGAGTCACCGGAGACCTCGAGGAGGAACAGCGTGCCGTCGCCCACCAGCTGCTGCGGGAGCGGGAAGACGTCCTCGACGCGCTCCTCGGCCAGGATCGGACCACCGGCGGCGATCCGACCGACGACCGGCACGTAGCGGGCGGCCGGCGCGGCGTCGCCGACACCGGTGGGGTCGAAGATCGTCTCCTCATCGCTGCTCATGGCGCGACGGGCCGCCATCACCTCGGGCAGGAACACCTCGAGCGCCCGGGGCCGGTTGGGGTCGCGCTTGAGGAAGCCCTTCTCCTCCAGCACCTTGAGCTGGTGGGCCACGCTGCTGGAGCTGGTGAGGCCGACCGCTTGGCCGATCTCGCGCATGCTCGGCGGGTACCCACGCTGCTCGATCGCGTCCTTGATGGTGGAGAGCACCCGCTGTTGCCGCGGGGTGAGGCCGGTGGCGTCGGGAGGGCCGTCGGGCAGGGCCACAACCTTGCCCTTGGTCTCGCGCGGGTTGGCCATCCGGTGTCCTCCTGGTGTGGTGCGATCTCGGTGGTCTCACCGTAGTCGTCGCCGGACCGGAGTTCAAACATGTGTTCGAACGGCGTGTTGCCTCAGGTCTGCGGGTGCCACTCCCAGGTCACCACGTTGAACTTGGTGCGGAAGCCCAGGTCGACGTACACCTGGTAGCCCTCGTCGTTGGCGAGCACCGTGGCGGTCCGGGCCTCGGTGTGCGCGGCGCGGTTGAGCATGGTGGCGCACAGGGCCTTCGCGACGCCCCGGCCCCGGGCGTGCTCGCTGGTGCTGACGTTGGCCAGCATCACGCTGGTGCCGCGGCGGTGCATGGTGCTGGCGCCCAGCGGTTCGCCGGTGACCAGGCTCCGGGCGATGAAGAACTGGGTGTCGGCAGGGTCGAGGGTGTCGAGGAACTGCAGGTGCTCGGCCTCAGTGCCTCGGGGTAGGCCGAAGCCGGAGAACAGGATGGAGCTGACAGGTTCGAGGTGGTCGGGCCAGGCGACGTCGATGTAGACGTCGTCCGGGGTCCCGGGATCGACGGTCTCCTGCAGCGCGAGGTGCATCGCCGGGTTCTCGCGAGGCACCATCCCGGCCTGCGCCAGGGTCGCCTCCAGCGCAGGGGTGGTCGTCTTGGGGGTGGTGACCCACCGGAACGGGAGTCCGCGCTCGAGGTAGGGGCCCAGGAGTGCCGGGACGCGGGTCGGCACGTCACGCGCCGAGATGCGCGCGTGCGTGATCACGTTGCCCGCCGGAAGAGGCAGGTGCGACCAGTACAGGATCGCGTCCGGCTCGTGAGTGGTCTGGAAGACGGGGGAGAGGGACATGGCCTGTTGGAGAGCTTCGAGGTCTGCCTCGATGATCGCCATCGGCGTGGTCAGCGTGTCTCGCATGCGGGAGACGCTAGGGGGGCCGCCTAGACAGTTGCATGCCTCAAACTGATGACATCGGCGTAATCGCTAGGCAATGTCGGGTTTCGTGGTGCATTTTCCTCCCTTTCGCGGAGGATCCGCGCTCAGCGCGTAAGGACCGGCGAACCTCGCAGCCGCGACACGGTCGAACACTTGTTCGCACAGATGCTTGATTCATTCGAACATGTGCTCTAACTTCGTACATGTGTTCGATCGAACGTCTGATCGACTCCTCGCAGTCCGCAGATCAGGACTGTCGGCGGAGACCACTAGACATGAGATCAACACAAGCCAACCGGCTGACCACTTCCCCCGGAGGTCCCCATGAGCACCATGACGCTGAACCCCACCCGCGAGCTTCGCTTCGGTCGTGACCTGCCTGTGGCGGCCCGTCCTGGGTCGGGGTCCTCGAGCGTGCGCCTGACGCGTCGTGGGCGAGTGGTCGTGGTGGCCGCGATCCTGCTGACCGTGCTGGTCCTCGGGGTCTTCTTCGGTTCCCGCTCGGTCGCGACGGACGAGGCTGGTTCGCCGGCACCCACCGAGGTCGTGATGGTGGGCCAGGGGGACACCCTGTGGGGGATCGCGTCGGAGATTGCCGCCGACGGCGACGTGCCCAGCGTGATGTCGGAGATCAAGCGGTTGAACGCGCTCGACTCCGGGATGCTGACCCTGGGTCAGAAGCTGCGCATCCCGCTCGCTGACTGACCGTGCTGCGCGCCCGCGCAGCCCCATGGATCCACAACTGAATAGCTTCCATCGCTCGCTTCGACCCCGAGCGGTGGATAGGGGAAGACGAGGGGCGGGCTCACGTGCTGAGCCCGCCCCTTGAATTCGCTACCTGCGGGAGATCCGCCGTCTACCCGGCGGGCGAGGCGCGGCCGGTTTCGGCGGCTCCGCAGTCATCTCGATGGTGTCGGTCGGGGTCGTCGCAGGGTCGCTCGGTGCCGGCGTGTTCGGCGAGGAGCTGAAGCCGAGTGCTGACGAGAGGCGAGTGGCGAGCATCAGACCCACGAAGAGACAGGCCGCGGCGCCGATGGAGGCGAGCACCAACATGGCCCAGCCGCCGCCGCTGCCCGACCTGGCGGCGCTGCCGAAGTCGATGGCGGCGTACACCAGGTAGCCCCAAGCCACGACGCAGGCGGTGATCCCACCGGCGTACCCCACGACCTTCGGGTCGATGGACGACGCGGAACGCGTCGAGGAAGGTGTTGCTCGTCTCGATCCTGCCCGCTTGCCCGTCGCCACGCCGGCCATTGTGTCAGGCCTGGTCATCGGGGTCGGGACCCGTCGCCCGAGCGGTCCAGACAGATTTTTCTACCCGATATTAGGTCTGACCTGCACGTTTGTCGGACATCGCTCGGGCGCCGGAAACCCGTGGCCCCAGAAAAGCCGTTCCGCTTGCCAAGCGTTGTGCCAGGGACGTACGGTTACCACTACATCTAGTAGTTACACCGTTGTGGTTCTCCACATCTAGTCCACAGGGACCGGGTGGTTCGCCCACAGCACAGACAGTTTCATCCACAGGAAACAGGCCGTCATCCACAGGCGTTAACCCTGAGAGCAGGGTTTTACTGCTGTGCCCGGATGACGCCACACCGGGCCGAGAGGAGACACCCGACATGCACTGCCCCTACTGCCGTCACACCGACACCCGGGTGCTCGACTCCCGCGTCTCCGACGACGGTGGCCAGATCCGCCGCCGTCGTACCTGCCAGGAGTGCGGCAAGCGCTTCAGCACCGTCGAGCTCATGCAGCTGATGGTGCTCAAGCGTTCCGGTGCCACCGAGCCCTTCACCCGCGAGAAGGCGATCCAGGGTGTGCGCAAGGCCTGCAAGGGCCGGCCCGTCACCGAGGACCAGCTCGCCTGCCTCGGGCAGGCGGTCGAGGACGCACTGCGCAGCGAGGGATACGCGGAGGTGCCCGCCCACGAGGTCGGGCTCGCGATCCTGAGCCCGCTCCGGGAACTGGACGAGGTGGCGTACCTGCGGTTCGCCTCCGTCTACCGCGCCTTCGAGAGCGCAGAGGACTTCGCCAACGAGATCGAGTGGCTGCGCGCGGAGCGCTCAGCCACAGCACCTCAGCCCACGGGCTGACCAGATACTGCCCGGCACGTCGTGGGGAAGCGGCGTGCCGGGCGCACCACAGCACAAACCGACGCAACGACGCAGCAGGGACTGAGGAGAATCATGACCGAGACGGTGAACAAGGGTGGTCTGAAGATGCAACGCGTCTTCAGCACCGAAGGCACCCACCCCTACGACGCCATCACCTGGGAGCGCCGCGACGTCGTCCAGACCAACTGGAAGACCGGCGAGACCGTCTTCGAGCAGCGCGGCGTGGAGTTCCCCGACTTCTGGAGCGTGAACGCCTCCACGATCGTCACCACCAAGTACTTCCGCGGCGCCGTCGGCACCGACGTACGCGAGTGGAGCCTCAAGCAGCTCGTCGACCGCGTGGTGAAGACCTACACCAAGGCCGGGATCGACAACGGTTACTTCGCGACGACCGCCGATGCGCAGGTCTTCGAGGAGGAGCTCACCTGGCTCCTGGTCAACCAGTACTTCTCGTTCAACTCCCCGGTCTGGTTCAACGTCGGCACCCCCTCCCCGCAGCAGGTCTCGGCGTGCTTCATCCTCAGCGTCGATGACTCCATGGACTCGATCCTCAACTGGTACAAGGAGGAGGGGTTCATCTTCAAGGGCGGCTCCGGTGCCGGCCTCAACCTCTCCCGCATCCGCTCCTCCAAGGAGCTGCTCTCCTCCGGTGGCACCGCGTCGGGCCCCGTCTCCTTCATGCGCGGCGCTGACGCCTCCGCCGGCACCATCAAGTCCGGTGGCGCCACCCGGCGCGCGGCCAAGATGGTCGTGCTCGACGTGGACCACCCCGACATCGAGGAGTTCGTCGAGACCAAGGCGCGCGAGGAGAACAAGATCCGCGCCCTGCGCGACGCCGGCTACGACATGGACCTGGGCGGCAAGGACATCACCTCCGTGCAGTACCAGAACGCCAACAACTCCGTCCGGGTCACCGACGAGTTCATGAACGCGGTCGAGAACGGCACCGAGTTCGGCCTGCGCTCGCGCAGCACCGGCGAGGTCATCGAGACCGTCGACGCCCGTGAGCTGTTCACCAAGATCTCCACGGCCGCCTGGGAGTGCGCCGACCCGGGTCTGCAGTACGACGACACCATCAACGACTGGCACACCAACCCCGAGACCGGCCGGATCACCGCGTCCAACCCGTGCTCGGAGTACATGTCGCTGGACAACTCCTCGTGCAACCTGGCGTCGCTGAACCTGCTGAAGTTCCTCAAGGACGACGACACCTTCGACGCCGAGCTGTTCGCGAAGGCGGTGGAGTTCATCATCACAGCGATGGACATCTCCATCTGCTTCGCCGACTTCCCGACCGAGCCCATCGGCAAGACCACCCGCGACTACCGACAGCTCGGCATCGGCTACGCCAACCTCGGCGCACTGCTGATGGCGATGGGCCTGGGCTACGACTCCGACGGTGGCCGCTCCATGGCCGCCGCCATCACCAGCCTGATGACCGGTACGTCGTACAAGCGCTCGGCGCAGCTCGCCTCGATCGTCGGCCCGTACGCCGGCTACGAGCGCAACGCGGATGCCCACAAGCGGGTCATGCGCAAGCACCAGGCCGCCAACGACCAGGTCCGCGTGCTGCACACCGAGGACGGCCGCGTCCACAAGGTCGCCACCAAGGCGTGGGCCGAGGTCATCAAGCTCGGTGAGAAGAACGGCTTCCGCAACGCGCAGGCCTCGGTGCTCGCGCCGACCGGCACCATCGGCTTCATGATGGACTGCGACACCACCGGCATCGAGCCCGACTTCTCCCTGGTGAAGTTCAAGAAGCTCGTCGGCGGCGGCTCCATGCAGATCGTCAACCAGACGGTTCCGCGCTCGCTGCGCAAGCTGGGCTACCAGCCCGAGCAGGTGGAGGCGATCGTGGCCTACATCGCCGAGCACGGTCACGTCATCGACGCTCCAGGCCTGAAGAACGCGCACTACGAGATCTACGACACCGCGATGGGTGCGCGGGCGCTGGCCCCGATGGGTCACGTGCGGATGATGGCTGCTTGCCAGCCGTTCCTCTCCGGTGCCATCTCCAAGACGGTCAACCTGCCCGAGAGCGCTTCGGTCGAGGAGATCGAGGACATCTACCTGCAGTCGTGGAAGCTCGGTCTCAAGGCGACCGCGGTCTACCGGGACAACTGCAAGGTGGGCCAGCCGCTCTCCGGCGGCAAGGGCGAGAACAAGGGCACGGACTCGAACAAGTCGGCCTCGTCGGCCGAGACGGTCGAGACCAAGGTGATCGAGAAGGTCGTCTACGCCCCGACCCGCAAGCGTCTGCCGAAGTCGCGGGTCTCCCGCACCACGTCGTTCACCGTCGGTGGCGCCGAGGGCTACATGACCTCCGGTGCGCACGAGGACGGCGAGCTGGGCGAGGTCTTCCTCAAGCTCGGCAAGCAGGGCTCGACCCTGGCCGGCGTGATGGATGCCTTCTCCATCGCGGTGTCCATCGGCCTGCAGTACGGCGTCCCGCTGGAGACCTACGTCTCCAAGTTCACCAATCTGCGCTTCGAGCCCGCCGGTCTCACCGACGACCCCGACGTCCGGATGTCGCAGTCGATCATGGACTACATCTTCCGTCGCCTCGCCCTGGACTACATGTCCTTCGAGGAGCGGTCGATGCTCGGCATCTACTCCGCGGAGGAGCGTCAGCGCCACCTGGAGACCGGTTCCTACGAGCCGGTGGTGGAGATCAGTGAGGCAGAGGCGCTGAAGTCCGACAACGGCCCCTTCAACCTCGAGGAGGTCGAGACCAAGGGCACCCACGGTGCCGAGGCTCGCGAGGTGCCGGCCAAGATCACCACGGGTGAGGCGCGCACCTCCGCCGAGCTCTTCGAGAAGCTCACCGGTACGGCGGTCGACAGCCCGCTGTGCATGACCTGTGGGACCAAGATGCGTCCGGCCGGGTCGTGCTACGTGTGCGAAGGGTGTGGGAGCACCTCGGGTTGCAGCTGAAAACAACCACGGATTTCGTGTCCACTTCGTCAGCACTGAGGGGTAGGCGCGAAACCCGAGCGAGACAGAAGTAACCAAGGCGCTGTGTCCCCTTCCTTCAGGGGATCGGGGACACAGCGCCCTGGGTGAAAGATTGCATAAGCCGGTCACCCGCGAAGACAGGAACTCCATGAGCGACATGCGCGAGACTCGAAAGCTGGCCCGGGCTAGTTCCGGCTCGGCTCGGGAGCGCGCCTTGCGGTCGCTCCAGCACTCGAGTCTGATCACGATTGACCGGCCCGCGCACCCCTTCGAGGGGTTCGCGGGCTTCTTCTTTTCGGGCGCCGGAAACGACGATGGGGCTCGCCAGAGTCCGACGACCACGGGCGACCACGGAGACCATGAGCGTCGCTCTCGGACCGTCAGAACACATCGTCAGCATTGGCGCCGGGTGGCTGACTCCGGCGACCGGTCGAATCAGCGTCACAACGCCTACATGCAAGAACCCGGCCTTGCAGGGCCGGGCTCTTGTAGCACGAACTGGTGGTCCGTACAGCGTTGCAATGCGTACACAACCACTGTTCGTGCTGGCTGTCACGCCAACACGGACGGAGGTGAGATAGATGACGTCGTCGAGGAACACACGCCAGACCAGCGCCAAGGCCGCTAAGGCCGCGAGCAAGGTTCTGAGCAATCCGAAGAGCAGCAAGGCCGCTAAGTCGGCCGCTGCTAGCGCGCTGTCACAGACCCCGAAGCGCAAGTAGTTGCGACGGTGGGGAAGGCGACATCGCCGTCCTCACCGTCGACAAGTCGGGCATCGACTCTCACCAGGAGGAAACGTGCGCCCCGAGGCAATTGACCACGCGGACGGCCGCCTCACGCCAGGGAGCGGGTCATGAACGCGTTCAGCGCTTCGCGGTTCGGCGACACCGTTATGAACGACTACCGGGCTCGACGAGCTCGCACTACTGGGCCCTTCGAGAAGTCCCTCATGGCGTCGGCATCGTCGTCGCCTCCGATTCTCGAGTCAAATGCGCTTGGGCATCCACAGTTCGAGGACCTGGCCATCGGGGAGCGACGCACTGAGAACATCACCGCCCTCTTCCTCGACCTGACGGACTTCACGAGCCGCAGCTTCTGGGACGACGCCATCCAGGTCGTCGACCTGGCTCATGCTGTCCTGACCGGTTTCATCGAGACCGTCCTCGACTACGGCGGCTTCCCGCTGGGCCTGCGCGGCGACGGCCTGTTCGCGGGGTTTGGCCCCGGCAACGCTCCTGTTGGAGCTGGGATGGCTCTGGCCGCCTGCGCCTACGTGCTTGAGGCAGTTCAGGCCGATGTAAACCCGCGCCTGCGTAGCGAAGGCATCGAGCCCGTTCAGGTTCGCGCAGGATTGGACCACGGTCCAATCACCTTCGTCCGCACTGGTGCCGGCGACAACAGCGAGATCAATCCGCTCGGGTTCGCGGCCAACTTCGCTGCGAAGTGCGAGAAGAAGGCGAACTCCTGGGAGATCGTCGTCGGTGAGGGTCTGCGGGATCTCTTGCCGGACTACGACCACTTCAGCCAGCACCCTGACTCGCCTAGGTCGTTCCAGCGCGACGGCCAACGTCGGTTCTACCGCTTCTACGACTACCGCTGGCGCAACACCCTCAAGCACATCCCAGGAACCGTCGAGGAACTCGCCGGCAACCCGGCTAGCGCCATCGCCTACAGCTAGGAGGCAGCCATCACCATCGCGGCTCTGCTCAGCCACTTTAATATCGCCCAGCCCCGGTTCGTCACCGTCAACGGCCAGGTCGTCTTCGACGGCGTCACTACGCTCGACGGCGGCGGGCACACTCATGCCACTCTCGGTCCTGTCACGTCTGTCGTCCCACACAAGTTCCACGGAGGGGAGGATGCCCCCGACGCCGAGGAAGGCGCTGGCGAGGTCTCGGTCTGGTGGGATGACCCCGCAGAGATCTCTCGGCACCTGGAGGCGATGACGCTGGCCTTCCCGGCGTTCGTCTACGTCCCCACGGACGGCCACTTGGCGCCGTGCTGGATTGGTGACCTCGACACTGGTCGAGGTCGATTCACGGTCGGGATCATCCTGCGCCGTGACCGCGGGCTCCCGGGTGTCGCTGTTCTGAGTCGTAAGCGGCTGGGTGCTCAGCGAGGCCGCACATGGGAGCGGTCTCCCCACCTGTACAACAGCGGGAATCTCTGTGTCGCTGACCAGGCCGACTACGACCCTGAGGTTCACACGGCCGCGACCGCCGCAGGGTGGGCAGCGCACTGGTTGGCTGCCTACACCGAGTGGGTCTTCACCAAGAAGTGGCCCAGCGATGGAGTCGCTGTCAGTGCGGCGTAGAAGCGACCCTCGAACGGCAGGCGGCGCGACAAGCGGTGACACCTCTGTACCCGCCGCCTCGCCTGGCGTCCCAGTAGACGGTGCCCTGCATGCGCTCGACCAGATGGCAAACTGGGTGCGCTTCGCCGATACAAAGGCAACCATCCTGTTCGCCGGACTGGGTGTGGCGCTGACGATGATGATGTCGAAGGCCCCGACGATCGTTGATGCCACGAAGACTGGCTGCAAGAGCGCCTGCGCTGTGGGAATCCTGGTAGCGCTCACTGGCGCCGCGTTGCTCTGGACGCTCGGTTGGTTGGTGGCAGTCATCGGACCGAGACGACGGATCGCCTACGCACGGCTCAATCGGTTCGCTTGGCCGAGTCTTGTGTCCGCGACCGTCGCCGATATCGACGAGCATGCGGCCACCGCGAGACTCCAGGACGACGCTTGGCAACAGGTTCTGGACCTCTCTCGCCTTGCCGAGAAGAAGTTCGGTGCTTGCGGCATGGCGGTGTGGGGATTCGCTGCGTTCGTGGTATTCGGGGTCTGCTGCGTGATCGTCGCGACGTGGGTAACTGCATAGGACGCATCGGCTGGCTAGTTGTGATGCCCAGCCAGGTTGTTCAACCTCGTGATGGGTGAGTGCTTCCCGATTGCTGAGTGCGGCCGGTGGTGGTTGTACTCGTGGACCCAGGCTGGCAGAGAGCCGCGAGCCGGGCGGCTTCGGAGTTGTAGAACTTCTTGAACGCCCAGCCCTCGGCGAGTGTCCTGTGGAAGCGTTCGATCTTGCCGTTGGTCTGGGCCGGTAGGGCCGGGTCTTCTGCGGCGCGATGCCCAACTCGAGGCAGGTCTCGCGCCACAGGTGGGACTTGTAGCAGCTGCCGTTGTCGCTGAGTACCCGCTGGACGATGACGCCACGGTCGGCGAACCAGGCCACGGCGTTCTTCAGCACCTGGGTCGCGGTCTCCTTGGTCTCGTCGTCGCGAGCTTCGACGTAGGCGACGCGGGAGTGGTCGTCGATGACGGTGTGCAGGTAGCAGGTGCCGATCAGCGGGTTGCGGTGCTTGCTGCGAGGTCCTGCTGTGCGCTCGGTGGTCGCTGAGCGGTTCTTCTCGCCCTGCTGGCGGCCGACGTAACGCCAGCCGCCGCCGTCGGGGACCCTGCCCAACTTCTTGACGTCGACGTGGAGTAGGTCCCCAGGTCGCTCGTGCTCGTAGCGGCGGATTGGCTCACCGGTGGCTCGGTCGAGGTGGGTGAGTCGGTTGATCCGGCATCGCACCAGGACTGCGTGCACGGTCGAGGACGCCATGCCGAGTCGGTCGCCGATCTCGACCGGGCCGAGTCGCTGCTTCCAGCGCAGGTGCACGATCTTGCGGACCGTCGGTGCCGGGATCCGGTTCGGTTGGTGATGCGGACGGGAGGAGCGGTCGTTCATCCCGGCCGGCCCTTCGGCGCGGTAGCGATCAGCCCACTTCTTCGCGGTCCGCCACGAGACGTCGTAGCGTTCCGCGGCCCGCGGGATGGGCCAGCCCTGATCAACGACTAGACGCGCCAGCCGTAGCCGGGCACGGGGTGTCAGAGCAGTGTTGGCATGGGTAGCGTGGGACACGAAGGCCTCCTTGGTGGGGAGCGGTTCCTAGATAGCTCCACTCCACACCGGGAGGCCTTCACCCATCCACGAACTCAGACCGTGTCGTCGCAGGTCCTCGACCAACGTGCCTGGACATCACAGCTAGTAGGTCGACGCGAAGTGTTCCGGTCCCCGGCTTTGCTTCCACATGACGGATCGAGGCAACGACAGCCGGCGTTGGGTCGTCACCACGCTGAGGACCTGCCATCGTCGGCTGATTGCCGCGCGCCTACCGTCCGGATCTGCCCTATCCGGTGCGGGCGCTCGTGTCGAGGTACGGGCGACTATCAACACGAGGCACAGCGCCGAGGACTGCCCCGGCATGGTTTGGGGTGCTCAGACTCGATCTAGTTCGTGGCGAACTGCTGGCGCCCGCGGTGCACGTAGTTGTACGGGCTCGAAACAGTCGCTCTGACTTGAGCCGAGGAAGCGCTCATCAACATCGAACCGACGACACCGAAGGCTCCAGCCGCCGCTGCTTCGGAGACAGGACCTAACAACGAAGAGGCATTGGCGGCAGCGCCGACGCCGGCCGCAACCGTGCCATAGACAACCGTCTTCTTGATCTTGATTCCCCGCCCAGCCATCGCCCTCTCGATCTCCCCGACCGCGTAATCGACCTCCTCGGCTATCCGCGGCAACAGGTCTTGAGCCTCAGGGCCGCCGACGCTATCCACGAAGTGGTCTACAGCACGCAGGAGAGCGATTCGTTCGCCCTCGTAGCGCTGGCGGAAGTCAAGAAGTTCTTCGAGGTCCGTCCCTGCAACGGGCACCTTGAATACGTCGCTCATGTTGACGCGCCATGCTGGAATCGCGCCAGGGAGCGGCCCATCGAATGCCGCCGCGTGCGCCTTGTCGACGTCTGTGTGACACACCCACGCCGTGGACGGGTCCGGTTCAGCCTCAGCGACAGACCGTGCCAGGAGAGCGAGGAGGGGACCAAGGAGTTCGCGTGTCCCTTGGAATGTCTCGCCCGCATCGGCGATCACACCTCGGTCCATCAGCATCTCTTCGAGGATCATGGGCAGTTTGCCAAAGTAGAGACGCGTGGCCGGAGTCACTGGGTCTGGCGGGAGGGCGAGATCGCGTGGCGACAACCGTCGCAACAACTGTTCGACCTCTGAGGCGATGGCGTCGAGAGACAGATCATCGAAGTACTGATCGATATGGACGGGTCGGTAGAGGCCCTCTCGCTCAATGACCCTGAGGTACTCAGGTAGCACGTAGTGCTCGGGCACGATGCTGCCCACTTGGTCCCAGTACAGGACGCCCTGAGTGAGCACGTCGTGCGGTGGCTGCACGAACGGGTAATACAGCATCGCGCGCATAAGACTCACTCAGCTTGCTCGTCCTGACAGTGTCTCGACCACCGTCTCACAAAGGCCACGCTGAAGTGGCTTTCCCGCCCTCTCGACTGCGGATGCCATGCATACGACTCTGCCTGCGGCTGGCCTGGCCCCCGCCCACCCAACCCCTCATGAAGCACTCTGTGACCTCAGGAGCCCCGCGGCGAGGTCAGCCGCCTACCGCGACCAGCCTGAGCTGCTCACCGCATCGCAGACCTTGATGCCGTCATTCGTCGCTGCACAGATCAGGCCGGCTCGACGTGACACGTCGGTCTCCGAGCTGACTCGTCGACTTGAGGAGGCGAACGGGTGACGGCAGAGGAACGCAAGCGCCTCAAGGGAGCGGAGAGGGCGCTCGAGCATGTAGCAATGTACGCCCACGAACTGCACTGGGACCTCAAGCCGGACTGCGAAGCCCGCCTCCGTGAGCGAGTCGAGAAGGTGCGGCCGCTGCGGGTTGTCGACGACCCGGCCGACATGGACGAGTTGAATCAGCCGTGACTTGATGGCCGACTGCCGAATCTCGACAAACTCGGCCGTGCGTCACCCCCAGCGCCGACAACGCCACGGATACGTCTGGAGGGATAGCAGAAACCCCAAAGCTGTGTCAACGACGGTCGAAAATGAACCCCTTTGCGTCGGTTGAAAGTGGACCCCTCTGCGGTTGGTTACTTGGTCTCGACCGCGGTTGGGATGCGGCCGAGGTTGTGGTTCTTGAGTCGGTAGGAGTCGCCCTTCAGGGCGATGACGTCGGCGTGGTGGACGGGGCGGTCGATCATGGCTGCGGCGACGGTGTCGTCGCCGAAGACCTCGCCCCAGCGGCCGAACTCCTTGTTCGATGTGATGATCAGGCTGGCCCTTTCGTAGCGGGAAGAGACGAGCTGGAAGAACAGGTTGGCGGCCTCGTGCTCGAACGGGATGTAGCCGACCTCGTCGATGACCAGGAGGGGGTAGCGGGCCAGGCGGCGTAGCTCGTCTTGCAGTCGGCCGGCGGCGTGGTGTTCGGCGAGTCGGTCGACCCACTGGGCGGCGGTGGCGAACTGGACTCTGTGGCCGGCCTGGCAGGCGCGGATCGCGATCCCGGTGGCGAGGTGGGTCTTGCCGGTGCCGGGTGGGCCGAGGAAGACCACGTTCTGTTTCCCGGCGATGAAGTCCAGGGTGCCCAGGTGCGCGATCAGGTCTCGTTTGAGTCCTCGGGCGTGGGTGAAGTCGAATTCCTCCAGGCTCTTCCTGGCCGGGAACCGGGCGGCCCGGATCCGGCCCTCGCCGCCGTGGGACTCCCGTGCGGACACCTCACGTTGCAGGCAGGCGACCAGGAACTCCTCCTGGGTCCAGGACTCCGCACGTGCCCGTTCGGCCAGCCGCGGGATCGACTCCCGCAGGGTGGGAGCCTTCAGCGCCCGGGTCAGGAACGCAAGCTCGCTGTCGGTGTCGCGGCTGGTTGCCTTGGTGGCCATCAGGCGACCTCCTCCCGGTCGACAGCCTCAGTGGGACGGGTGCCGAAGAACGTGTCGTAGACCGACAGGTCACGCGCTTCGACCACCACACCGGTCGGCTCAGCCGGCCGTTCCTTCACTGTTCTGGCGTGGTGGGCCAACTCGAGCGCCTTTTCCCGGTGGCCGGGGTCGGTGATGGTCTGGTGCCTGGCCCAGCAGCGGTCATGGCGACCCACGACGGTGTCGGCGCAGGTAATCGTCACGTGCGTGAGGTCCGCGACCACCTCGATGAACCTGCCCGCCACCGACGGGTCGACGGAGTAGTCGTTGGACGCCACCCGGACGTAGTGATCGCGCGGCAGCCGGACCCGGGTGCGCCACCCCACCGTCGGTGGTGCCGGCGGTAGCCCCAGCATCGCGTCGCGGTCCACGGTCCAGCGGGCGGTGGGGGCACAGCCGATCCGGCGCGAGTGCCGGGCGTTGGCCCGGGCCAGCCAGTCGGTGAGCTGGGTGTTGAAGTCGTCTGGCCCGGTGAACTCCCGGCCCGGCAGGAAGGAGGTCTCGAAGTAGCCGTTGTTGCGTTCGGTCAGCCCCTTGGCTTCGGGATCCCGCGGCCGGCACAGGTGCACCCCGATGCCCAGGCTGCCCCGGAAGGACTCGAACTCCTCGGACAGGGTCGGCTTCCCGCGTCGCCAACCACCCACGGCGCCCTCGTTGTCCCACACCAGCTGCCGCGGCGCAGCACCCATCGCCGACAACAGCTGCCAGTGCCCAGCGATCAGGTCCGGTGCGGTCCGCGAGGGGATCATCACCGCCCACCGCATCCGTGAGTAACCAGAGGTCATCACCAGCACCGGTGGCGCCCCGTGCTGGCCGGCACCCAACGGCACCGGCGTCGGCGGGAACCACAGATCGCACTGCACCCGATGCCCCGGGTCGTAGACGGTCCGGCTGGCCGGGTCCGGTGGCAGGTAGTAGGGCCGTAACTCCCTGACCCGGTCCTTGAGGACCGTCAGCCCGTGCTCCCACCCGATCCGCTCCGCGATCACCGTGGCCGGCATCCTGGGCGTCGCCCGCAGCAACTCCCGGACCTGGGGTTCGACCGCGTCGACCACCGACCCCTTCGCCGGCCGCGTGTAGGACGGTGGTGAGTCACTGGCCAGGGCGCGTCGCACCGCGTTCCGCGAGATCCCCAACTGCCGCACGATCGCCTTGATCGCCATCTTCTCCGCCGAGTGCAGCCGACGGATCTCAGCCCAGTCCTCCACTGTCATCACCCTCTACAGGATCGAGCAGGGGGTCTGTTTTCACCCGTCGATCAAGGGTTACTTTTCACCCGTCGTCGACAAGCTGGTCACGGCATGAGTGCGCGCGCTCGGAGGTGGATCGGCTGAGGCCAGTGCCACCGGGAGGCATTGGTGCGCGCTGCCTACCCGGCCTCGTCGCCCGACAGATGGCAGGGGACACAGATGTGCGTCGTCCAGCGGCCCGATCTGGTTGGACTCCGGCTCAGAGCCGTTTGAGGGTGGACACATGGCGGGGACATTCCGCGCGAAGGGCCACCCCGCCGATGGTTAGGTTCTCGTGACCCTGAGCGGAACGTCGAAGTGCCCCAAGGACTCATTCCTTGGCGCACTTCGTCGTTCTCGGGGTGTCGCTCATGCTTCGAGTCGGTGACGAGAAATTAGAAGAATCATCTGACAGGGACTCGGGACCGTCCGAAGCTTGCGCCGTGGACACTGGGACCAAACGCACGATCTACGCACTCGACAAGTGGGCCGAAACCGAGGAGTTCCGCGCAGTCGAGGAACTGAGTGACCAGCTTCTCGCCCACCTCATTACCCGCCCTGCCCGGGAGTTGCTGGCGAGGGCGAACATGCCCGGCATCTCCAGCGCCGAGGTGCAGGCAACGTTCCTGCCCTACGCCCTGGAACTGGGCTTCACGAGCGAGGCTAAAGGTCTGTTCTTGGAGTACGAGAACAAGCTCCGCCCCGACTACTACCGCGCTGTCGGCAAGAGCGGCGTCCTCCTCGAGGTCGAGCGGGGAAAGACCACCACGAACAACATGGACCTGTTGGACATGTGGAAGTGTCATCTGTGCCGCCACGCGGACTTCCTGTTCCTGATGGTTCCGCAGGCGCTCAAGCACAACCACGGAATGACACCCAAGCGGGAGTACAGCGCTGTCGTGAAGCGCTTGGGAACCTTCTTCATGGACGGCAACGCCACCAACGTGCGTGCTGTCCACATCTTCGGCTACTAAAGCTCACGCTGTTTTCGCACGACCACGACAGCCTCGACTACAGGCACGTGGGCATGACGCTCGACCTCTGACTGGTGCAGTTCCCAACGGGGCTCGAGCGCCGCGCCGTCGTGCTCTGCCTCAACGAGGACGGCACACACGACCGGCAAAGGAACGTCTCTACGTAGGGATGTCCCGGGCCAGCGAGGTGCTCGTCGTGGTGGCCGACCCGGAGACCGTATGCCGCGGTCGGCGGCGAGGACGTTGCCGCACGCCTCGGCATCGGTCGCTGAGAGGCGTCAGCCGGCGCGCCACCGCGACCAGCCCACCCACCCACACGCCGATCGCGACGGAGCTCTTCGTCTCATGGGCCACCGTGAAGTCGCGCGCCAACCGGGTCTTCGCCAAGCTCGGCATCAGCAGCCCGGGTGCAGGCGCTGGTGCTCTGCTACGAGCACGGCCTGGTCGTCCCAGAGGCCGACACGATCCCGCCGCCCCATAGCCAATCCCGGTCCCTCCTCGTTCAACGCTCTGTCCCGGTCCAGCCCGGCGAGAGGGAGGACGATGAGCCAGCTCACCTTGTTGCTGCAGCAGCTCCGCGAGGGCGAGGTGGAGGTCGAGGAAGTCGCCCCCCTGATCGCGTGCCTCGTCTCCACGGTCGCCGACGGGGACGACGAGCGACTGTCCCGCTTCGAGATCATCCAGTTCAAGATGGAGGGCATCCTCGACGATCCCGCCGAGAGCTTCGCGCAGGTGGAGGTCGCCCACGTGGTCGGTGAGCTGACCGACGAGCAGTACGCGGTGATCAGGACCGCGGTCGTCCAGGGGGCGCTGCGCTGACGGACACCTCGCGATGCGGGGGTACGCCGGTGAGCCGACGTACCCCCGCGGACGAGCAGCTCAGTCGCGCGGCACCGGCATCCGGTTGGGGATGGCCTCGTACGCGTTCGGGTTGAGCGAGTCGACGGACCCGTCGACGATCGAGTCGATCAGCCCCTGCAACCCGATCTCGATCTGCTTGGTCAGCATCCCGTTGCCCTTCAGCCCGGTGGACTGCGTCTGGGAGCTGCTCTCGAAGAGCACGGTCGCGCTGCCCCGCAGGGCGAAGGAGCCCAGCGCGGTGCCGGGCAGGTCGGTGTCCTGCGGGTAGAGGGTGACGTCGCCGAATCCCGAGCCGTTGCCGGCGCGGTTCTTCAGGGCGTCGTAGATGGCGACGTTGGCGCGCCGCGACGCGTCGTAGTCGAACTCGGGCCAGGTGCCGTGCTCGGCCGGGTCGGCGATGAACCGCCCTGAGATCGACAGGGTGGAGAGACGGTTGGTGCCCTCGACGAGGTAGCACGGGCCCTGGTTGTGCAGGTCGACGAAGTAGTCGACCGTGCCGAACTCCTGCTCCAGGTCGCGGTAGACCTCACGGACGGTCTGTGCCTCCGGCGTCAGGTACCAGCCGACCGACCCGCTGTTGCCGGGGAGGTCGGCGGGCTGGGGCACGTAGTCCAGGTCGGGGTTGAAGTCGCGGTTGGTGTCGAAGCCGGGCACCCCGGCGTTGTAGTTCCACGCGGGCGCCGAGCCGGCAAGCTGCGGGAACCGAGCCACCGTCTGAGCCCAGCTCTGGTCGTTCTGCCGGTGCTGGTGCTCGCCCCCGTCGACGTTGAGCCGGGGGATCGCGACGATCGTGATCCCTTCGCGGGTAGCCTGTGCGGCCGGGCTGTTGCCGCCCAGTTGCTGCAGCATGTTGAGCAGGGCCTCGGTGCCGTGGTTCTCGTTGCCGTGGATCTGGGACTGCACGAGCATCACCGTGTCGCCTGTGCCGACCCGGGCGGAGTAGATCTCCCGGCCCTGGTTGCTGCGGCCGATCACGTCGACCTGCACGTTGCCCTTGCTGGTGCGCTCGATCTTGTCGAGCGCGGAGGTGAGCTGGGAGTGGTTCACGAAACCGGCCGAGTTGCCGCCGGCCTCGGTCCCGCAGTGGGAAGTGATCGGCTTGGCCTGCGCCGGGCCTCCGACGGTCAGGCCGGCGGCGGTGAGAGTGAGTGCCCCGCAAAGGGCAAGGGCTGAGAGTCGACGTGTAGTCACCGAGAGTTCCTTCTGTCCGAGAATTGAAAGGTGCGCACACCTTTGGGCATGACTCGTCAGTAGGCAAGACCATCGAGCGAAGAAAAGCGCGCCGGTTGGAGCGCCATGGATCAGTGCGGCGCTGCGCCTGAAGGAGCCTCCGGAACCGCGGCGACTGCGGCGGCGGCCACGGATGCCGGCAGAGCGGCGCGCACTCCCCACTCGAACATCACCAGGGAGAACGCGGTGACCGCGACCATGTCCACGCCGTTGGGGAGCCACTCCCTGCCGCCGCCGAACCTGCCGACGTACGTCAGCAGCAGCAGCCCCACGTAGTAGGGACCCAGCCACGCGAGCGAGCGCAGCGCTAGGGAGCGCGCCAGCTCCGGGCGGCGAAGCACGCGCCAGCCCAGCACCGCCATACCGACCGCGATTGGGACGGTGAGCTTGATCATCGTGTCCCACCCGGTCCAGTAGATGATCAGGCTGACGACGACGAAGGCGAACCGCGCCACCACCGGCACAGCGGGGAGTCGAAACGGGCGTGCCCGGTCAGGGACCTGCCGGCGCAGTGCGACGACGGTGACCGGGCCCAGGCACATCGACAGCACGATGGCGCCGGAGTTGAAGGAGAGCAGCTCGGACCAGCCGTCGCGGAACGCAAGCAGCAGGCCTAGGCCCACCGCGAGGTTCAGCACCATCGCCCGCAGGGGGACGCCGTGACGTGAGAAGGCGGCCACGGTGCGCGGGAAAAGGCCGTTCTCCGCGACGGCGACCGTGAGTCGCCCGCTGGACGCAGTGGACACCAGCCCCGCACCGAACGGCCCCAGCACGGCGTCGGCCACGACCATCTTGGCGAGCGTGGCCATGCCCAGGCCGGAGAGGATGGCCGCGAGCGGACCGTTCGCCCCGCCCTGGTCGAGCCGGGCCCAACCGCCCTCAAGGACGGCGGGGTCGACCGCGCCGATGAAGGCGAGCTGGAGGGCCGTGAAGAGCGCGGCACAGATCAGGATCCCGCCCACGAGCGCGATCGGGATGGCTCTCTGTGGTCGTCGTGCCTCACCGGCGAGGTCAAGCGCGTGCCGGAAGCCGAGGAACGCGAAGACCACTCCGCCGGTGGTGATCGCGCTCAGCACCCCGTTCACACCTTCGGGGGCGAATCCCTTCTCCCGGATGGGAGCGGTGGAGAAGTGCGTCAGTAGGGCGATGGTGATGACCAGCGGGATGATCAGCTTGATCCAGGTCAGCGCGGTGTTGATCCGCGCGAACAGTGCCACCCCGAACGCGTTGAGCGCGGTGAAGACGACGAGGACGATCGCCGCGGCGACGATCCCGCCCAGGCTCAGCGCGCTCTCTCCGTTGGAGGATCTCGCGGCGACGAAGAGCCAGTCGAACGCCGGCTCGTTGCTGGCGTACTCGAGCATGGCCTGGGTCTCGATCGGCGCCGCCGTCACGTAGCCCACCCAGGCGACCCAGCTGATCGCGATCCCGACCCCCTGGCCGTGACTGAAGGTGGGCAGCAGCCCCAGACCGCCGACCACCGGCAGCATGGCGGAGACCTCGGCGTACACCAGAGCCACCGCGATCAGCATCACCGCCGCGATCGGCCAGGCGAGGATGGCGGCGGGGCCCGCTTGCTGAGCGGCGAACAGTGGGGCGAACAGCACTCCGGAGCCGACCACGCCGCCGATTGCGACGAAGGTCAACCCGAGAGTGCCAATCGATCGATTGGGAGCCTGTTGCTCGTCCATCACTTTTAAAGGTAGCGGCGGTCTGCCCACTGGTGTGGTCCTCGACCGGGTCAAGTACGACTACCCCCGAGTAGGCCCTCGAGCCTCTCGTCGCCCCTGGCTACTTCGATCCGAGAACAGGGGCGGGCAGCGAGAACGTTGGGGTCCTTGCCACCAACGCCGACGCGCCGTTGTCGTACTGGCTGCTTGGCTGCATCGACCTGCTCAGCTCGCCACCGCGACCTGAACCATCCCGCGTTGTGCTCGGTGCCCTCGAACCACTCGCCGCACTTCGCGCCGGCTTGAAGGCGACGCTTCCTCTGGGCGTGACTCACTCGTCACGGCTGGCGGACCTGGCTGCCCGCCAGCAATCAGGTTTGATCTCTAGCAGATGACTGACCGGGAAGACTGTGAATGATCCTGTCTTTAACAGCAGCGAGCCAGGCTCGCTCTCCCTCCGGCGGGCTGTAGTACATCCCCATCTGAACAACGGCGCGTGACAGCTGCGAATCGCTGGGTGTGTTTGCCAAAAGGCGGTCAATGTCATGGGGCACTTGCGCCACCCGGGCGGGGTTGTCGGTCAAGAATTCGTCGATGACTCCTTGCCAAGTGCTGTGCGCATGGTCCCAATCCTGGTGGAAGTAGGTCATCAACAGGTAGGTAAGCCCTTCCATCGGTCAACCTTTCAGAGTGGGAACGCGGTCAGGACCTGCCACCCGAGGGGCATCTCCTCGGTAGGAATCAGTACAACTCGAGCGTCCTTGGGCTTCATCGACCCGCCCTGTTCGCCACGGGCGACCTGAACGATCCTGCGTTGCGCTCGGTGTCGTCGAACCACTCGCCGCACTTCGTGCCGACCTTGAAGGCGACTCTGCCTCTGGGCGTGGCAGCGCTGGTCAAGGCTGTGAGGACCTGGCTACGCGCCTAAGAATGGGGCAATGATCATCCGACCATCAGCCTCCTAGGTTCGCGCCTATGAGTGGCGGGGCGAGTCCTTGTGGGCGGGCGAGCGATCCGCAATCCGTTCACCAACGGAGGCCAGCCATGGGCGGTATCCCTCTTCTGGGTAGTAGTCCATGCCCATGTCGAGCAGCCTCTGCCTCAGATCGGAGTCATCGGGGGTGGAGCCGAGCAGCTTGAAGATCTCGCCCGGCACCCGGCTCACCGTTTCCGGGTCGTCTTGCACGAAGTCGTCAATTACCTCCTGCCATGTGGCGTGCAAGTTGTTCCAGTCCTGGTGAAAATAGGCCTGGAGCATGTAGGTGAGGTTTTCCATTCGGCGTCCCTTTGCTCGTTCGGTTTCTCATCCGGGGAAGGCAGTCAGTACTTGCCAGCCCTCTGGCATGGTCTTGTTAGTGATCAGGACAACTCGAATGCTCGATTGCTGCAGCACAGACCCATCCCTCATGACGGTGATGCCGGTGGGAGTTTCGAAGTGTGCCTTAAATGTATGTTTGTGCTGGCTCGATGGGCCGGCCAGCCACCTTGCGATCTCACCGCTTCTAGATTCCACAACCCGGGCAATGAGCACCTCGGCCTCGTCCTGGCTTACAAATGATGATGACCGCGCGATCCCTTTCGAGATGCACCTGGCAAGCAGTTCGTCCACAGTCTTCGCGACATGGTCTCTCAACGTGTGACCCGGCGGGGCCTCATGCGCGGTGAGCCACCCGCTCCTGAAGGTCCCGGAGGGAGGACCGGGCAGTCGGATCGATCCCCGTTCGTCCCGCACTCGCGGGTACTTGCCTGCGCGCAGACGCACCTGGGCCATCCGGCTGCGGGCCTCGCGCAGCCTGGTCGCGGCTTTGGTGGAGGTAGCCCGCAGAGTGACTAGCAGTGCGTGGAACCGGGGCGTCTGGGCCGCGATACGGGCCATCATGGCGCTGCCGGCGGCTCCCGCGCCGAGACCGGAGGAGAGCAGCCCTACGACCGCGGAGATGGCGACGCCCTCGAGGGCCATCTGGCAGATCTCGCCGATGATCGCGAGGGTGCGTTGGTGAGCGTCCCGGACCGCTTCGGCGTACTCCTGGCACGACGTTGCGATGGCGAGCATGGCGCCGGCGGTGTCCTGGATCAGCGCGCGCAGCTCGGTCAGAGCAGCGGTGGCGAGGGGGACCTCGGGGGACTGCTGGCCACCGAGGAGGGCGGCGGCTTCCCGGCACTGATGCTCCAGGTCGCCTACGGAATCTGCAGCCGAGCGCCATGCGGCCGCGGCATCCAGGAGCCGGTCGATGTCGGCGCCCGGCCAGACGAATCCTTCGACGTGGTCGATGATCCAGGCCTCGACCATGTTGAGAGTCGATGAATTGCCGCCCAGGCTGCTCGGTGGTGCTGAGGCACGAAAGTGCGTGAAGCCGCTGGTCGAGTGGGAGGTGTCGGCGTTCCACACTCGCCCGGCCGCGGCAGCTTCTGCCCGACCGTGGTTGTCGCCCGACACCGCCAGGAGCCGTGAGAGGCTGCTGAACGCGTAGGTCAGCTCGACGAGAGCCTGGAGCGACTCGTCCGCTGCGGCGTCGTACTCGATGGCGAAGTCGGTGCTGGTGGCATCGTCGCCGGCCATGCCGGCGTACCCCTGGAGCTTGCCTGCCAGCGACTCGGTGACCATCGCGGTGATCTGGTTGCCCGAGCGGCAAGCTGCCGCGGCATCGCTGAATCCGACGACGTCGACCGCGAGCCTCACTGGAGCTGCTCTGCTCGATGCACGTCCGGTCGTGCCTTCCCCATGTTGCCGCCCCCTGTGGCCCGGTATCGCTCCCGATCCTTGCGGGTTCCGGCCGGGCAGGGCGGCCCCGACCTTCACCTGTGGATAACCGACTCGTCCGTCCTCGCGGAGTCTGCGCCGCATCGCAGCAGGAGTGAGCAAGACTGCCGCCATGTCCACGCAGCCCGCCGTCGTGCCGTTCGCCCAGACCCACCGCATACTGGCGAGTGCCCTGATCAGCGCTCCGGTGCTGATCGCCGTGGTTCTCGCCTTCATCGGTTCTGCCGACACCGAGACGGACGAGAGCTGGACGACCGCCAGCCCGGACGTCGTGTGGGTCGGGTTGCTCCTGGTGGTCGGCGCCGCCCTCCTGGCGTTGGTTCCGACGGTCGGCTATCGAATGGACCCGCTGGGGAAGGGCATGGAGGCCGAGGCGAACGCCGTGGCCCGGGGCCGCTACCAGTCGGCGACGTTCGTGCGCTTCGCCATGGCCGAGGTGCCGGTGCTTCTCGGGATCGTCCTGGCCTTCATGGACGGCTCCTACCTGCTCTACCTGCTCGGAGCAGCGATCGGCCTGGGGTTGATGGGCCTCCACGTCTGGCCTTCGCGCCGGGTGGTGGAGAAGTCGTCCGAGGTTCTCGAGGCGGACGGCGTGCAGTCGGGCCTCCGAGCCGACTTCGGCTACGCCTCGCACTGAACGTGCCTTGCGCTCCACGTTGACAACCGCCCTTGCCGCTCTGGCAAGGTCATGACATGGCAGACGACGACATCCTGCGGGGCGTGGGGCCGCGGCTGCGCCAGCTCAGGCTCGAGCGTGAGGCGACGTTGAGCGACCTCGCCGCGGAGACCGGGATCTCGGTGAGCACGCTGTCCCGTCTGGAGTCCGGCCAGCGCAAGCCGACGTTGGAGCTCCTGCTGCCGTTGGCCCGCGCGCACCGGGTCGCTCTGGACGAGCTCGTGGACGCCCCGGAGACGGGGGACCCGCGCATCCGCCCCCGACCGGTCACCCGGCATGGGCGGACGTTCCTCTCCCTGACCCGTCGGCCGGGTGGCCTGCAGTCGTTCAAGATGATCATGCCGGTCGAGAGTGCCTCGCAGCCGACCCTGCAGACCCACGAGGGGTACGAGTGGCTCTACGTGCTCAGTGGTCGGGTCAGGCTCGTCCTCGGCACCCGGGACCTCCTCCTGGAACCCGGGGAGGTTGCGGAGTTCGACACCCGGACCCCGCACTGGATCGGAAATCCGGGTCCGACGCCCGCCGAGGTGCTGGCCATCTTCGGCCCGCAGGGGGAGCGCATGCACGTGCGGTCGTGACCTCACCGCTGTGTCACTGAGCCGGCTGGGGGAGAGGTGCAGCGGGACTCTGGTCCGATCCCCGGACGGCCTGCACCGACCGGCGGATCATCAAACTCCTGGCTGGGCCGTTCCAAGCAATGTGCTGAATCCCAGGAACGGGCAATAAAGTTCAATTGCGCTCTCTGCCCTCGCCTCTAGAGGAGGCTCTGATCGCATTCGCGGTGAGTCCGCGCAGTTCGTTTAGCCACTCTCGAGCGTCCCTGCCGTCGCGTGAGGGGCGGTAGAAGGATCCCAGCTCAACGATCAAGTCATCGAGTTCTTCGGTGCTGGCCGAGGTCGTCAGATCGTCGATCTCATCGATGAGCGCCGGAGCCTCCTCCGGGTCGCCATCCAGCAGGTCGAGCAGCGCTTCTTGCGGGCTGCTGTACTGATCCCTCCAGTCCTGGTGCAAGTAGGCCCCGAGGAAATGCCATAGCGCTGGGTACCGGTCCTCAAGCATTGCCCACTCCTGTGGGTTGGGGGAAGGTCGTAACAACTCGATATCCGGATTCGGTCTCGTTGCTTCGAACCAAGATCACTCGCACACCCGTGACGTGACGAACGTTGCCGGCCGCGTCGACCGAGACGCCCACCACCTCGGGCAGGACGGCATTGATCCGCAGGGACTTCTTACCGTTCGCCAGCCAGTCTTGCACTTGCTCAGCGTGCTTCTCAAAAACCCTGTCAAGGGCTCTGTCTGCGTCCTTATACGTCTTGAAGGATGAGGCAAACTCAAGCTCTTCCTCGCGTGCGCGGGTGGCGAGTTGATCCACGTTTCTGCCGATGTGCCTCTCCTCGATGTGGCCACCAATCTTGTCTTGAGCCTTGATTGATGACCGTCCTCCTCCAGGCAACCGGAAGGACCCGCGTTCGTCCCGTACCCGTGGATACTTCCCGGCTCGTCGGCGTACCTCCGCCATCCGGTCGCTGGCGGTCCGCAGTCGGGTGACGGCTTTGGTGGAGGCCATTCGCAGGGTGACCAGGAGGGCGTGGAATCTGGGTGCTTGGGTGGCGATCCGGGCCATGGCGGCGGTCCCGGCGGCGCCTGCTCCGATGCCGGAGGAGAGGAGGCCGACGACTGCGGAGAAGGCGATGCCCTCCACGATCATCTGGCAGATCTCGTTGATCAGGGCGAGGGTGCGTTCGTGGGTGGTGCGGACTGCTTCGGCGTACTCCTCGCAGGAGGAGGCGATCGCGTGCATCTCCTGGGCGGTCTGTCCGATCAGGGAGCGCAGGTCGGTCAGGGCGGTGGTGGCGAGGGGTACCTCGGGGGAGTGCTGGCGTTCGAGCAGGGTGATGGCCTCGTCGCACTGGTGTTCCAGGTCGGCGATCGAGGAGGCGGTGGACTGCCAGGTGGCTGCTGCGGCGAGGAGTTGGTGGACGTCGGCGCCGGGCCAGATGAATCCTTCGACGTGGTCCAGGACCCACGTTTGCACCATCCCGAGGTCGGGGTTGTTGGCCCCGAGGCTGGAGGGGGGTGGGGGCGGTCGGTAGTGGACGAAGTGGCTCGCGGGCCAGGAGGTGTCGGCGTTGTACACGCGCCCGGCGGCTGCGGCTTCGGCTCGTCCGTGGTTGTCCCCTGAGGTGGCGAGCAGTCGGGACAGGCTGCTGAACGCGTAGGTGAGCTCGACCAGCGCGCCGAGGGACTCGCGGGCTGCGGCGTCGTACTCGGCTGCGAAGTCGGCGCTCATGGCGTCGTCGCCGGCCATGCCGGCGTACCCCGAGAGCTTGCCGGAGAGCGACTGCGTGAGCATGGCCGTGATCTGGTTGCCCGAGCAGCAGGCCTCGGCGGCGTTGGTGAACCCGACGACGTCGACCGCGAGCCTCACTCGAGCTGCCCCCACATCGACATGTTCGCCCCCACCGCAGCGGTGTAGTTGGCCTGCGCGGTGTCGCCCAGGTCGCGGATCCCGGCGAGCGCCTGGGTCATGTCGGCGAACTCCCCGCGCCACCGGGCGTACGACGTCACGTGGGCGTCGCGGGCCAGTCCGGACCACTCGGCGTGCAGGTCTCTCGTCACGGCGTCCGCGTCACCGACCAGGTCGTCGAGCGCCGCCTGACAGGCGGTCATCTCGGCCACGACCAGGCGGAGCTCGTCGACGTCGACCCGGAAGGCGGTCATCCGAGTCGCCCCCGCATCCGCGTGTGGGCGTCCCCGGAGCCCGTGTCTGCGATCGAGAGCTGCGAGTCGGCGTACCGCACCCCGTCGACCCCGGTCGACAGGCCGTCGATCACGGCGTCGGCACTGTCCCGCCATTCCTCCCAGAAGGCGGCGAAGCGGGCGGCTGCCTCACCGCGCCAGCCCGTCATCAGGGACTCGACCGAAGCCTCGATCTGGGCGCGGCGCGCCGCCATCTCGGCGGCACGCGCGGCGAGCTTGTCGGTCGCCCGCGACACGTGGGCATGGTCGAGCTGGATGCTCATGGGGCCTCCCGAGTAGGACCGGCGAGCGCCGGCAAGGACTGCTCAGATCCTTGCGGTTTCTCCGCGATGGCGTCGGTGCGAGACGGCCGGCCTGTGCAAAACCCTGTTCCGAATGGGCATGGAACGTCCGTCCGCACCACTACTGTCGGGTCATCGGCGACCAGGGGGGTCGCCTCATCCCGGAGGTGTCCCATGCGCAGCGAGCTCTTCGACCAGGTCAACGAGGAGAGGGCCACCGCCGAGCGGTTCTCCCTGCACCACCGAAAGACCCTCCGGGCGGTGCTCGGCGAGCCCGTGCTCGCCGCGAAGGGCGCGATGGTGGCCTACCAGGGCCAGGTGAGCTTCGAGCACAAGTCGGCCGGTTCGCTCGGCAAGATGATGAGGCGTCTCGTCACCTCCGAGGACATCCCGCTGATGACCGTCGCCGGCCAGGGGGAGGTCTTCTTCGCCGACGCAGCCAAGGACATCTTCCTGGTGCACCTCGAGGGCGACGGGCTCTCGGTCAACGGTTCCAGCCTGCTGGCGATGGACGCCTCCCTGGAGTACGACGTGCACCGGGTCAAGGGCGCCGGGATGATGACCGGCGGCATGTTCAACACCCTCATCCAGGGCACCGGCACCGTCGCGCTGACCAGCGACGGCCCGCCACTGATCCTGGACTGCTCGCAGACGCCGACGGCGGTGGACATCAACGCTGCCGTCTGCTGGTCGGCCGGCCTCACCCCCCAGGTGGTGAGCTCGATGAACATGCGCTCGATGCTGCGCGGCGGCACCGGGGAGGCCTTCCAGTACTCCTTCCACGGCCCCGGTGTCGTGGTCGTCCAGCCCTCCGAAGGCCCGGTCGTCCCGCCGCACAGCCACGGCAGCGGCTCCTGAGGGACTCCTCGGACGACAACCGCTGGTCGTGCTGGCGGCGGCTAAGGGCAGCCTCACCTTTCTGGAATCATTCCAAAAAAGGGTGTTGACTGCCTGTCATGACCCAGACGATGAGCAAGCACGCCGCCCGCCCCGCATTCCAGGCCAGCCAGCAGCTCGGGGACCACCTGCAGCAGCTCCTGGTCGACCTCACCGACCTGCAGCTCCAGGGCAAGCAACTGCACTGGAACGTGGTGGGCAAGAACTTCCGCGACACCCACCTCGTGCTCGACGAGGTGGTCGAGGCGACCCGCGGCTTCGCCGACGACGTCGCCGAGCGGATGCGTGCCATCTACGTCACGCCTGACGCCCGAGTGAAGACGGTGGCCGCGAAGAGCACTCTGCCCGAGCTGCCCAGCGACGAGATCGACACCGCCGACACCGTCGACGCGATCGTGGCCGCCCTGTACGCCGTCGCCGCCACCGCGCGTCGGATCCACGACGACGTCGATGCCGAGGACCCCACCTCGGCCGACCTCCTGCACACCGTGCTGGAGCGGATCGAGCAGCTGGCCTGGATGATCGACTCCGAGAACAGGATCGCCAACAGCAGCATCCCTCGCTCCATGCACGAGTGAGGTGCCTTACAGTCGGCGCGTGAGCCAGAACCCCGCGCCGGCCGACGTGCTCGTCGTCGACTCGTTGGTCCGCCGCTTCGGCGAGCTGACCGCGGTCGACGGCGTCTCGTTCCGCATCGCCCCAGGTGAGACCTACGGCCTGCTCGGCCCCAACGGCGCCGGCAAGACCACCACCATCTCCATGGTGGCGGGGCTCATCGCGGCGGACTCGGGGACGGTCACCGTCGCGGGACGACAGATGACGCCCCGTGCCATCGAGCCCAAGAAGCACCTCGGGCTGGTGCCGCAGGACCTGGCGATCTATCCGGAGCTGTCCGCGCGCGAGAACCTCCTGCTGTTCGGACGGCTCCAGGGCCTGGGTGGCGCACGCCTGACCTCCCGGGTGGCCGAGGTGCTGGAGCTGATCGGCCTCACCGACCGCGCCAAGGACCTGAGCAAGGAGTACTCCGGCGGCATGAAGCGCCGGCTCAACATCGGCATCGGGCTGCTGCACCAGCCGACCCTGCTGATCCTCGACGAGCCCACCGTGGGAGTGGACCCGCAGTCGCGCAACGCGATCCTGGAGTCCGTCGAGGCGCTGGCGGTCGAAGGCATGGCCGTGCTCTACACCACGCACTACATGGAGGAGGCCGAGCGCCTCTGTGACCGGATCGGCATCATCGACTCGGGTGTGCTCCAGGCCGAGGGCACCAGGGACGAGCTGATCCGCCTCACCGGAGGGGTCGACACGATCAGGATCGGCGGCAGCGGCGACGTCGGCGCCGCCGCGGAGAAGCTTCGTGGCATCCCCGGCGTGGAGCGGGTCGACGCCGACCGGCACTCGGCAACCCTCGCCGTGCGCGACGCCGCCGCGCTGGTCGCCGACGTGGTCAGCACCGCAGCCGACCTGGGCGTCAAGCTCTCCGACGTGGAGGTCTCGCGTCCGGACCTGGAGTCGGTCTTCCTGCACCTCACGGGCAAGGCCCTGAGGGACTAGGGCTCGGAACGACCGTGCGCCAGCTGCTGACCCTCACCCTCTCCGACCTGCGCCAGCGTGTGCGCGACAGGTCGGTCCTCATCTTCGCGTTCGTGGTGCCGCTGGCGCTGATGTTCGTGTTCAACCTGGTCTTCGGCAACACCGACGACATCGACCTCAAGCCGATCACCGTGGCGGTCTCGGCCCCGGCCGACGACGATCTCGCCCAGGTCGTCGCCCGCGTGGTCCGAGACCTGGACGGCCAGGGCGGACTCGACGTCACCGTCCACGAGGTCGACGCCGCGACGGGGCGTCAGCAGGTGGAGGACGGCGACGCCGCGATGTCCCTGATCCTCCCCGACGGCTTCGGCCCGGCCGCGCAGTCCGGAAAGCCCGTCACCGTCGACGCGGTCCGGGGCGACGAGGCCGGGATCGAGTCGGACATCGTGCTCTCGGTCGTCGACGGGGTGCTCGACCGGTTCGCCCACGGCGCTGTCGCCGCCCGGGCCGGACTGGTCGAGGGGATCTCCGAGGATCAGCTGAGCAAGCTGGCCGAGCAGGCTTCCTCGGGCGGGCCGGCGTACACCTTGGCCGAGGGCGAGGCGTCGGACGAGCAGCTCGACTCCGGAGCCGCGCTCGTGGCTGGCCAGACCGGCCTGTTCCTGATGTTCACCGTCAGCTTCGGAGTGACCAGCCTGCTGTTGGAACGGGAGACCGGGACGCTGCGCCGCCTGCGCTCCATGCCGATGCCGGCGTGGCGGATCGTGGCCTCGAAGGCGCTCGTCAGCCTCACCCTCGGGGTGGTCGCCAGCGCCGTGCTGCTGGCCGTCGGCGGGTTCCTCTTCGACGCCAGCTTCGGCTCGCCGCTGGCAGTGGGCGCCCTGGTGGTGTGCGTCTCCGCGGCCGCCACCTCGGTGATGTTCCTGATCGTGCGGGTGGCGCGCACCAGTGAACAGGCGAGCATCGCCACCTCCATCGTCGCGGTGGTCCTCGGCGTGGGCGGGGGCGCGTTCTTCCCGGTCAGCGCCACCGGCGCGTTCGCACCCGTGCTCGACCTCAACCCCGTCGCCGCCCTGCTCCGGGGTCTGGGGATCACCGCTGGCGGCGGCGGGCTGGGCGACATCGGCACGCCCGTGCTGATCATGCTGGGATTCGCGGCCGTGATGGTGCTGCTGTCCCGGCTGGTGCCCGACCGGGGGGCCTTGTCATGAGGAACGCGCTCACCGTCGCCGGGGTGGAGCTGCGGCTCTTCGTCCGAGACCGCTCCAACATCTTCTTCGTCTTCATCTTCCCGCTGCTGCTGGTGCTGATGATCGGCGCCCAGTTCGGCGAGGGGGCCACCACCGGCCGGGTCGCGGTCAGCGGCAGCGACAGCGCCCTGAGCGCAGGTCTGGTCACCGGGTTGGAGTCCGAGGACGTCGAGGTCAGCGACCCCGAGTGGGACGCGGCCCTTGAGCAGCTGGCCCGGGGTCGGCTGGACGTCGCGTTGCGCGTGGACGACGAGGCCGACGCGGCGTACGCGTCCGGGGACGAGGTCCGACTCACCATGGTGCGCGCGTCGTCCCCGAACGCGCAGGTCGTGGAGCAGCAGGTCCGCACGGCGGTCGCCGCCCTGCAGGCCGGGAACGGCCAGGTCGCCGCGCTGGAGGCGTACGGCGTACCGGCAGGCCGAGCCGAGGCGGCCCTGGCGCAGGCGCGGCAGGAAGCCAGTGCGCCCGTCCTGGAGGTCACCGACATCGACGAGCTCAGCGAGGAGTTCGAGGGGCTGGGGCAGTTCGACCTCGGCGCCTCGGGACAGCTGCTGCTCTTCGTCTTCCTGGCGACCCTCTCGGGCTCTGCCACCCTGATCAAGGCTCGGCGGCTCGGTGTGGTCGCGCGGATGCTGGCGGGGCCCGTCTCCACCACCCAGGTGATCGCCGGTCAGACCCTGGGGCGCTGGGCGCTGGGGTTCTTCCAGGGCGGCTACCTGATGCTCGCCACGTCGGTGCTGTTCGGAGTGAGCTGGGGGAGTCTGTGGCTCTCCCTGGTGGTCGTCGCGCTGTTTGCCCTCGTCGCCTCCGGGGCGGCGATCCTCCTCGGCACGCTGCTGGAGAACGAGGGCGCCGCTGCGGCCCTGGGCATCGGGCTGGGGCTGGTGCTGGCGGCCTTGGGTGGCTCGATGCTGCCCCTCGAGCTCTTCCCCGACACCATCCGCGCTGTCTCGCACGTGACCCCGCACGCCTGGGCCTACGAGGCCTTCGCCGAGATCCAGCGCCGTGGGGGCGGTCTGCTCGACGTGCTGCCCCAGCTCGGCGTGCTCGCCGGGATGGCCCTGCTCCTGCTCGGCCTCGGCGCGTTGTCGCTGCGCCGCAGCCTGGCGCGGGCGATGTGAGCCCGGGCGTCATGGCCGTCAACCGCAGCCGCAAGGCGACCGTGGCCCGCCGGCGCAAGCGACGCATGGCGCGGGTCGAGCACGACCTGACCGACGAGCAGTGGAGCGCCCTCCAGGCCGCCTGGGGCGGCTGCGCCTACTGCGGAGCGGTGGACCGTCCGCTGCAGCGGGACTGCGTCCTGCCGATCTCGCGCGGGGGTCGCTACACGCTGTCCAACATCGCGCCGGCCTGTGGCTCGTGCAACGCGAGCAAGTGCAACGACGAGGTGACCGCCTGGCTGCGGCGCAAGCGGCTGGACGAGCGGGCCTTCCTGGAGCGGCATCTGGCGATCAGTGCAGAGATGGACAGGCAGTTCCCCTCGGCTCCCTGACTAGGTGTGTTCCTCGGTGTTCAACGCGCCCGGCAAGCGGGGCCGCAAGCATGCCGATGACCTCCGGACTGTGGTGGTTGCGATGGCCGCGCGCGAGGCGGACGGTCGGGCAGAGCCGGCCCGCCGGCGCCGAGGGGCACTCGCCGCCTGACGGGCTACCCACAAAGCGCGCGGAAGGAGGCACATCTGGCCCTTGCCAGTCGGGGGCCCTTGGCTATCCCAGCCGTACTGCGTGTTACCCGCGCGTTCATGTGATGTGGCGTAATGCTGCTGCAGAAACGACCGGCTCGACGTGCTAGGGCAACCAAACTGGGACCCTCGCCGGTTGTAGTGGTCAGACAGGAGAGGAGGACGACACGTGCGAGAGCCACCGGGGTTCCGTGAGTATGTCGAGGCTCGCTCGCCTGCTTTGCTCCGGACTGCGTGGATGCTTACCGGCGATCAGGCTAACGCTGAAGATCTCCTGCAGACCGCTCTCGCGAGGACGTGGCCTCATTGGACTCGCGTGACTGAGGGTCAGCCCGACGCCTACGTCCGAAAGGTCATGGTCCGCTTGAACGCGGACTGGCGGGCAAGACGTTGGAATCGGGAGTCCCCGACACATGATGGCCAGCCTCACAAGCGGGCGCACCGAGCATCGCTCGACGACACCGTGCGGGTGGACGACCGACTGGACCTTCTCGAAGCACTCATGAGCCTGCCGGTGCGCCAGCGCCAGGCCGTGGTGCTGCGCTACTACGACGACTTGTCAGTCGACGCTGTCGCTGACGTCATGGACTGCTCCGCGGGCACGGTCAAGAGCCAAAGCGCTAAAGGCCTCAGCAAACTCCGCCAGGCACTCGAAGCCACCAAACCCGACCGAACGAGTAGACGATGAACACCGAAGAACTGACCAGCATGCTGCGAACCCTGCCACCTGCGATGCATGGGTCCGCCGACCGCTTCGAGGTCGTCGCGCAACGGGCCCGCAGGCGAGCGCGCGCCAAGAACGCTGCGCTCGCCGGTGTAAGCAGCGCAGCGGCTATTGCCGCAGCCGCCGTCCTCGCGGGTGGCACACCGACCAAGCAGCCAGACAGTTTGAACATCGCCACTGATCCGGCGTCGCCAACCGCAAGCGTCGGCTATGACCAGTCAAAGCCGCTGCCGGGTGTGCCGACAGCGGTGGAGCTGGGCGAACCCGTTGTGGTCACGGCCACGGGGTCAAGCACCGTCAATCTTGGGCCGCGCCCTGACGGTGCCACCGCAGTCAACGTGTCCCTCGCCTGTCTGACTGCTGGGCGTATCAAGTACCCGGATGGGGCATCTATCAAGTGCGACGGCCCTGCACCGGACGACCAGATCATCGACCCCACAAGCAGCAACCACGCGCTACTCGCCCTCGCCCCGGGTCAGACGTCACTCACGTTTCAGGCACCGGAAGGCGTTGGGTGGAAGGTCGTCGCCATCTACGTTCGTACGGAGATGTCCGAGTGGGGAGTCAACGCCAAAGGAGAGACCTTCGGCGTCCAACGCAACGGCAGGTCCCCGGACTTGATCGCCGTCGTCACAACTGACGGCAAGCAGGGCTACGCGTACGTGGAGGACCTCGAAGGCCCCGTGCCAACTTCGCCCGCGGACGCTCTGGCTCAACAAGAAGCCAACGAGGGCAAGAAGCGCTCCGTCCCGGTGTATGAGTCCGACGGCGAGACACTCATCGGCGAGTACGTCTCCGGCTGACGGCATCGCGCCAACGACTCAGGTCGTGTCGGAACATCGGAAGATCCGTAAAGGCCCAGTAAGATCCCCAAGCTGGCGTATGGATTCGAACAGGTGTTCGATCTAGGTTAGAGCCATGATCCTGCCCGATGTCGACGAGCTGTCTCCGGGGGCCCTCCTGCAGAGTGCCTCGCGTGCGCTCCGAGCGCGTCGGTTGGCGGAGGTCGACGAGATGCACCTGGCCGCGCAGTGGGCGGTGCTGCACGGCCACCGGGTCGACGAGCACGACCCCATGGTCCGTCCCGGCGGTGACGGGACGCCCCCGGTGCGCGAGTTCGCGCTGCCGGACCTGGCCATCGCCCGGGACACTCACGTGGCGACCACGAGGGCGTTGCTGGCCGACACGCTGGACCTTCAGCATCGGCTGCCGCGAACCTGGGCCGTGGTCCTCTCGGGTGGCTGTGAGCCCTGGGTGGCGCGACGGGTCGCGGTGCTGTCCCGCGCGCTCCCGGTCGAGACCGTCGGCATCGTGGACGCCTCGGTGGCCCGAGCGATCGCGGGACACGCCCCCTCCACCGTGCTCGAGATCGCGCGAGCGAAGACGATCGAGGCGGACCCGGAGGGCTTCGCGATGCGCAGGGAGATCGAACGCCGTCGCCGGTACGTCGCACTGGGCAAGGTGGACGAGCTCGGGTTCCGCCACGTGATCGCTCGGGTGAACGCCGGCGACGCGGCCTGGGTCGACGCCCTGGTCGACCGCGTGGCCGACGTGCTCGCGGCCTCGCACCCCGAGGGCGGGAACCGGGACGAGCTGCGCGCCGAGGCCTTCGGCTGGCTGGCGCGGCCGGCCGAGCTGCTCAAGCTGCTCCTGGACCACCACGTCCCGGCCGAACCTGCGCAGGCAGTCGAGGAGTCCCGTCCGGCTTGGGCGCCCGACCACCTGCTGCGCACGGTCGAGCGGTTGGCCACGATGTCCACGCGTCAGCTGGCCGCGCTCCGCGGGCGAGGGCAGGTCTTCGTCCACGTCACTGACACCTCGCTGCTCCGCCAGGCGGGCCTGGCTCGGGTCGAAGGGCTGGGGCCGGCGCTGGTGCAGGCGCTGCGGGAGCTTCTGGGGCACGCCGACGTGCGACTGACGCCGGTGCTCGACACCGCGGTGCGGCCCCGGAGCGACCAGTACGAACACCCGGAGACCTCCAAGGACATCGCCTGGTTGCTGTCCGGTGGTGACGTGTTCCCCTTCTCGCCAAGGACTGCGACCCGCGACCGTGTGGACTTCGACCACGTGGAGCCTTACGACCCGGCGGGTCCACCCGGGCAGACCGGGCCACACAACTCGGGCCCGTTGCGTCGCACGCACCATCGCTGGAAGACCCACGGCGGCTTTCGCTATCGCTCGTGCGGACGCGGCCGCGCGTTGTGGCAGACGCCGTTCGGGACCTGCGTGCTGGTCGACGAGCACGGGAGCCGCCGGTTGCCGATGGAGGAGGCCGAGCTGATGCTGGGCGCCCCGCCAGGCGTGGACGTCTACCTCAGCAACGCTGAGATCGACATCGGGGTCTACCGGTAGGGTCCGGCGCATGTCTGGGCCCGTCGTCGACCGCCACCTCTGGAGCTGGGTCGTGATCCTCGGGCTGACCGGTCAGCTGGCCTGGACGGTCGAGAACATGTACCTCAACCTCTTCGTCTACGAGACCATCACCGACTCCCCGACGGTGCTGGCCACCCTGGTGGCCGCCAGTGCACTCGCCGCGACGGTGGCCACCCTGCTGGCGGGGGCCGCCTCGGACCGCCTCGGCCGACGGCGAGAGTTCATCGCCATCGGCTACGTGTTGTGGGGAGCCTGCACCGCCGCGTTCGGCCTGGTCGGCGCGGAGGCGGTCGCGGTGGCGGTGGTGGCGATCATCCTGCTCGACTGCGTGATGAGCGCCCTCGGGGCGACCGCCAACGACGCGGCCTTCAACGCCTGGGTCACCGACTCCACCGACGTCGGCAACCGGGGACGGGTGGACGGCGTGCTCGCCACCCTGCCGCTGCTCGCCATGCTCATCGTCTTCGGTGCCCTGGACCCGCTGACCCGCGGCGGACACTGGCAGCTCTTATTCGCGATCGTGGGCGGGGTGACCGCGTTGGTCGGCGTGGTCGCGTGGTTCGGACTGACCGAGACGCGGCAGCCCCGACCCGCGGGCACCTACCTCTCGTCGGTGCTGCACGGACTTCGGCCGTCCACCGCGCGGTCGAACCCCCGGCTCTACCTGGCGCTCGCCGCGTGGGCGGTCCTGGGCACCAGCACCCAGGTCTTCCTGCCGTTCCTCATCATCTACGTCCAGCGCTACCTCGACATCGACGGCTACCCGATCGTGCTCGCCTCGGTGCTGCTGGGGGCGGCTGCGGTCAGCGTCGCCGGGGGTCGGGTGCTGGACCGGGTGGGTGCCGCGCGGGCGATCCTCCCGGTCGTCGGGGTGTACGCCGTCGGGCTGGTCGCCATCTTCTTCGCTCGCGGCATGCTGCCCGTGATCGGTGCCGGCATCGTGCTGATGTCCGGCTTCATGCTGGGCGTCGCCGCCATCTCGGCCACCGTCCGCAACCTCACCCCGCCCGACCGGGCCGGCCAGGTGCAGGGTCTGCGCATGGTCTTCGCGATCCTCGTCCCGATGGTCGTCGGACCCTTCCTGGGAGCCGCCGTGATCGTCGGTGCCGACGAGAGCTTCGTGGAGCTCGGCGTGGTCAAGCAGGTGCCGACGCCGTGGATCTTCATGGCGGCCCTGGCAGTGGTGATGCTGGTGGTGATCCCGCTGCGACTGCTCGACCGCGTCGAGGACCCCCTGCCGGAGCAGGCGGCAGCATGAGCGTGCTGACCGAGTACCCGCGACCCCAGCTGGTCCGCGACTCCTACCTCAACCTCAACGGCACGTGGGAGCACGCGTTCACCGACGCAGGCGACTGGAGTCACCCCGAGGTCTGGGACGGCCCGATCCTGGTCCCGTTCTCCCCGGAGGCGCCGCTGTCCGGGGTGGGGCGGACCCTGCAGCCGGACGAGGCGCTCTGGTACCGGCGTACGGTCGTGCTGCCCGACGGCTTCGTCCGCGACCGGGTGCTGCTGCACTTCGGGGCGGTCGACCAGGACTGCGAGGTCTGGGTCGACGGTGCGCCCGTGGGCGGCCACCGCGGCGGCTACCTGCCGTTCGCCCTCGACGTCACCGACGCTCTCACCGGACCCGGCTTCGAGCTCGTGGTGCGGGTGCGCGACGTCACCGACACCTCGTTCCGCAGCCGCGGCAAGCAGAAGCTCGATCCGGGCGGCATCTGGTACTCCGCGCAGTCCGGGATCTGGCAGACCGTGTGGCTGGAGTCCGTCCCGCGGCAGTGGGTCGAGCAGCTCGTGCTGACCCCCCACCTGGACGCGGGCGAGGTGGAGGTGACGGTCGTCCCCGCCGCCGACGCGCCGGCTGTCGCGCGGGTGACCATCGGCGTGGTGAGCGAGGAGGTGCCGGTCGGCGTACCCACCCGGGTGTGGCTCGGCGCTGAAGTCCGCACCTGGTCGCCGGAGGACCCCTTCCTGTACGACGTCTCGGTGACCCTCGGCGAGGACGAGGTCACCAGCTACGTCGGGATGCGCTCGTTCGGGATCGGCCCGGACCGGCACGGGCACGTGCGGCTGCTGCTCAACGGCGAGCCCTACCTGCACGCCGGGCTCCTCGACCAGGGCTACTGGCCCGACGGGCTCTACACCGCGCCGACCGACGAGGCCCTGGTCCACGACATCCGCACCGCCAAGGAGCTCGGCTTCACGATGCTGCGCAAGCACATCAAGGTCGAGCCGCTCCGCTGGTACCACCACTGCGACCGCCTCGGCATGCTGGTGTGGCAGGACATGGTCAATGGCGGGCGCAGCTATCGGCACGCCGTGGTCACCGCCCCGGTGCTCGCACCGGTGAAGCTCGCGGACCACCGGCACGCCCTGTTCGGCCGGCAGGACGACGACGGTCGCGCGGAGTTCGTCGACGAGCTCGAGGCGACCGTGCACCTGTTGCGGTCGGTGCCGAGCATCGCGGTCTGGGTGCCGTTCAACGAGGGCTGGGGCCAGTTCGACGCCGCCGAGGCGGCCGCCTGGCTCAAGGAGCTGGACCCGACCCGGCTCGTCGACCACGCCAGCGGCTGGCACGACCAAGGAGCGGGGGACATGGTCAGCCGCCACGTCTACTTCCGCCGCTACCGGCTCTCGCGCGGGGACGCCGCGGATCCGCGGGCCGCTGTGCTCTCGGAGTACGGCGGCTACTCCCACCGCGTGCCGGGCCACACCTGGAGCGACGCCGAGTTCGGCTATCGCAAGTACGCCGACCGGGCTGCCTTCCAGGCTGCGTTCCTGCGGTTGCAGGAGCTCCAGATCGGGCCGGCGGTGCGGGACGGGCTGGCCGCCTTCGTCTACACCCAGCTCGCCGACGTGGAAGAGGAGACGAACGGACTCATGACCTACGACCGACGCGAGCTCAAGGTGGATCCGGATGCGGTGCGCGCCTCGAACGAGCGCCTTCGCCAGCGGTTCGCCGGCGGTGCGGTGAGCGAGCGGGAGATCACCGAGGCGGTGTCCCTGACCCTGCCGGACGGCCGGCTGAACCCGGCCGCCGTGGGCTGGACCCGCACCCCGGTGATCTCCACCGACGGCATCGGGCGCGGTCGTCTCGGACGGGGCCGCAACAAGCGCTGGGAGTACTGGGCCGTCACCACTCCCACGCACGTGGTCGCGCTGGTGGTCTCCGACATCGACTACGCCGCCGTGCACGGCATCTGGCTGCTGGACCGCGCCACCGGTGAGGCGATCGCGCACGACGCCATCGGGGTGCTCGGCCGGAGCGCCACCCTGCCGGGGACCCTGGGGGCCGGGCCCGCGAGGTCGCGCACCAAGGCCGTGCGCATCGACATCGAGGAGGTCGCAGGCGGCACCCGGCTGCGCGCGCAGGGAGAGCGGGTGCGCATCGACGTGGTGGCGCACCGGCCCGAGGGGCACGAGTGCCTGGGAGTGGTGGTGCCGTGGACCGACCGGCTCTTCCAGTACACCGTCAAGGACGTCGCCCGGCCCGCCACCGGCTCGGTCTGGGTGGACGGGGTGGAGTCGGTCGTGCCCGAGGGGAAGTCCTGGGCGACGCTGGACCACGGCCGGGGACGCTGGCCCTACGACATCCGGTGGAACTGGGGTGCCGGCTCCGGCCGCGTCGACGGCCGGGTGATCGGCATCCAGGTCGGTGGGCAGTGGACCGATGGCACCGGGTCGGTGGAGAACTCGCTGCTCGTGGACGGTCGTCTCTCCAAGATCAGCGAGGAGCTGGTCTGGACCTATGACCGCGACGACTGGCTGGCGCCGTGGACCGTCACGGGCGACCGGGTGGACCTGACGTTCACGCCGTTCCACCTCAAGGAGTCGGTCACCGACGTGAAGGTCTTCGCCTCCAAGACGCACCAGTGCTTCGGCCACTGGTCCGGTCGGGTCCGCGACGATGACGGCAAGTGGGTCCGCGTCGCGGACGTGGTGGGCTGGGCCGAGGACGTGCACAACCGCTGGTGAGCCTGGATCTTGAGACGTGCGCCACATTTATCCGGAAAGTGCTGCTTTTAACCACTTTCGAGCGCATGATTCTCCTGACCCCGCTGGCGACCCGAGACGCCAGCGGGGTCATTCCATTTCCCGGCATCACTCCAGCGTCGCGCTGTGGTCGGGCACGTACGTCGTCTGCTCGCGCGGCGGCCGCCGGTAGCCCTGGGGCTCGGGTCGCTCCGGCAGCGACAGGGTCGGCAGCGGCACCTCGGTGTAGGGCAGCGTGGAGAGCAGGTGGGCGATCATGTTCAGCCGCGCACGCTTCTTGGAGTCCGACTCCACGACGTACCACGGTGCCTCACCGATGTCGGTGTGCACCATCATCTCGTCCTTGGCGCGGGAGTAGTCCTCCCAGCGGGTGATGGACTCCAGGTCCATCGGCGAGAGCTTCCACTGCCGCATCGGATCCTGCAGTCGCGCCTTGAAGCGCCGCTGCTGCTCGGTGTCGCTCACCGAGAACCAGTACTTGCGGAGCAGGATGCCGTCCTCCACCAGCAGTCGCTCGAAGATGGGGCACTGGTGCAGGAACCGACGGTGCTCGACCGGGGTGCAGAACCCCATCACCCGCTCCACCCCGGCGCGGTTGTACCAGGAGCGGTCGAACAGGACGATCTCCCCGGCGGCGGGCAGCTGCTCGACGTACCGCTGGAAGTACCACTGGGTGCGCTCCCGCTCGGTGGGCATCGGCAGTGCGACGATCCGGGCCACCCGCGGGCTGAGGTACTCGGTGATCCGCTTGATGGTCCCGCCCTTGCCAGCGGCGTCGCGGCCCTCGAAGACCACCACGATCCGCTGGCCCTCGGCCTTGACCCATTCCTGGACCTTGACCAGCTCGGCCTGGAGCCGGAAGAGCTCCGCCTCGTACGTCGTCTTGGTGAGCCGCGGAGCAGTCATCGGCACGGCACCCGGCCCAGCCGGGCGAGACCGGACAGGTCACCGGGACCGAAGGTGCGCTGCCCGGTGGTCTCGGCGTTCATCAGCTCGTGGCGGTCCTCCACGTGGGCCAGGCCCACCAGATGGCCGAACTCGTGGGTCACGATCGCCTCCAGGTCGTACTCGGGGTTCCAGAAGCTGGCGAAGCTGTCGGCGTCCAGGACCACCGAGCCAGCGGAGTACTGCCGGTGACGGGGCGAGGTGGCGATCCAGGAGCTGCCGGCCACCCCGGCGACGTTCCCGGCCAGCGCCTCCACCTCGTCCTCCGTCGCCCACGCCACCACCACGGGAGCGTCGCGGTCCACGGCCGGTCCGAAGAACTCCCGGGAGTCGGTGGTGCCCTGGTACTCGAAGACCAGACCGGTGGCCGCGCTCACCTGCCGCACGGCCTGGTCGACGTAGTCCTGGTAGTCCTCGGGCGCGTGCAGCGGGTTGACCCGGTAGTGGATCGCCCGACACGGGCTGTAGCCAACCGGCTCCGAGCTTCCGGGCTGGGTGACGGTGAAGGCGTAGGAGCCCGATTCGTCGACTTCTGGCGGCACCCCCAACGGCTCGGCCACGCCGGCCATCTCGCGCAGCCGCTGGAGCTCGCTGCCGGGGGAGAGAAGTGACAGACCGCAGAGCAGGGCCACTGCGATGCCGATCCCCAACGTCGCGGGGCCGATCCGGGCCATGGCTGCGATCCTAGGGAACCCGGTCAGGAGGTGACCAGGTCCTCGATCCGCTGCAGGGTCCGCTCCATGTTGCGCCGCGTGTGTCCCGCCATCCGACGCACCGCGGGCCGCCCGATGGCGGCCTCGGTGCTGATGTCCCAGGTCTCGCGGACCCGGGTGCCACCGTCCACCGGCTCCAGGTCATAGCTCCACGTGCGGCCGGTGAACAGTAGGGTCAGCGGGAAGGGAGCCAGCGTGCGCCACGCGATGCGGCGGTTGTCCTCCAGGGCCACCACCTGGTTCCGGGTGGAGTACTTGGCGCCGATCTTCATGTCCATCCCGAACGAGTCGCCCAGCCTGAGCCGCCGACCGCCGGAGCGGGCCCGCTTGACGGTTCCGGACCCGTCGATGTCCAGGTGCCTGGCGGGGTCGACCAGCAGGTCGAAGATCTTCTCGGGGGGCGCGGGGATGACGCGTTCCACGCTCACCCGGTCGCGGTCAGTGGTCATGGCGCCCAGCCTAGGGGTCAGGTGGTCGACCGAAGATCGACCGAGAGCGCCCGATGGTCGGACAGCGCCAGGCGCTGCGCCCGGCTCGACGTGACGCGCGCCGCAAGATCGGGCGTGCCGAGCAGGTGGTCGAGCTGCTCGCCGGGTACGTCGGCCGGGAAGGTGGGAGCCGCGGCCAGGGCCGCCAGTCCCGTCAGCCGAGCGGCTCGCCCGGGACCCATGTTGAGGTCTCCGGCCAGGATGAGTGGCGTGGTCCGCGCCTCGAAGGCCTGGCGCAGGGTGCGGAGCTGACGACGCTGCCACCACTCGATGAAAGTGAGGTGGGTGTTGACCACGGTCACCTGTCCCAGTGGCGACTCGATCGTGGCCGCGACCGCCACCCGAGCCTCGTCCTGCACCATCTCGGGGCGCCGGCTGCCGGGGAAGAACATCGGCACCCGCACCGGCACCGGGGCCAGCCGGATCGTCTGCCAGGCCGTCACCGGATAGCGGGAGAGCAGCGCCACGCCGTATCCCGCGGCGTCGGGCTGCTCGTCACCGTCGGCGGCCATCCAGACCCCGGGGTTGCCGTGCAGGGCCGCGACGAAGAGATGGTCCTGGGCGCCCATGGCCTCTGCCGCCAGGGCGGTCAGGTCTGCGCCCGCGGACCTGACCTGGTTGCGGTCGACCTCCTGGAGCGCCAGGACGTCGGCGTCCAGGGTCGCGATCGCCTCACAGAAGCGGGCCAGGTCGACCTGGTCGTCGTCGGGTGAGCGGCCGTGCAGGATGTTGAACGTGGTGACCCGCATGGCTCCACTCTGCCAGCCTCGGTAGCGTGTGCGCGTGATCGACGTCGAGCAGGAGAATCTTCGCGAGGCGCTCAAGCGTGTCGCGGTCGCCCTCAAGGAGATCGGCCTGCCGTTTGCGCTCGCCGGCGGGTACGCCGTGTGGGCCCGGGGTGGCCCCGAGCCGGAGCACGACGTCGACTTCGTGGTGGCCGAGGAGGACGCGCCCCAGGTGGCCACCCTGCTGGCCGAGCACGGCTTCCAGGTGGTGCAGCCACCCGAGGACTGGTTGTTCAAGGTCTTCACCGACGACGTGATGGTCGACGTCATCCATCGCGACGCCACCATCCCGGCCGAGCGCGCGATGCTCGCCGACGCCGACCACATCGAGGTCATCTCGGTGGTGATGCCGGTGCTCCCGGCCACCCGGCTGATGGTGCAGAAGCTGCACGCGATGGACGAGCGCTACTGCGACTTCGGTCGGCTGATGCCGGTCGCGCGGGCACTGCGCGAGCAGGTCGACTGGGACGTGGTGCGTGCCGAGACGCAAGACAACGCGTTCGCGGTGGCGTTCCTGTTCCTGCTGGAGCGGCTCTCCATCATCTGAGGCCGCACTCACGCCCCCCGTGCTGCCACGGGGGAGGAGTGCTCGCGCACGCCGTACTTGGCGTGGACCCGCTTCATCCAGGCCGGCGCCCACCAGTTCCACCTGCCCAGCATCGTCATGGTGGCCGGCACGATGATCATCCGGACCAGGGTGGCGTCGATCAGCACCGCCACGGCGAGGGCGAAACCGGTCTCCTTGATCACCAGCATCTGGCCCGCCGCGAAGCCGGAGAAGACGATCACCATGATGACCGCCGCCGAGGTGATGATCCTCCCCGAGCGCTGCAGACCCAATCGGACCGCGGTGTCGTCGTCGTGGCCCTGCTCGTGCAGCTCGATGATGCGGGCGAGCAGGAACACCTCGTAGTCCATCGACAGGCCGAACCCGAAGGCCAGCACCAGCAGCGGGATCACCGACTCGATCCCGCCCACGGAGCTGAAGCCCAGCACCGACTCCAGATGCCCCTCCTGGAAGACCCAGACGAGCACCCCCAGGCTCGCCCCCAGCGAGACGATGTTGAGGATCAGCGCCTTGAGCGGGATGACGACGCTGCCGGTCAGGAGGAAGAGCAGCGCGAAGGTGGCGGTCGCGATCCACAGCGCCGCCCAGGGAGCCCGGTCGCCGACGGAGTCGGTGAAGTCGACCAGGGAGGCTGTCTGGCCGGTGACCCAGGTGGGGAAGTCGGCCGCCTGGCCGCCCTGCAGGGCGCGGACCACCTCACGCGCGGCCTCGCCCATGTCACCCCCCTCGGTCTGGATGCCGACGGTGACCAGGTCCGGCCTGAGCTCCTTGGGTGGTGTCACCGACAGGACTCCGGGCAGGGCCTCGAGCTCGGGGACCCAGGCGGCGACCTGTTCCGGGTCGGCCTGGGCCACCACCGTGACCGACGGGGTGTCCAGGGCTGGGAAGTCCTCCTCCACCCCCTCGAAGAAGGCCCGCTGCTCGGCGCCCTCAGGGAGCAGCTCGACCCCCGAGGCGTTGAGCCGCAGGTCCAGGGCGGGCATGGCCAGGAAGAGCAGGACGGCCACGCTGGCCAAGGTGGTCAGGGCGGGACGTCGCTGCACCAGGGCCGCCAGACGGCTGAAGACACCCTCGTCGGGGGCGGCCTCGGCGCCCCGACGGGTGCCCAGGCGTCGCGCACCGAGGGCGCACAGGGCGGGCACCAGGGTCAGGGCGACGATGAGGGCGACGAGCACGATCGAGACGCCGGCGGCGCCGATCGCGCGCATGGTCGGGGCCTCGAAGAGCATCAGGCCCGACAGGGAGATGCCCACGATCAGGGCGGAGAACAGGACGGTGCGACCGGCGGTCGCCACGGCTCCGGCGACCGCGTCCTCGACCTGGGCGTCACTGAGGTCGGAGTGCGGCACCCCCGGGGCGACGCGGGAGATCTCCTCGCGGAACCGGCTGACCAGCAGCAGCCCGTAGTCGATGCAGAGCGCCAGACCCATCACGGTGACGATGTTGACCACCGAGGCGTCGAGGTCGATCAGGTGTGAGAAGCCGAGCAGGATGCTCAGCCCGCCGGCGATGGAGGCGATGGCCCCGGCGATCGGCATGCCGGCGGCGATGAAGCCGCCGAAGACGAAGACCATCAGCAGCAGCGACAGGGGCAGGGCGATGCCCTCGCCGGTCTTGAGGTCGTCGGCGATCTGGGTCACGACGTCGTCGACCAGGAGCCCGGTCCCGCCCAGGGTGCGCGCCTGCGAGTACGGCGTGAGCAGGTCCTGGGCGGCCCGCTCCAGCTCCTCGACGATCTCGTCCTGCAGCTCGCTGCCCGGCTCGCTGCCGCTGCCCGCGACGATCAGGAAGGAGCCGCTGGCCGGGTCGTGGTCGGCCACCAGCGCCAACGACTCAGGGGAGGTGGGCCAGCCCGGAGTGGTCATCGGAGAGGTCACCTCGCCGACGCCGTCGACCGCCTCGACCCGGGCGACCGTCTCCCGCACCGCCTTGGCCAGGGCGGGGTCGCTCAGGTCGGCGCCGTCCACCCGCAGCATCACCGTCAGGGCGCTCTCGTCGGCGTTGGCGACCAGGTCGCGCCCGACCTGGGCCTCGCCCGGCGCCACGATGTCCCCGCTCTGCAGCCGGTCGAAGAGCGAGTCGCCACCGAGCAGCCCCAGGCTGGTCACGAACCCGACCACCACCAGGACGAGCCAGGTGAGGGCGTAGGCCAGGCGGTGGCGCGCCGTGCTGCGGCCCAGGCGAGCGAGGAGGGGTTCGGGTGCGGTCACGGGGTCCACCCTCCCATTCGGGGCCCGACAACGTAGGCGTCGTCTCCCCGCTCCGCTAGCGTGTGGCGCACATCGCACCTGCTCTCGGGAGGAGTCGTCCATGGACCCCATGGAACCGGCGTACGGCTCGGTCACGTTGCTGCTCATCGCGGCTGCGGGGATCGTGGTCCTGCTGGTGCTGATCATCGCCTTGAAGATGCACGCCTTCGTGGCCCTGGTGCTGGTCAGCTTCGGCACCGCGATCGCCTCGGGCGTGCCCTTGGCCGACGTCGCCGGAGTCGCGGTGGGAGCCTTCGGCTCCACGCTGGGCACCGTGGCCCTGCTGGTCGGTCTGGGCGCCATGATCGGCCGACTGCTGGAGGTGACCGGTGGCGCGCAGGTGCTGGCCGACACCCTGATCAGCCGGTTCGGGGAGCATCGGGCCCCCTTCGCGCTCGGTGTGGCCGCGCTGCTCTTCGGTCTGCCGATCTTCTTCGACGCCGGTCTCGTGGTCTTCCTGCCCATCATCTTCTCCGTCGCCACCCGCTTCGGCGGCTCGGTGCTGCTCTACGCGCTGCCGGCTGCCGGCGCCTTCGCGGCCATGCACGCCATCGTCCCGCCGCACCCCGGCCCGGTCACCGCCGCCGCCGAGATCGGGGCCAGCATCGGCCTCACCACCCTGATCGGTGTCCCCGTCGCGGTCATCGCCTGGTACGTCGGTGTCTACCTGTTCACCCAGGCGTACGCCGGCAAGGTCTACGTGCCGATCGACGACAGCGTCCTGACCGGGCACCACGGCGGCTCCTCCACCGCCGCGGAGGGTGAGGGCCCCGAGCAGCGTCGCACGCCGCCGTCGTTCCTGCACGTGCTGGCGATCCTGCTCCTGCCACTGGTGCTCATCGGCGCCAACACGATCCTCAGCACCCTGCGGACCGCCGGGGACCTCGACGAGGAGGGCGCGCTGGTCGACGCGGTCATCTTCGTGGGACAGACGCCGGTCGCGCTGCTGATCACGCTGCTGGTTGCGACGTACACCCTGGGCACGAGAGGTCACTCGCTGGCCGACGTGGAGTCGATCCTCAACGATGCGCTCGGCCCGATCTGCGCCATCATCCTCATCACTGGTGCCGGCGGGATGTTCGGCGGCGTGCTGCGCTACAGCGGGATCGGTGCAGCGCTGTCGGACTCGCTGGCGGACCTCGGGCTGCCGCTGATCCTCTCGGCGTTCGTGATCGCCACGATCCTGCGTGTCGCCCAGGGGTCGGCCACGGTGGCGCTGACCACCACCGCCGGCCTGATCTCGGCGGCGGTGGCCACCGACGACCCGTCGTCGGTGCAGCTGGTCGCGCTGGTGATGGCGATCGCCGCCGGCGCCACGGTGCTCAGCCACGTCAACGACTCCGGCTTCTGGCTGGTCAGCCGGTTCTTCGGGATGGACGTCAAGACCACCCTGCGGACCTGGACGGTGATGGAGACGACGCTGGGCCTGTCGATTTTCGTGCTCGCCTGCGGACTGTGGCTGGTCGGATGACGCCCGGGAGCCCTCAGGGCACCCCGCTGCACCTGGTCTTCATGGGGGTCTCGGGCTCTGGCAAGAGCACCGCCGCGACCGCGGTGGCCGACCAGCTGGGCTGGGAGCTGGCCGAGGGAGACGACTTCCACCCCCCGGAGAACATCGCCAAGATGGAGTCGGGACGACCGCTCACCGACGAGGACCGCTGGGGGTGGCTGGAGTCGCTGGCCGCCTGGACCAAGGAGCGCGACGAGCGCGGTACGCCGACGATCATCAGCTGCTCGGCGCTGCGTCGCTCCTACCGCGAGGTGCTGCGCCGGGGCGGGGCGGGCACGTTCTTCGTGCACATGGTCGGTGACAAGGGGCTGCTGCTCCAGCGGATGTCGGCTCGGGAGCACTTCATGCCGCCCACGCTGCTGGAGAGCCAGCTCGACACCTTGGAGCCGCTTGCCCCGGACGAGCCCGGCATGGTCGTGGACGTCGCCCTGTCGCCGGCGCGGATCGCAGCCGTGGTGGTGGCCCGACTGGACCTGGGGGGAGAGGCGCTCAGCCCGGGGTGACCGGCGTGATCGCCTCGTCCGGCTTGTGCGGCAGGAAGCGGTCGACGTAGTCCCGCGCGGTCTCGAGGATGTCGACCTCGTGACCGGCCTGCTCGGAGAGGTACCAGCGGTGCACCAGGATCTCGTGGAACAGCTCCGCGGGCTCCAGCTTGCCGCGTGCCTCGGCGGGCACCATAGCGACGATGGGCTCGAAGACCTCGGTGAGCCAGCGGTTCGCCACCAGGTGCCGGTCCTCGCGGCCCAGGTCGTGGGTGGCGGTGTAGGAGGCCAGGTCGTTGAGCAGCCGGCGAGCCTGGTTCTCCTCCACCGACATCCCGGTCAGGGCCTGCAGCTCGCGGGCATGGTGCCCGAGCTCGACGACCCGCGGCTGGATCCGGACGCGGTCCCCGTCGTAGTCGGTGACGATGTCGAGCTCGTCCACGTCGAAGCCGAGCTCGTTGAGCCGCTCGATCCGCTGCTCGATGTGCCACATCTCCTCGAGCGGGAACTCCTCGGACTCGGTCAGCTCCGACCACAGCACGGCGTACCGCTCGCGGAGCAGGGTGATGATCGCGTGCGGGTCGAGACTGCCCGAGACCTGACCGCTGGCCTGCAGGTCGAGCAGCTCGGCGAAGACGTTCTCGGTGCCGAGGGTGACGTCGTAGTCGCGCATCCGGGCACTGACGCTCCCGTGCAGCTCACCGGTCTCGGCGTCGACGAGATAGGCGGCGAACTCACCGGCGTTGCGCCGGAACAGCACGTTGGACAGTGACACGTCACCCCAGTAGAACCCGGCCAGGTGCAGGCGCACCAGCAGCACCACCAGGGCATCGATCAGGGACGGCACGCTCTTCTCGGTGACCCCGTGCGAGAACAGGCTGCGGTAGGGCAGGGAGAAGCGCAGGTGCTCGGTGACCAGTGCGGCCGGCAGCGCTGCGCCCTGGCGGTCCACGCGACCGGTGACCACGGCCTGCGGCTGCACCGCCGGCAGGTCGAGCCGGGCCAGGTCGCGGAGGATCCCGTACTCGTGGAAGGCGATGGGCTCCTGCGTCTCCTTGACCGCGTAGGTCCTGGTGCCGAGCCGGATGATGCGGACCACGTGCCGCGACAGGCCCCGGGGGAAGGGGACCACCCACTCCTCGTCCCACTCCTGAAGAGGCGTGTGCCACGGCAGCCTCAAGATGGCGGTGTCCGGCCGGTTGGCCACGATCCTCAGAGCCATCTGGGCAGCGTAGCGTCCTGGCCGGGTCGCAGGGTCACCCCGAGGAGGAGGTGCCGCTCTCCAGGATGGAGACGATCGAGTACAGGGTGAAGCAGACCGCACCCAGTCCCACCAGCACGTGCGCGGCAATGAACACGTTGGAGTCGGTGAACGCGGCCTGGAAGACGAAGGCGGCCAGGAACAGGCAGCTCAGGGCGGTCACGATCGGGATCAGGGGAACCCGGTCGGCGAGGCTGAAGGTACGGCGCCACACCAGGGCGAGCAGGCCCACCTTGCTCAGGATGCTGAAGCAGACCAGCCCCAAGCCGATCATCACGAAGCCCGGGGTGCGGTAGTAGGGCTCCTCGTCGAGGATCAGCAGCGCGATCCCCCAGACCAGGGCGGCGGCACCCATCACGATCACCAGCCCGGGCCACCAGAGGCGGTCCCGCGCGCCGTAGGAGTCCTGGACCTGGCGCAGGATGCTCCAGACCAGGCCGATCAGGCTGGTGCAGATCATCGCGAGGCCGCTCACGACGTGGCCCACCGTGAACCTGCTCGGCGAGCTGGGCAGCGCCAGGTTGACGATGCCGAAGGTCCAGGCGATCGCCGCCAGCAGCACCGGGACCGCGGCCAGCACCAGGACCGAACCCCTGGAGAACGCCTCGGCCGGCGGGCGACCGCCGGGCGGCCGGGCGGAGTTGCGAGGGATGAGCGAGAACTTGGTGGAGGCGGTGGCGACGGTGGCCACGCAGCCGCAGATCAGGCCGAGTCCGAAGACGACGTGCCCGGCGACGTACTCCGGGTTCTGGCCGCTGCCCGAGGCACCTGCGAAGACGTAGCTGCCGTACGCCGCGGTGCCGACGGCCGCCAGGTAGCCGAGTGCGGGGTAGAGGACCCGGTCGACGGCGTTGAAGCGCCCGATGAGCTGCCGGATGATCGTGGCGGCGGTGCAGAACAGGCACAGGCAGATCGCGCCGAGGAAGGTGACCACCCGGCCTGCCACGAAGTTGCCCGGTGCATCGCCGGCGTTCCAGACGTAGACGCCGAACCCGACGCAGACGCCCATCATGGCCAGCGGGATGGCCCGGAAGATGACGCTGACCCAGTAGTTCATGACTCCACCATCCTCGGCGCCTGGATCCATGGCCTCACTCATGGTGAGTGAGGCCTGGCCCACGACACGCAACTAGCGTCGCTGGGAGGAGCGCAGCGGAAGGCGTTGAGATGGCTACTCGGGAAGACGGCCCGACACCTGCATCGCAGGTCTCGGCGACGAAACGCTCGTACATCAGCTGGACGTCGATGGCGTTCCTGATCGCCACTGCGGTTGCCAGCGTGCGCGGGCTCCCGGCGATGGCCGCCTACGACTGGGCGTCGATCTTCCTCTACGTCCTGCCCGCGATCCTGTTCATGGTGCCGGTGGCCCTGGTGGCCGCCGAGCTGGCCAGTGGATGGAAGGGCGGGGTCTTCGTCTGGGTCAAGGAGGCCTACGGCGACCGCCTCGGCTTCTTCGCGATCTGGCAGCAGTGGATGCAGAACGTCGCCTGGTACCCGGCGCAGCTCGCCTTCTTCGCCTCCGCGCTCGCCTACGTGTTCGATCCGGGCCTGGCGAACTCGGGCCTCTTCACCGGCCTGGTCATCCTCGTCGTGTACTGGTTCGCGACCTTCATCGCGACCCTCGGCGTCGACGCGTTCGCGAAGGTGGGGACCTGGGGGTTCCTGATCGGCACGATCGTGCCTGCTGCGGCCCTGATCGTCTTCGCCGTCATCTACTGGCAGGACGGCGGAGCCTCGCAGCTCGAGCCGATCGGTGACGCGGAGTGGTTCCCGAGGTTCACCGGACTGGCGAGCATCGTGCTCATCGTCAGCAACTTCCTGTCCTACGCCGGCATGGAGATGAACGCCGTCCACGTGACCCAGATGCTCCGGCCCAGCATCGAGTTCCCGAAGGCAATCGCCCTCTCGGTGGTCCTCATCCTGTTCGTCTTCATCCTGCCGACACTCGCCATTGCCGTCGGCGTGCCGGCGTCCAGCCTCAACCTGACACAGGGGGTGCTCCAGGCCTTCGACGTCTTCTTCAACCATCTCGGGATGTCCTGGGGGACCACGGTGATGGCCATCCTGATCGTCGTCGGGATCCTTGCCTCCGCCGTCACCTGGATCCCCGGACCCTGTCGCGGTCTGCTCCTGGTGGGCAGGGAGGGGTATCTCCCGCCACGCCTTCAGGCAACCAACAGCCGCGGCATGGAGGTCCCGATCATGCTGGTCCAGGGGGTTTTCGTGACGGTGCTGGCCATCCTGTTCGCGGTCCTGCCGTCGGTGCAGTCAGGCTTCTGGATCTTCACCGCCATGGCCGTGCAGCTCTACCTGCTGATGTACATGGTCATGTTCCTCGCGGCCATGCGGCTGCGCCGCACCCATCCCGAGGTGAAGCGCGGCTTCCGGACGCCGGCGATGCCGGTGGTCGGGTCGATCGGGTTCCTGGCCAGCGCCGCCGCCTTCCTCCTCGGCTTCGTCGAGCCGTCAGGAGACGCAGACTCGACGCCTCAGGGCCTCTACATCCTGATCCTGGTGGCCGGCATCGTCTTCCTCGGCGGGTGGCCGTTCGTCCTCTACAAGCTGCGCAAGCCGGAATGGAAGATCGAAAGCTCCCCGGGCAACACCCATACCGACGACACACCGGTTCAGGAGGCGTGAGCCCGATGATCACGAAGCGTCCACGAGCAGACCGTCCCGCAGTGCTTCGCGCGGCGGGCCTGGCGGTCGCGGTAGGTGTGGGGCTCTCCGCCTGCACGTCCGCCGGGACTGCGTTCGGCTCGCACACCGACCGCGCACAAGAGCTTGCCGGCAAGCTGAACGAGAACCTCGCCGCGGTCGGCCTGCTCGGCCTCGACACGTCGACAGCGATCGCGCTCTACGGCACGGACGGCGGGGTGAGCTGCGAGAACGTCGGCGAGCTGCAGCAGGAGCTGTCGCTGTCCCAGTTCGGCAACAACTCGATCCACCTGCGCCGAGTGGTGCTGGACCCCCGCGTCGTGGCCCATGACCTCGCCGTCATCAAGACCTACTGCCCGGACGAGGTCGCGTCGTTCCAGGACGTGATCGACAAGCTGAAGACCGAGGAGACGATGCCGAGACAGTAGCCCGGGTCTGACCGAGCACCATCCCGCCCCGACCACCACACGTGCGTCGAGGCGCCGATCTGAGGAGCGAATTCCATGCTGCACCACAAGCACTCAGTCCAAGACGCCCTGGAGGACGATGTCTTCGCCTCGACCGACCTGTCGGTCGCAATGCCCAAGTACCGGTTCCCCCAGGACGAGCACGTCCCCCGGCACGTGTTCCAGGTCGTGCACGACGAGCTGATGTTCGATGGGAACTCGCGGCAGAACCTGGCGACGTTCTGCCAGACGTGGGTCGAGCCCGAGATCAACGAGCTGATGACGCTGTCGGTCGACAAGAACATGATCGACAAGGACGAGTACCCGCAGACGGCGGAGCTCGAGGCTCGGTGCGTGCACATGCTCGCCGACCTCTGGAACAGCCCGGAGTCGGCCGACACCATGGGCACCTCGACCACCGGTTCCAGTGAGGCGGCGATGCTCGGCGGGATGGCGCTGCTGTGGAAGTGGCGGGAGCGTCGTCGGGCCGAGGGCAAGCCCACCGACCGGCCCAACCTGGTCACCGGGCCGGTGCAGATCTGCTGGCACAAGTTCACCCGCTACTGGGACGTCGAGCACCGGGAGATCCCGATGGAGGGTGACCGGCTGCTCATGAACCCCGAAGAGGTCCTCAAGCGCGTCGACGAGAACACCATCGGGGTCGTCCCGACGCTGGGCGTCACCTTCACCTGCCAGTACGAGCCTGTCGCCGATGTGGCAGCCGCGCTGGACAAGCTCCAGGCCGACACCGGACTCGACGTGCCCATGCACGTTGACGGTGCCAGCGGGGGGTTCATCGCGCCGTTCGTCGAGCCGGACCTGCTCTGGGACTTCCGGCTGCCCCGCGTGAAGTCGATCAACGCCTCAGGACACAAGTTCGGCCTGGCGCCCCTGGGCGTCGGCTGGGTGGTGTGGCGCGACGCTGCAGAGCTCCCCGACAACCTGGTCTTCCACGTGAACTATCTCGGCGGCGACATGCCGGTGTTCGCACTGAACTTCTCCCGCCCCGGCGGTCAGATCGTCGCGCAGTACTACAACTTCCTGCGGCTCGGGCGTGAGGGATATCGCAAGATCCACCAGGCCAGCTACGAGACTGCGCGCTACCTGGCCGACGAGATCGCCCAGATGGGTCCGTTCGACCTGATCTATGACGGTCGCGGCGGCATTCCGGGTCTCACGTGGAAGCTGAAGGAGGGTGTGGACCACGGGTTCAACCTCTTCGACCTGGCCGACCGGTTGCGCACCCGGGGCTGGCAGGTGCCCGCCTACACGCTGCCCCCCGACCGGGAGGACCTGGCGATCCAGCGCATCCTGGTGCGACACGACTTCAGCCGTGACATGGCCTCGCTGCTGCTCGATGACTACCGCAGGTCGCTGGAGATCCTCGGCAGGCATGGTCCCAAGGAGTCGCTGACGGCGGAGGAGGGGACCAGCTTCCACCACTGACTGACGAGGCTTCGCGCTCACCCGCCGAGCAGTCCGAGCAGCGTCGCCTGCTCAACCGCCTCGCCCCGCGACGTGACGCCGAGCTTGCGGTAGATCGCCGAGACTTCCGTGGCGACGGTGTTGCGGGAGATCTGGAGACGCTGAGCGATGTCGGCGAGCCTCAGGTGTGTCTGGAGGTGCGGAAGGACGCGTAGCTCAGCCGGGGTGAGCGGTACGTCGTGGGGCGCCGCGCTCGCGGTGGCCAGCTTCGTCATCGTGCGGAACTCGGCGACCTGGTCGACCAGCGCGCCCAGGTCCGGTCTCCGCCGGACCACGTCATCGATCTCGCGCAGGAGGTGCCGGGCACTGACGCGGTCGCCGCGCGCCCAGTACGCCTTCGCCAGCTGCAGCCGGCCCCTGACCGCGAGGCAGGGCTGCACGAACGTCGACGCAGGCCGGGCGCGCATGGCGTGCCTGAGGTGGCGGTCGGCCTCAACCAGGTCCGCTCGGTGGACCGCCATTCGTGCCGCGGCCGCGAAGGGGAGCAGGCTGATCGCGTAGTCCTCCAGGTGGTGCCGCTCGACCACGTTCAGCGCGAGCTCCAGGTGCTCGGCCGCCTCGTCCCACCGGCCCTCGTCCATCTCGATGAGGGCCAGGCCGGACTCGCTGAGCACGACCGGCTCGGTGTTGCCCGCCGCGAGGCCGACTGCCGTCGCGTCCTCGAGCACGGTCGCCGCGCAAGCGGGTGCGCCGGCGAGCAGGTGTGCCTCGGCGAGCACGCAGAGGGCCGGGGCCCGCCAAGGGCTCCACGGAGCTTCCTCGGCGACGGTGAACGCCGCGTCGGCCATCATCTGCTCGGGGCCGGAGGGACACATCATGGCGCGCAGCATGGATCGGGTGGACGCGAACGAGGTGCCCCCGTGGGTCGGCGTCGGGGTCGGGGTCGGGTCGTAGGAGAGCTCGGCGGTGACGGCTGCCCACCGCTGGGCGTCGATGGTCTGCCCCACCGACGCGGCGACCCAGCCCGCCAGGGCCGCCAGGGGCGGGTATGCCTGGATCGTGCGGTCGCCCAGCGACTTCAGCCAGCGCTGGACCGTGGAGACGTGCCCCGTGGCGTAGGTGCTCAGCACGAGCTCGGCGACGAGCCGGGCGCACCTCTCGTGCTCCCTGGTGGCCAGGAGGTGGTCCACGGCCACGGCCGGCACGCCGCGGGACTCGAACCAGTCCGCGGCCCGCAGGTGCAGCTTCTCGATCAGCTCCGCGTCGGTCCGACGCAGCTCACCCAGCAGGAACTCCCGGAAGAGGGGGTGGTACCGGTACCACTCGCGCCGCCGGTCGAGCGGGAACAGGAACGAGTTCGACGCCTCCAGGGCGCGCAGCCGGTCCTGGGCGTCCGGCTCCTCCAGGACGGCTTCGCACAGCGGGCCGTGCAGCCGGTCGAGGACGGCAGTGCGCCGCAGGAAGTGCTGGGTCGGCGGGTCGAGCCTGCCGAACACCTCGTGCTGGAGGTAGTCGGCGATGTAGCGGTCGTCGCCGGTCACTCCCGGCGTCCCGTCCTCCCCGTCGTTGGCGATCAGGGCGGCAAGGTGGAGGCCGACCGGCCAGCCCTCGGTCCGCTCGGTCATCTCTCGGGCCCTCTCGAGCGTGATGTGCTTGCCCGCCGTCGCAAAGATGTGCCCCGCGGCGCTCGCGTCGAGGATGAGATCAGAGGTAGTCAGCTCGAAGGTCGCGCCTTCGGCCCGGAGCCGAGGAAGGTGCGGCTGGTCATGGCGGCTGGCGCTCACGACCTGGGAGCCCGAGGGGACCGCGGACAGGACGACGCCCAGGACGTCGTGACACTCGGGCGACCGGAGCTCGTGCAGGTCGTCGATGAGCAGGACGAACGGGATCGCCGCCTGCCTGAACGCCGCGACGAGGCGAGGGGCCCCACGGCCCAGCGCGGCGACGTCCGCGCCGCTCATGGCAGCAGCGAGACCGGCCTGTTCCGGCACCGCACGTTCGTAGGCGGAGGCCAGCAGGAGGAGCAGGGCGCTCGGGTCGTCGTCGAGCGCGTCCAGGGAGATCCACCCGACTCGGCGACGCTCGCGGTGTGCCCAGGCGCTCAGCAGCACCGACTTCCCGTAGCCGGCCGGCGCGGTGACGCCCACGGCGGCCGCCCCGCTGTCGCGGGCCGCGTCCGTCAGCGACGCTCGACTCAGCAGATCCTGGGCAGGCTCCGGGACTGACAGCTTGACGTCCAGGAGGGCCTCGTCCAGCTCGAGCCAGCGGGCGAACCTCCCAGCACGCTTGGTCACGTGCCACAGCGTAGGAAGAGCTTGTGAGGACCCAACAGGGTCGAAGTGCCCGGGCCTGAGCGTCAGCCGACCAGGTGGATGGTGAGGACCGGGCCCGCGTGTGCCGACCCGACCTCCGGGTCGGTGTCCTCGGTGGCCAGGACGAGGCGCCCGGCGGGCAGGCCGTCGATCGCCGGCCCGGCGGCCCGGCGGGCGGTGACCAGGACGTCCCCGTCGGGATGCTCGCGGAGGAAGGCCACCGCGTCTGCCTCGACGTGGGCCCAGCGCAGCCCGCCGCGACGGAGCGCGGTGTGCTCCCGGCGTACCCGCGACAACGACGAGTAGGTCGACATCGTCTCCAGGTCCCAGTCCTGGCGACGCTCCCAGGGCATCGTCCGCCGGGAGTCCTCACCGGTCACGCCCTGAAGACCGATCTCGTCCCCGGCGAAGATCATCGGGATCCCGGGGAGGGTGAACTGCAGTCCGGCGGCCACCCGGTGCGCGGACGCGGTGCCGACCAGGGTGCGGATTCGCGCGCTGTCGTGGGAGCCGACGATGTTCCAGCCCGCGGAGGTCGCCCGCCATCCCAGCATGCCCTGCCACTGGCTGATGGCCCGCACGAAGGCATGGCCGTCGCGCCGGGGCACGGGGAGGGGGCGGCCGAAGGCCCGGGCCACCGTGTCGGGGTCCCGGAGCCACGACCACAGCGGCCAGGAGAAGCCCGAGTAGTTCATCGTGCCGTGCCACCCGTCGCCGTCGACGTCGCCGGTGGCGTCGTGGTTGTGCTCGCCGATCAGCCAGGCGTCGGAGCGCTCGGCGGTGACCGTACGCCGGACGGCACGGGCGACCTCGTGGTTGACGTCGACCGCGCCCAGCCGTCCGGTCATGTTGGCCACGTCGATCCGCCAGCCGTCCAGCGCGAAGGGCGGCCGCATCCAGCGCGCGACCACGGAGTCCGGGCCCTCGACCATCCGGGACCGCAGCGCGGGACTGGTGTGGTCGACCTTGGGCAGCGTCACGAATCCCATCCAGCACTCGTAGCTGCCGTCGGGCCGGAAGCAGTAGTAGTCCCGCTCCGGGGACGAGGGGTCGCTGATCGCGGTGCGGAACCACTCGTGGGTGTCGCCGGTGTGGTTGGTGGTGAGGTCGCCGATGATGCGCCATCCGCGCTCGTGGGCTGCCGCGCTCAGGCGCGCGTAGGCCTCGTCCCCGCCCAGCACCGGGTCGACCCGGTCGAAGGAGGAGGCGTTGTAGCGGTGGTTGCTCTCACCGGGGAAGACCGGCGTGGTGTAGACGATGTCGGCGCCGACCTCGGCCACGTGGTCCAGGTGGTCGGTGACGCCATCCAGGTCGCCCCCGAAGAGCTGCAGGGGAGTGCGCGGGTCGGCCAGCTCGAAGAGGACCGGGTCGTCCCAGGCCGCCGGCAGTGCCCAGTCGGGGGTGGGCCGCTCCGCGGCGGCCGCGGAGCGGGCGAACCGGTCAGGGAAGATCTGGTACACGACCCCGTCCCGGGCCCAGTCCGGTGCCTCGGGGAACGCGGACACCTTGAAGTCGAAGGCATCCGGCAGGTCGTGGTCGGCCAGGCCGGCGCCGGTCAGCCACTGCTGCGACTCACCTCGCGCAAGCAGGAAGCGGTAGTGCGTGACCGGGTTGTGCACCGGGAAGGTGCCCGACCACCAGCGCGAGGATGAGCCCTCGTCCACGGTGGCTGCGACCATCGGATGGAAGACCGGCTCCGCGTCGTAGGTCGTGCGCACCCACATCGCCTCGACCGGGTCATCGGCTTGCGTGCGCACCCGCACGGTCACGTGGTCCTCGAGGTGGGGCGGCGCATCCGCTCCGCGGCCGGTCTCCAGGTAGGCGGGCGAGCCGTCGTGGTGGGGCAGGTACAGGGGCCTCATGGTGCCCATCCTGCTGGGAGCCGGTGACAGGAGTCGAACCCGCGACATCCATATTACAAGTATGGCGCTCTACCAACTGAGCTACACCGGCGTGCGCCTACCCGTCTTGCGGGCGGCGCTCGCACATCGTAGTTAGCGGACCTGCCGCACCTCGAACTGCATCCGGGGATGCGCGAAGGTCTCCTGGGACTGGACCAGGCGCAGCTCGCGCTCACCGGAGTCCAGCGTGTTCTGCAACAAGTCGAAGACGCTCGAGGTGGTGGCGGCCAGCGCCTGCTCCGGTGACCCGGTCTCGTGCAGGTGCGCGGTGAAGAGCGCGGCGGTGACGTCGCCGGAACCGTTGGCCTTGAACGGCAGGTGCGGCGTCTGCACGATCCAGGCACCACCGGCGGTCACCGCCATCATCTCGATGGTGCCCTCGGGACGATCCGGGCGCTCGACGCTGGTCACCAGGACCGTGCTGGGCCCCATGGCCATCGCGGCGTCGGCGGAGGCCAGCGTGGAGTCCAGGTCCGCCGGCGAGGTGCCGGTGAGGAAGCCCAGCTCGAACTGGTTGGGAGTGAGGATGTCAGCCTGCGGGACGACCTTCTCCCGGATCAGGGGCGGGATGTCGGGGTGCACGAAGCAGCCCGACTTGGCGTTGCCCATCACCGGGTCGCAGGTGTAGGTCGCGTCCGGGTTGGCGGCCTTCACCTTCGCCACGGCAGCGAGGATGACGTCGGCGATCCCGGCGCCGCCCTGGTACCCGGAGAGAACCGCGTCGACCTCTCCCAGCACGCCGCGCTCCTCGATGCCGTTGACGACGGCCTCGACGTCACTCGGTGCCAGCAGCGGGCCACCCCAGGAGCCGTAGCCGGTGTGGTTGGAGAAGTTCACGGTGTGGACGGGCCAGACCTCGTGCCCCCGACGCTGCAGGGGGAAGACGGCGGCGGAGTTGCCGACGTGGCCGTAGGCGACGTGCGACTGGACGGAGAGGATCTTCACCGCGACAGTGTCGCACTCACGCGACCTGCGGTGACCGTTTGGACAGTCCCAGCCATCAGCTGATCACCCAGTCGAGGGCCGAGCCGCCCTGGTCCTGGAGCATCTGGTCGACCTGGCTGAAGGGACGGGAGCCGAAGAAGCCCCGGGAGGCCGAGAGCGGCGAGGGATGGGCGGACGCGACCCACGGGACGTCGCCGAGCAGGGGCGTCAGGGTCTGGGCGTGCCGCCCCCACAGGATCGCCGCGCACGGTCCGCCGCGCGCGACCAGTGCCTTGATCGCGCACTCGGTCACCGCCTCCCAGCCGCGCCCTCGGTGCGACGCCGGCTCGCCCGGACGCACGGTCAGGACCCGGTTGAGCAGCATCACTCCCTGGTCCGCCCACGCCGACAGGTCCCCGTGGACGGCGGGCCGATGTCCCAGGTCGTCGTACAGCTCGCGGTAGATGTTGACCAGGCTCCGCGGCAGCGGGCGTACGTCGGGAGCCACGGCGAAGCTGAGCCCGATCGGGTGGCCCGGCGTGGGGTAGGGGTCCTGGCCCACGACGAGCACGCGGACGTCCGCCAGCGGGCGGCGGAACGCCGCGAAGACCGCCTCGCCCTCGGGCAGGTAGGGGCGCCCGGCCGCCACCTCGGCACGCAGGAAGTCGCCCAGCGCGATGACCTCCGGCTCCACCGGGGCCAGAGCCGCGGCCCAGTCCGGGGCCATCAGGCCCCGGGTCACCAGCGAATCCAGGCCGCGCGCCGATGCTTGTCCCATGGCGGTAGAACCTAGCGAACGGGTCTGCCCAGCCGGTCCAGGAACGCCACCAGCAGCGCCTCCCGCATCGCCGGCGACGCCACGTCGAGCAGCGCGTTGACCTCGGCCATCCGCTCGGGCAGCGCCAGGCCGGCCACCGGATCGCCCATCAGGCCCGAGGCGGCGAGGAGACCGTCGAAGTCGTCGTCGCTCAGGGTCGACGGGTCGAGGGCCTCGATGAAGGCGACCACCCCGGGGTCCACCCGCACGGGTCCGGCCTCCTTGGCGGCCGTCACCGACTCCGCCAGGGCGGTCAGCAGCTCGTCGACGTGCGCCAGGGTCGCCGCGCTGACCGAGAGGTGAAGCGTGGCGGGCTGGTCGCCGTAGGACATCTGCGGCTGGACGTACCAGCCGCGGCTCGCTATCTCGTCGGTGAGGGTGAACGGGTCACAGGTCTCGTCGCAGGCCAGCGCCAGCAGCGTCGAGTCGGGCGCCACCACCAGGCGCAGCTCCGGGATGCGCGCCAGGCCGGCGACGATCGCGTCGACCGCGTCGAGCACCTCCCGGGCCAGGCGGAGGTAGCCGTCGTCGCCCAGGGTGGTGACCACCGCCCACGTCCCGGCCAGCGGGCCCCCGGACTTCGTGGACTGCAGGGTGGAGTTGAGCATGGTGTAGCCGGGCCAGGTGGCCGAGGCGAAGTACTGCGGGCGACGCAGCGCAGGGGAGCGGTGCAGCAGCACCGAGGTGCCCTTGGGTGCGTAGGCGTACTTGTGGGTGTCGACCGAGATCGACGTGACGCCCTCGACCGCGAAGGTCCACGGCGTCACCGTGCGGCCCAGCCGGGCGGCGTAAGGGAGCACCCAGCCGCCGATGCAGGCGTCGACGTGGCAGCGCACGCCCCGGACGGCCGCGGCGGCGGCGATCTCGGGGACCGGGTCGACCACTCCGTGGGCGTAGGAGGGCGCGGAGACGGCGACGAGCACCGTGGTCTCGTCGATCGCGGCGGCCATCGCTGCCGGGTCGGCGCGGAAGTCCGCACCCACCGAGACCAGGACGGCCCGCACGCCGAAGTAGTGGGCGGCCTTGTGGAACGCCGCGTGCGCGGTCTCCGGGAGCACCATCGAGGGCTGCCGGACGTCCGGCCGGGCGTCGCGTGCCCCCTGCACGGCCAGCAGCACCGACTCGGTGCCCCCGGAGGTGACGGTGCCGACCGCGTCCGGGGGCGCGTCGAGGAGGTCGGCGGCGAAGCCGACCAGCTCGTTCTCCATCTGCAGCAGGCTCGGGAAGGCGGTGGGGTCCAGGCCGTTGGAGCCGGCGTACGCCGCCACCGCCTCGCGCCGATCCGGTCCACCTCCGCCAGGCCGGAGTCGTAGACGTAGGCCAGGGTGCGACCGCCGTGCACCGGCAGGTCGGCGCGCTGGAGCTGCGCCAGGCGGGTCAGGGCGTCGGGGGCTGCCTCAGGCACGGGTCTCCTCCTTCGGTGGTGTCGACCTCGGCCGCGCCGAGGGTGTAGCGGCGCAGCCACCACAGGCTGAGCAGGGTCAGTGTCGCGGGCAACAGGCTGAAGCCCAGGGTGATCGCGGTGAGCGCGGAGCCCGGCTGGAGGGCCGCGCCGTCGGTGGAGGAGCGGTAGTCGCCCAGCGCCAGCACCACCGCGAAGACGCCCGGCCCCAGCGCCAGGCCGAGGGTCTCGCCGGCCGTCCACACCCCGGTGTAGACGCCGACCCGGTTCTCACCGGTACGCCGGGTGTCGGCGGCGGCCGTGTCCGGCAGCATCGCCATCGGGAAGACCTGGCACCCGGCGTAGCCGACGCCCACCAGGGCGGTGGCGGCGAAGACGACGGCAGCCGGGGCGGACTGCGCGGTCGCGGCCAGCATGGCACCCGCCGCCAGCACCAGGGAGGAGGCGACGTAGCCGCGCTTCTTGCCGATCCGCTCGCCCAGCCTGGCCCACACCGGAGTGAGCACCAGGGCCGGGCCGACGAAGCAGACGAAGAGCACCGTCGAGGCCCCCGAGCTGTCCAGGACGTCGCCGGCGAGGTAGTCGACGCCGGCCAGCATGCAGCCGGTGGCCAGCGCCTGCAGGACGAAGGTGGTGAGCAGCAGCCGGAAGTCCCGGGCGCCGGCGACGACCCGCAGCTGCTCACCCAGGGTGCCGGCGCCCGCTGTCACGGTGCCGACCGGAGCGTTCCGGGTGCCCCGGTAGGAGGCGATCACCCCGGCGACGATGACCAGGGCCATCACCAGACCCATCACCCGGTAGCCGTCGCGGCCTCCGATCCCGTCGCGGATCAGCGGCGCGGACGCGCCGGCGACCATGATGGTGAGCGCCAGGATCGCCACCCGCCACGTCATCAGCCGGGTGCGCTCGTCGTAGGAGGTGGTGATCTCCGCCGGCATCGCGACGTAGGGGACCTGGAAGAAGGCGTACGCCGTCGCGGCGGCCAGGAAGAACACCAGCACCCACGCAGCCTCGGCCACCTTCGAGCCCATGTCGGGCGCGGCGAAGATGAGCGCGAAGCACGGTGCCAGCAGCAGCCCGGCGCGGAGCAGCCAGGGTCGGCGTGGGCCTCGCGGGTCGACCGTGCGGTCGCTGATCCGGCCGGCGATGGGGTTGAGGACGACGTCCCAGAGCTTGGGGAGCAGGACGATCGCCCCGGCCCACAGCGCCGCGATGCCCAGGCTGTCGGTCAGGAACGGCAGCAGCATCAGGCCGGGGACCGTGCCGAACGCGCCGGTGGCCACCGAGCCCGATCCGTAGCCCAGGCGCACGCGGCCGGGAAGCGTCGAGGTGCGCGTCGCGCCGATCGCTGCCATGGGCGGAACCCTAGGGCTCGGCGCCCACGAAGCAGAGGAAAACTCGGCGGTTGCGCAACTCGACCCCGGGGTGTGGGTCCGCTTTGGTTGGATGTGGCTCGACATGAGCCGTTGGAGCGAGAAGCAGGTCAGGGACGTCGCGCCGGACGCGGCGTCCCTCAGCGCTGCCGCCCGGCTCGCCACTCCCGCCCCGTGGCGCGACACCGGATGCAACGACGTCCTGGTGTGGGGCAAGTGCCAGGGCAGCGGCAAGAGCGCCTACCAGGTCAGCGTCGACCTGACCGGTCCGGCGTACCGCTGCTCCTGCCCCAGCCGGAAGTTTCCCTGCAAGCACGGTCTGGCGCTGCTGATGCTGTGGTCGCGGGGAGCGCTCGACGAGAGCGGGCAGGTGGCCGACTTCGCCCAGGAGTGGGCCGGTCGCCGCGCGGAGAAGGCCGAGCGGACCCAGGAGGCACCGGATCGCGCGCCGGCCGATCCGGCGGCGGCCGCCAAGCGCCTCGAGCAGCGCCTGGCGCTGATGAGTGCGGGCATCGACGACTTCCGACGCTGGCTCGGCGACGTGGCACGCTCCGGCCTGGCCGCGGCTCGCTCGCAGCCCTACGCCTGGTGGGACGGCACGGCCGCACGGCTCGTGGACAGCCAGCTGCCCGGGCTGGCCGAGCAGGTGCGGACCATGGGCTCCCAGGTGCACGCCCGCGAGGACTGGGCCGAGCACCTGCTCGACGTGCTCGGCCGCTGGTGGACGATCACGTGCGCCTGGCAGGACCGCGACAACCTGTCCGAGGACGAGACGGCCGAGCTCCGCGTGGTGCTGGGCTGGGCGCAGGCCGCGGCCGAGGTGCGGGCGGGGCCACCACGACCCGGGCCGTGGCTGGTGCTGGGTGCGCACCGCAGCGACGAGGGCAAGGTCCAGCAGCAACGGACCTGGCTGCGGGGACCGGACGGCGAGGTCGTCCAGGTGCTCGACTTCGCCGGGTACGGCGAGGTGGTGGCCGTGCCGCAGCTGAGTGGTGCGCTCCTCGACGTGGCCGTCGCCCGCTATCCGGGGCACCCGCCCCGACGGGCGGTCTTCGCGGGTGACCCCACCTCCTCGCGGGTGCTCGACTCCCTGCCCGGACGGTCCTCGGTCGCGGACGCCCTCGCGGCGGCGGCAGCCACCATCGCGACGGTGCCGTGGCGCGACCGGCACCCGGTGCTGCTCGGCGACGTCACCGTCGCCCCCGCGGACGCCGGCCGACCGGCGTACCTGCGCGACGATGCGGGACACGTGCTGCCGCTGGTGGAGGACGCCCCGGTGTGGCTGCTGCTCGCGCTCAGCGGCGGGGCCCCCCTGGAGCTCTTCGGCGAGCTGGAGGACGGACGCTTCCGGCCCCTGACCGCGGTGGGCGACGGACAGGTCACCGCCCTGTGACCACCTCCACCTGGCTCTCCGAGCTCCAGTCAGCTGCCCTCCTCGGGACCGCGCGCCGCGAGCCCCCGCTCGTTCCCGCTCTTCCCGGACCCACACCCGGGGAGGCGGGCCGCGATGTTCGACTGCTTGAGCTGGCCGCACTCGCAGACGTGCTCCGCCGCGCCGGGCGGCTGCCGCAGGACGGCCCGGCCACGCCCGCGCCGCCGGCGGCGGAGACGCAGCCGACGGCGCCGGCGCGAGCCATGCAGCTGCTCGAGCTGCTGCTGCGCCAGCCACCCCTGGGCAAGCCGCAGCGCGACCGGTTGGTCGTGACCTGGTTGCAGGCCGCCGCGGCCACCGGCCTCCTGGTGGGGCCCCGGCTGCTGCCCGACCTGTTCCTGCTGGCGACCACGCGACCCGCCGTGGCCCAGGCGCTGCCCGCGGCGGTGGGCGCCCGGGGCGCCTGGCTGGCTGCGCTCAACCCGGACTGGCGCGACCTCCTCCAGGACGGGGCGCGGACGGCCGGCGTCGAGCCGCCACCCCAGCAGTGGGCCGAGGAGTGGCCCAGCCTCCCCACCGTCGCCGCCACCGAGATGCTGACCCGCGTCCGGCGGGTCGACCCCGGCCAGGCCCGCGAGGTGCTCGAGGCGCACTGGGGAACGCTGGGGGCCAAAGAGCGTCGGGCGCACCTGGAGTCGCTGCACGTCGGTCTCGGTCCGGACGACGAGGCGCTGCTGGAGTCGGCGCTCGACGACCGTGCCGCCTCGGTGCGACAGCAGGCAGCCGCTCTGCTGGACCGGCTGCCGGCAAGCGCCCGTGCCGCCCGGATGGCCGGACGGCTCGCCGGCCTGGTGCGGGTGACCGGAATGCTGCGCAAGAGCCTCGAGGTCGACGTCCCCGGCGACCCGGACGGGGCGGGCGTCCGCGACGGACTCGCGCTGCCCCGCGGCGGCGCCGAGCCCGACCGACGGGCCTGGCTCAGGAGCCTGGTCCGGGGCGCGCCCCTGGATCTGTGGACCCTGGTGAGCGGTCGCGACGCGGCGGGCGCCGCCGCGATGGTCGCAGACGACGACGTACGCCGGGCGCTGGCCGAGACGGCGGTGCTGCGGCGCGACCCGGTGTGGGCGGCGGCGCTGCTGGCAGGCGGGGCGACGGAGCCCGACCTGGTCCAGCTGCTGCCGGCCGCCGAGCGCGAGGCACGCGTGGTGTCCCGCCTGCGCAAGGAGGGGCCGGCCCCCGGCGTGCTTCCCGAGCTGGCTGCCCTGCCCACCCCGTGGGGCCTCGAGGTCGCCCGGGCGGTGCTCGACCTTCTGCCGGGCAAGCACGGCGAGCTGGTGGTGCACTCCCTCGGCCAGGGGACACTGTCGGCGGCCCTGCCGGTCGAGCTGGCGCCGGTGGTGCAGCGCTGCCTCGACCGGCTCAAGCCCGAGGACCGTCTCTGTCGACGGGCCCTCACCGACGTCCTCCAGTTCGGTTCCTTCCACTCCTCGATCACGGAGGCCTTCTCATGACCGCCACCTCAGACCAGCCCCGGGTGCTCCGGGAGCACGCCGAGCAGGCCTACGCCGACGAGCTGGCCGCGCTCGCGGAGGTCGACGACCGCCCGCGCCCGCCGTCGTGGCAGCTCTCCCCGTGGGCGGTCTCGACCTACGTGCTGGGCGGCGACCTGCCCGACGGCCGCAGCATCACCCCGAAGTACCTGGGGAGTCGCCGGCTGGTGGAGATCGCCATCTCCTCGCTGGCCACCGATCGGGCGCTGCTGCTCCTGGGCGTGCCCGGCACCGCGAAGACCTGGCTCGGCGAGCACCTCGCGGCAGCGATCAGCGGGACCTCCGGCCTGGTCGTGCAGGGCACGGCGGGAACGCCCGAGGAGTCGCTGCGCTACGGCTGGAACTACGCCCGGCTGCTGGCCGAGGGGCCGACCCGGGCGGCGCTGGTGCCCGGTCCGGTGATGCGGGCGATGGAGAGCGGCCGTCTGGTGCGGATCGAGGAGCTGACCCGCATCCCCGCCGACGTGCAGGACTCCCTGATCAGCATCCTGTCGGAGAAGTCGTTGCCGATCCCCGAGCTCGACGAGGAGGTGCAAGCCACCCAGGGGTTCAACGTCATCGCCACCGCCAACAACCGGGACAAGGGCGTCAACGACCTCTCGTCGGCGCTGCGCCGACGCTTCAACACCGTGGTGCTCCCGCTGCCGGACACCCTCGAGCAGGAGATCGAGATCGTTCGCAGCCGGGTGACCGCACTCGGCAGCTCTCTGCAGCTCCCGGCCGACCTGGAGTCGCTCTCGGAGATCCGCCGGGTGGTGACCGTGATGCGCGAGCTGCGCGGCGGGGTCACGGAGGACCAGCGCACCACCATCAAGTCGCCCTCCGCGACCCTGTCGACCGCCGAGGCCATCTCGGTGATGACCAACGGACTGTCGCTGGCGGCCCACTTCGGCGACGGCGTGGTGCGCGCCGGGGACGTCGCCGCCGGGCTGATCGGTGCCGTGGTCAAGGACCCGGTCCAGGACCGGCTGGTCTGGCAGGAGTACCTGGAGACAGTGGTCCGCAACCGCCGCGAGTGGCAGGACCTCTATCGGGCCTGCCGCGAGCTGGGCTGAGCGCCGTGGCCACGGCGTCCGTCGACGTCCTGGGGGTCCGCCACCACGGGCCCGGTTCCGCGCGCTCCGTCGCGCAGGCCCTCGAGGAGCTGACCCCGGACCTGGTGCTGATCGAGGGCTGCCCGGAGCTGGACGGCGTGGTGGAGCTGCTCGGCGACGCCGCCATGGTGCCGCCCGTCGCCGGCCTCGTCTACGCCGCGGAGACCCCGAAGCAGGCGATGTTCTACCCGCTGGCCGAGTTCTCCCCGGAGTGGGTCGCCGCCCGCTGGGCGCTGGACCGGGGCATCCCGGTGCGGTTCCTGGACCTGCCCGCCAGCCACCAGTTCGGCCTCGCGGCCCAGCAGGACGAGGACGAGGAGGTGACCGAGCGGGCGCCTCGGCCCGACCCGCTGGCGACGCTCGCGGCGGCCGCGGGGTACGACGACGCCGAGCGCTGGTGGGAGGACGCGGTCGAGCAGCGGCACGAGACGGCACCCGAGCGCTTCGACGCGGTGCGCGAGGCGATGGCCGAGGTGCGGGTCCTCGACGAGCGACCCGCCGACGACCCCGACGTGCTGGAGAACGCCCGACGCGAGGCCTACATGCGCAAGATCCTGCGGGCCGAGCTCAAGGCCCTGGACCCGCAGCAGCGGATCGCGGTGGTCTGCGGCGCCTGGCACGCACCGGCGCTGGTGCCCGGGACCTTCCCGCCGGTGAGCCGCGACAACGACCTGCTCCGCAACCTGCCCAAGGTCAAGGTCGCGGCGACCTGGACGCCGTGGACCTCCGCCCGGCTCTCCTACGACTCCGGGTACGGCGCCGGGGTCGACGCACCCGGTTGGTACGCCCACCTGTTCGCCCACTGGTCCCGCCCGGACCTCGCCCGTGCTGACGTGGCCACCACCTGGCTGGTCCGGGTGGCCCGCGCGCTGCGGGGCGAGCAGCTGGATGCCTCGACCGCCTCGGTGGTGGAGAGCGTCCGGCTCGCCACCGCACTGGCAGCGGTGCGTGGTCGACCCTCCGTCGGGCTGAGCGAGCTCGACGACGCTGCGCAGACCGTGCTCTGCGACGGGTCGCGCCTGCCCCTGGACCTGGTGCACCGGACGCTGGTGGTGGGGGAGGAGCTGGGACGGGTGCCGGACTCGGCCCCGACCGTGCCGCTGGCCGCCGACCTCGCCCGCCAGCAGCGGAGCCTCCGCCTCAAGCCAGGGGCGGCGCTCACCACGGTGGAGCTCGACCTGCGCAAGGCTCCGCACCTGGCCCGGTCGGTCTTCCTGCACCGTCTGGCCGTCCTCGGCATCGGCTGGGCGACGCCCGCGGACACGGGGCGGACCACCGGCACCTTCAAGGAGGCCTGGCAGCTGGAGTGGCGACCGGAGATCGCCGTCGACGTGGTGGAGGCCAGCATCCACGGCACCACCGTCGAGGCCGCCGCGGTCTCCCGGGTGGCCGAACGGGCAGCCGCCTCCGACGACCTGGCCGAGCTCAGCGACCTGGTGGGGGCCTGCCTGCTGGCCGACCTCCCCGACGGGGTGCGTGCGGTGCTGGCCGTGCTCGCCGACCGGGCGGCGGTGCAGCACGACGTGCCCGCGCTGCTGGTCACCGTGGAGCCGCTGGCCCGGACGTGTCGCTACGGCGACGTGCGTGGGGCCGACGTCACCCAGGTGCGCGGCATCCTCAGCGCCACCGTGCTCCGCGCCTGCCTCGGACTCGCGATGGCGTGCGCGGCCCTCGACGACGACGCCGCATCGCTGCTGCGAGCCCGGATCGACTCCGCGCACCGGGGCCTGGCGCTGCTCCAGAACGAGGAGCTCGACCAAGCGTGGCGGCAGGGCCTGGAGAGCATCAGCGACGTCGACTCCGTGCACGGCTCCGTCGCGGGCCGTGCCACCCGCCTGCTTCTGGACGCCGGTCAGCTGGACGCCGAGGAGGCCGCCCGGCGGATGAGCCGGCGGCTCTCGCTCGCCGCCCCGGCGGTCCAGGGAGCGGCCTGGCTGGACGGCTTCCTGGCCGGCGACGCGGTGCTGCTCGTGCACGACCTCGACCTGCTGGGGCTGGTCGACGCCTGGGTGTCGGGCGTGGAGGAGGAGGTCTTCGAGGACCTGCTCCCGTTGCTGCGGCGTACCTTCTCCGCCTTCTCCGCTCCGGAGCGACGCACCATCGGAGGCCGGGTGTCGCGCCTGGACGGCACCGGAAGCCCTGAGGTGACGACCGATCTCGGGATCGACCTCGAGCAGGCCACCCCCGCGCTGCTCACCGTGGCCCGCCTGCTCGGCTGGGGGGTTCGCACATGAGGGCGGGGCGTGACCGCCTGGAGCGGTGGCGCCTGGTGCTCGGCGGCGACGAGGGCGACGGGCTGAGTGGCCCGGGCGGCCAGCGGGTCTCGCTGTCGGCCGACGACGCCCGGCGCGACGAGGCGTTGGCTGCGCTGTACGGCGACCAGGCCGGGGAGCGGTCGGCCGGTCTGGGCCGGTCCGCGCCCCGGGTGGCCCGGTGGCTGGGCGACATCCGCGGCTACTTCCCGTCCTCGGTGGTGCAGGTGATGCAGGCCGACGCCATGAAGCGGCTCGGCCTGGCCCAGCTGCTCCTGGAGCCGGAGATGATGCGCGCGGTCCAGCCCGACATCCACCTGGTCTCCACCCTGATCGGACTCGGCCGGGTGATCCCCGAGCACTCCCGCGAGACAGCGCGAGCCGTGGTGCGCCAGGTGACCGACGAGCTGGAGGAGCGGCTGCGGTCCAGGACAGTGCAGGCGGTGACCGGGGCGCTGGACCGGTCCTCGCGGACCCGGCGCCCCAAGTTCCGTGACATCGACTGGGGCCGCACCATCGCCGCCAACCTGCGTCACTACCAGCCCGAGCACCGCACCGTGATCCCGGAGCGACTGGTCGGCCACGCCCGTCGGAGCAGCCAGGTGGAGCGCGAGATCATCCTCTGCGTCGACCAGTCGGGCTCGATGGCGGAGTCGATCGTCTACAGCAGCGTCTTCGGTGCGGTGCTGGCGTCGTTGCGTTCGGTGCACACCCGGATGGTCGTCTTCGACACCGAGGTAGTCGACCTGACCGACGAGATGGACGACCCCGTCGACGTGCTCTTCGGGGTGCAACTGGGCGGCGGAACCGACATCAACCGGGCACTGGCCTACTGCCAGCAGCAGATCGCTCGCCCGAGCGACACCGTCCTGGTCCTGATCAGCGACCTGTACGAGGGCGGGATCGCCGAGGAGATGGTCCGCCGCGCCCGCCAGGTCGTCGACTCTGGAGCAGTGATGATCGCGCTGCTCGCGCTGAGCGACTCCGGTGCCCCCTCGTTCGACGCCCGACACGCTGCCGCCCTGGCCGAGATCGGGGTCCCGTCCTTCGCCTGCACCCCCGACCTGTTCCCGGACCTGATGGCCGCGGCCATCGAGAAGCGGGACCTGGGCCAGTGGGCGGCCACCCACGGGGTGGTCACCACCCACGAGGTGACCTGAGCCGGAGCGGCTCAGCGGGCGAGTGCTCGCGACCCTCCCGAGCCGTGGCGACGCGTGGGGTTCGCCCCGATGGGCGGCCCCGTCTTCTTGCCCGTCTTCTTGGCCGGGCTGCGGCCGGACCACTGGTCGAGCCACTCGTCCAGCACCCGCCAGGTGGTGTCGCGTGCCCGGCGACCGGTCAGCATCCCCAGGTGCCCACCGGGCACCATCTCGAAGCGGACCTCCTTGGCGCCGGTCAGCAGCGGGATCCCGGCGCGGATCGAGGCGATGGGGGCGATCCCGTCCGTGAGCCCACCGAAGAGCAGGACCGGGGCGCTGATGTCGGCGACCCGGATGGTCCGGTCGCCGAGCTCGAACTCGCCCTTGGCGAAGCCGTTGGCCCGGATGAAGCGGTGGTAGAGCTGTCCGAACGTGCGGCCCGGGTAGGCCGCCATGTTGGCGACGAACCGGTCCACCGCCTCGAGCTGAGCGAGGTAGTCGGCGTCGTCGAGGTGCTGCACGGTCACCAGGGGGCGGGTGAGGATCTTCTGGACGCTGGTGAGCTCGAAGGCCCAGCGCACCAGGGGCTGCGGCGCGCCGCCCAGGGCCTGGTAGAGCCGGTTGACCGGACCCCCGGCCGCGGTGAGGTTGAGCAACGGGCGCACCGGGGCCACCAGGGGCACCTCGCGCACGTCGAACGGCGTCCCCAGCACCGTGAGCGAGGCGACCGGGAGTCCCGGCCGGTCGGCGGCGGCGAGCAGGGCGAAGATGCCGCCGAGGCTCCAGCCGACCACGTGCACCGGGCGCCCGCCCGCGTGCCGGGAGACCTCCTCGACGGCGCTCGGCAGCACCTCCTCGACCCAGTGCTCCATGCCCAGGTTGCGGTCGCGGAAGGAGACCGGTCCGTACTCCACCAGGTACGTCGGCCGCCCGCCCGCCACCAGGTGCTCCACCAGCGAGCACCCACGGCGCAGGTCGTAGCAGATCGCCGGAGCTGCCAGCGGGGTCACCAGCAGCACCGGGTCGCCGTGCTCGGGCCTGCCGGCCTCGGGACGGTAGTGGTAGAGCTCGCGAAGCTCGCCCTCGTCGATCAGGGTGCGGGGCGTGGGCCTCAGATCCGCCAGGCCGCCGTAGAGCATCATGCTGGCCACGTTGCCGGCCGCGGAGACGACCTGACCGGGCTTGGGGATCAGATCCATGGCCCCGAATCTAGCCCGCAGACGGGTGCGGGACGGGGTCGACTCGACAAGCCTTGGGCGCTGCGACTAGACACGAACCATGAAGTGGATGAGCAGATGAGCTGGCGTGGAGCAGCAGGCGTGGCGGCTACGGCGCTGGGCGGGGTGGTCGCCTACGACCTGACGCAGAAGAAGCACGCCATCCTGCGCAACTTCCCGGTGGTCGGTCACTTCCGCTACTGGGCGGAGACGGTCGGGCCCGAGCTGCGGCAGTACATCGTGACCAGCAACGACGAGGAGCGCCCGTTCAGCCGGGACCAGCGCCGGTGGATCTATGCCAGCTCCAAGCTGGAGAACAACTACTTCGGCTTCGGCACCGACAACGACGTCGAGCAGGTCTCGGGCTACCCGATCATCAAGCACCGCACCTTCATGGGCTCCGGCGCGGTGACCGCTCCGCACGGCGAGGAGGGGGTCTCGGTGCCCTCGGCCAAGGTGCTGGGCGGACCTCGCGGACGCACTCACGCCTTCCGGCCCCGCTCGGTGGTCAACGTCTCCGGGATGAGCTTCGGTGCCCTGTCCGGCGCGGCGATCGAGGCGCTGAACCGCGGCGCGGACAGCGCGGGCTGCCTGCAGAACACCGGCGAGGGCGGGCTGTCGCCGTACCACCGGGCGGGCGGTGAGCTGGTCTTCCAGATCGGTACGGCGTACTTCGGCTGCCGCGACGAGCACGGCGGCTTCGACCTCGGCCGCCTCAAGGACCTGGTGCAGTCGGCGCCGGTCCGGGCGATCGAGGTCAAGCTCTCCCAAGGCGCCAAGCCCGGACTGGGCGGGATGCTCCCGGGGGAGAAGGTCAGTACCGAGATCGCGGCGATCCGTGGCATCGCGGAGGGCGAGGACTGCGCCTCCCCGAGTCGGCACACCGCCTTCGGCGACGTCGACTCCCTGCTGGACTTCGTCGAGCTCGTCGCGACCGAGACCGGGTTGCCGGTGGGCATCAAGTCGGCCGTGGGCAACATGGAGTTCTGGGACGAGCTGGTGGAGGAGATGTCCGACCGCACCCGGGGGGTGGACTTCGTCAACATCGACGGCGGCGAGGGCGGCACCGGAGCGGCGCCGATGATCTTCGCCGACTCGGTCGCCTACCCGTTCCGGGTCGGGTTCAGCCAGGTCTACCGGCGCTTCGCGGAGGCTGGGCTGACCGACGAGGTGACCTTCATCGGCGCGGGAAAGCTGGGGCTGGCCGAGAACGCGCTGGTGGCCTTCGCCCTGGGTGCCGACATGGTCAACGTGGGCCGCGAGGCGATGATGGCGGTCGGCTGCATCCAGGCCCAGAAGTGCCACACCGACCACTGCCCGGTGGGGGTGGCCACCCAGAACCCGCGCTACACCCGCGGGCTGGACGTGGGGCTGAAGCAGCAGCGCCTGGCCAACTACGTCGTCTCGTTGCGGCGCGACCTGATCAAGGTCTCCGAGGCGGTCGGGCTGCCGCACCCGGCGTTCATCTCGGTCGCCGACATCGACATCCTCGACGGCCAGCGCAGCGCCGTCTCGCTGGGCGACGTCTACGGCTACCGCCCCGGCTGGGGCGAGCTCTCGGGTCCGCTGAAGGAGGACCTGCTGGCGGTGATGGCGGCCCCGCACGCCACCACCTTCGCCTGAGCTCGGCTCGCGGCGCTCAGCTCTGGGAGACCGGCCGCACCGTCTTGCCGTGGTCGCGGCGCACCGAGGAGAGCTCCTCGAGGAAGGCGTCCGCCCAGGCCTTCACGTCGTGCTCGACCACCGTCTTGCGCATCGCCTTCATCCGTCGCCCGAGCTCCCGGGGGGAGGCGTTGTAGGCGTCGAGGAGGGCGGCCTTCATGCCGTTGATGTCGTAGGGGTTGATCAGCCACGCCTGGCGCAGCTCGTTGGCGGCGCCGGCGAACTCGGAGAGCACCAGCGCGCCCTGGCCGTCGAAGCGGCAGGCGATGTACTCCTTGGCGACCAGGTTCATGCCGTCCCGGAACGGGGTGACGACCATGATGTCGGCGGCCCGGTAGAGGGCGGCCATCTCCTCGCGCGGGAAGGAGGAGTGCATGTAGGAGATCGCCGGGCTGCCGATCTTGCCGAGGTCGCCGTTGATCCGGCCCACCAGGCGGTCGATCTCGTCGCGCAGGATGCGGTACTGCTCCACGCGCTCCCGCGACGGGGTCGCGACCTGGACGAAGACCGCGTCCTCGACGTCGAAGTGCCCGTCGGCGAGCAGCTCGCTGTAGGCCCGCAGCCGGGCGTAGATGCCCTTGGTGTAGTCGAGGCGGTCGATGCCGAGGAACACCTTCTTGGGGTTGCCCAGCGCCTCGCGGATCTCCTTGGCGCGCTGCTCCACCCCCTCGGAGCGGGCGAGCTTCTCGAAGTCGGCGGCGTCGATGGAGATCGGGAACGCCGCCGCGCGCACGGTCCGGCCGTCGGGCAGGTAGACCAGGTCGCGGTGCGTCTTGTGGCCCACGCGCTGGCGCACCAGGCGGATGAAGTTCTGGGCCCCGCCGGCCAGCTGGAAGCCGATCAGGTCGGCACCGAGGAGCCCTTCGAGCACCTGACGGCGCCACGGCAGTTGCTGGAAGAGCTCGGTGGGCGGGAAGGGGATGTGCAGGTAGAAGCCGATCCGCAGGTCCGGCCGCAGGTCGCGCAGCATCTGCGGCACCAGCTGCAGCTGGTAGTCGTGCACCCACACGGTGGCGTCCTTGGCGGCGACGGCCGCGGCCTTCTCCGCGAACCGCTGGTTGACCCGGACGTAGGACTCCCACCACTCGCGGTGGAACTCCGGCTTGGCCACGACGTCGTGGTAGAGCGGCCACAGGGTGGCGTTGGAGAACCCCTCGTAGAACTCCTCGACCTCGTCGGCGCTCAGGTGCACCGGGACCAGGTCCATGCCGTCGGCCTCGAACGGCTCGAGGTCCTCCTCGGTGCCGCCCGGCCACCCGATCCAGGCTCCGTCACTGGCCCGCAGCACCGGCTCCAGGGCGCTGACCAGCCCTCCGGGGGAGCGGCGCCAGCCCGGAGTGCCGTCGGGCTGCTCGAACCGGTCGACGGGCAGTCTGTTGGCGACGATGACGAGATCGGCGGAGCCTGTGGAGGTCACGTCCACACCCTAGTGGGCAGCACCCCGTCCGGTTCGCGGACGCGCATGACCGGTGTCGCGGGCTCCCGGTTGGATGTTCTCGCCACGGGTCTGCCACGACTCGCCGAAGCGAATGACATCGGTGTGGTTCGTCGCCTACAGTGGGGCGAGCACGGCACGGACACGTCAGCAGATCCAGGGGAGACACGCACATGGACGCCGCGAACGCCCTCCACGGTCACGAGGAAGAGCCGGCCCGCGGTCTGAGCGAGCGCGACAGCAAGATCCTGGAGTTCGAGCGCCACTGGTGGAAGTACGCCGGCGCCAAGGAGCAGGCCGTCCGCGACGAGTTCGACATGAGCTCGACCCGCTACTACCAGGTGCTCAACGCGCTCATCGATCGCGAGGAGGCGCTCGAGGCCGACCCGCTCCTGGTACGCCGGCTGCGACGGCTGCGCTCGCAGCGCCAGCGCCAGCGCTCCGCCCGCCGTCTCGGCTTCGAGGTCTGAGATGAGCCGCCGCCGTGACGAGCGCGGGGTCGCGTTCCCGTCCCCGCTGGTCATGCTCAGCATCATCGCGATCGCGATGGCCGGCATCGCCTTCGTGGCCACCAAGGACCGGCCCGCCGAGGAGCGTCGCGTGGAGACGGTCTCGCGGGCCGAGGAACCGGCGGTCGACCCGACCGTGACCGAGCCGCCGGCCCCCGAGGCGCCGGCGGTCACCCCGACCGTGGAGCCCGAGCCGGTGATCGAGCGCGGCAAGGTCTACGTCGAGGTCTACAACAACTCGGGGATCCGCGGTCTCGCCGCCAGCACCGCCGCGAAGGTCAGCGGGGCCGGATGGCAGGTCGTCGGGTCCGACAACTGGTACGGCACCGTCCCCGGGACCACCGTCTACTTCCCCGAGCGGCTCAAGGCCGAGGCCGAGCTCCTGGCCCTCGACCTGGGCGTCCAGCGGATGCAGCCGGCCGTCTCACCGATGAAGCTCGACCGCCTCACTGTCATCCTGACCGGCTGAGTCTGGTTGAGTGGGGGCATGGAGTTCCCCACCCCGGAGGTGGCGGCGCTGTACGCCGAGCTCGTGCGCGTCGCCCCAGAACTGGTGATCGGGCTCGACTTCGACGGCACCCTGGCCCCGATCGTCGAGGACCCGACACAGGCGCACATCCATCCTGACGCGCCCGAGCTGCTGGTCGAGCTCGCCGAGCTGGTCGGCGGCATCGCCGTGATCACGGGCCGGCCCGCCCGTCAGGCGCTCGCGCTGGGCGACCTGGACGAGATCGGCACCCGGATCGCCGACATGGGCAAGGAGTTCGTGGTGCTCGGCCAGTACGGCAACGAGCGCTGGAGCTCCCGCGAGCGGCGGGTCGTCTCCCCTCGTCCGCCGGCGGGACTGGCGGCCTTCCTGCGCGAGGTGCCATGGCTGTTGCGCCGGGCTGACGCCGTCGGGGCGTACGTCGAGCAGAAGGGCCTCGCGGTGGCGCTGCACACCCGTCGCCTCGACGACCCGGCCACGATCTTCGCGCGGCTCGTGCCGGTGGTGCAGGAGGTGGCGGGTCGGCACGGGCTGACCGTCGAGCCCGGCCGCCTGGTCGTCGAGGTCAGGGCCCCGGGCATGCACAAGGGGATTGCGGTGGCCGGCCTGGTGGAGCGCCTCGGTGCCGGCGGGTTCCTCTTCGCCGGCGACGACCTGGGCGACATCGAGGCCTTCAACCAGGTCCGGGACCTGCGCGCGGCGGGGATGCCGGCGATGGTGGTGTGCTCCGACGGCGGTGACGGGCCGGACATCCTCAACGAGCTCGCCGACCTAGTGGTCGACGGCCCCGACGGCGTGCTCGCCCTGCTGCGGCAGCTGAGGGACGACATCGCGGCTTCGAGACGGCAAGGACCCGTTTTCCCCGCCTGAGCGCCAACATGTGGGACGCGTGTGCACATTCTGAGACGGCCACGTACGCTCGTGCCAGCTCATCAAGAGGGACTGAGGGAACGGCCCGACGAAGTCCCGGCAACCGCCGCGAGCCTCCTGGCGACATAGTCGTCAGTCGCGGAAACGGTGCTAATTCCGACTCGCGCGAGGTCCGTGCGGGGCAGATGAGAAGGAGGTCCTTCATGAGCGCCGCGACCACTGAGTCCGACACCCCGAGCACCGCCCCGAGCACCACCCCGAGCACCACCCCGATCCTGCGCGAGGGCGCCTTCGGTCATGCGACCGGGCTCTCCTGCCGGGAGTGTGGCCACAAGATCGAGCTCGGTCCGCACTACGCCTGTCCGGAGTGCTTCGGCCCGCTGGAGATCGCCTACGACTTCCCCGCCGTGACGCGGGAGCAGATCGAGGCCGGCCCGGCGAACATCTGGCGCTACAAGGCGCTGCTGCCGGTGCCGGACGACATCGAGCAGAGCCCGAACATGGAGCCCGGGTTCACCCGGCTCCTCAAGGCCCACAACCTGGGGCGCGAGCTCGGGATCGACAACCTGTGGGTCAAGGACGACTCGACCAACCCCACGCACTCGTTCAAGGACCGCGTCGTGGCCTGCGCCCTGAGCGCGGCCCGGGAGTTCGGCAGCAAGGTCTTCGCCTGCCCGTCCACGGGCAACCTGGCCAACGCCGTGGCGGCGGCCGGAGCGCGGGCCGGGATGAAGACCGTGGTCTTCATCCCGAGCAACCTGGAGCGGGCCAAGCAGGTCAACTCCGCCGTCTACACCGACTCGCTGGTGGCCGTCGACGGCAACTACGACGACGTCAACAAGCTCGCCTCCGAGATCGCCGGTGAGGAGGAGGGGTGGGCGTTCGTCAACGTCAACGTGCGCCCCTACTACGCCGAGGGGTCCAAGACGCTGGGCTACGAGATCGCCGAGCAGCTCGGCTGGCGGCTGCCGGACCAGATCGTGATCCCGGTGGCCTCGGGCTCCCAGCTGACCAAGGTCGACAAGGCGTTCCGTGAGCTGGTCAAGCTGGGCCTGGTCGAGGACAAGCCCTACAAGGTCTTCGGCGCCCAGGCCACCGGCTGCTCGCCGGTGAGCGTGGCCTTCAAGGGTGGCGTCGACGCCATCCGCCCGGTGAAGCCGGACACCATCGCCAAGAGCCTGGCCATCGGCAACCCCGCGGACGGCATCTACGTGCTGGACGTCTGCCGGCGATCTGGGGGAGCGGTGGAGGACATCGACGACGACGCCGTGCGCGACGGCATCCTGCTGCTGGCCCGCACCGAGGGCATCTTCACCGAGACCGCCGGCGGCACCACGATCGGCGTGCTGAAGAAGCTGGTGGAGACCGGCCAGCTGGACCCCACCCTGGAGACCGTGGTGATCAACACCGGGATGGGCCTGAAGACCCTGGACGCGGTCTCCGACCGGGTGGGTCCTGCCGCGACCATCCCCCCGACGTACGCCGCCTTCGCCGCCACCGGGCTGACCGAGGAGAATGTGAACCGATGAGCGTTTCCGTCCGAATCCCCACCATCCTGCGCACCTACACCGGGGGTGACTCCGAGGTCAGCGCCGAGGGTGCGGACCTGGCCGGCGTGCTGGACGACCTGGACGCGAAGTTCCCCGGCATCAAGGGGCGCATCCTCGACGAGGCCGGCAAGCTGCGCCGGTTCGTGAACGTCTACGTCGGCAACGACGACGTGCGCTTCCTGGACAACCTTGCGACGCCCACCCCCGACGGCACGCAGATCTCGGTCATTCCTGCGGTCGCGGGGGGCTGAGACGCTCCCCACAATGCGCAGCAAGATGACGGTTCCGCCCCGGACGGAGCCGTCATCACCTATTTTGGGCATGTCCTTGCATCCCACCGATCGAGGATTGACGGGGCTCGGCGCACCATGCGTGGCCGGTCCCGACGCGGCCCGAAGCCGTCGGGCGTCGCGTCGTACTCGACGGAAGGACGCCTGTGGGCCGGGGACCGAGCAGGGTTGCGTGGCTCACGGCCGTGTCCCTGCTGACCGGGGCCCTTTCCGCCTGGCTGCCTGCCACCGCCGCGGAAGCCCCGCCTGACTCGACCCATCCTGAGGTCAGTTGGAGCACCCGGTCCTACGAGCAGGCCTTCACTGTCACCCAGGCTCGCTTCTCCCACGGCATCGACTTCGTCGGACACCCGCTCGACACCGCCTTCGACGACGAGGGTGCGGTCTGGACCCTCGGCGAGTTCAGCATGAGGGTGGGGCGCTCCGTCCAGGAGGAGGTGCGGCGGTTCGACGTTCCACTTGCGACGTACCACGAGGGCGCCGAGCTCCTGGGCTGGACCCGGCCGTTCGGCTCGTCTTTCAAGGGGCAACATCCCCGGGGCTCGGGCAGCGAGCTGGGAGAGTCCGTCGTGACCACCCCCGACAGCGTCTGGGTCGCCTTGGGTGGGACGCAGAGCGGCGGGGTCGGCAACCACTCGATGCTCGTGCGCTACTCGACGAAGTCCCCGTTCACGGCCTGCGCCGTGCCGTTGCCGGGGGACGACAACCAGGTCATCGGCCTGGTGCACGACACCCGGCGGGACCGGATCTGGTTCGCGGAGAGCGAGGGCGACCACCGCACCCGTCCTGGCGTCAAGCACTCGACGATCGGCTGGGTCAAGGCCTCCGGACTGGGGGACCGGTGCCAGAACCGCCTTGACTTCGGGGGCGACGTGCGGCTCGACGAAGCCACTGATGCTGAGGTGCGGGCGGCCGCCCAGATCGCCGTCGACGAGCTTGCCTGCACCCCCGCGGAGGAGAGGGACGCTGCTGCCAACTGTGTCCACCACGGGTCGAGCGACCTTCCGCCCGGCGCCACCCACCTGGCCTACGACGCCGAACTGGACGCCCTGTGGTTCACGAACTGGGCGGACCGCGCGCTGCGCCGCTATGACCCTGCGACGAACACGCTCACCGCGACTTACGCGCCTCCTCGAAGCCCGCTGAAGCACTTCGACACGTTGGCTTGGCAGATCGCCTTGGACCATGACGCCGTGTACTACAACGAGTACGGCGGCAACCGGATCCTGCGCTTGGACAAGGCCACCGGTGCCTGGGGGGTGGTGGACATCCCCGTCGGCCGTGACGTGCAGGTGCACAGCATTGTTCGGGAAGGGACCACCCTGTGGTTCACCGTCGCTGATGAGGACTTCAACGCCCACGCCAAGATCGGTTCGGTCGACCTGGCCAGCTGGACGTCCGGCGGGACCGTCACAGCGGTGCTGTACGACGGGTGGGAGAACCTGCCTATGTCGGCCGCCGCGCCGCGCGGGAACCGGCACTCCTTCCGTGGAATCGACGCGCGTGGGGGCGCGATCGCCATCACCGACCACGGTGACATGCAGACGCTGGTGCTCGAGTCGATAGAGAACTGTGTCGGTCCGTCACCGTTGCCAGTGCCGACGGTGGAGCCGACGGTGGAGCCGACGGTGGAGCCGACGGTGGAGCCGACGGTGGGGCCGACGGTGGGGCCGACGGTGGGGCCGACGGTGGAGCCGACGGTGGAGCCGACGGTGGAGCCGACGGTGGAGCCGAGCGTGGAGCCGAGCGTGGAGCCGACGGTGGAGCCGAGCGTGGAGCCGACGGTGGAGCCGAGCGTGGAGCCGACGCCGACGCCGACGCCGACGTCCGGCCCGACCTGCTGGCGTAGCCCGAGTCCGAGAGCCAGCCCGAGCCCGACGCCGACGCCGACGCCGACGCCGACGCCGACGCCTACTCCGACTCCGACTCCGACTCCGACGCCGACGCCGACG